>JADGNR010000422.1 GCA_017883415.1 Bryobacteraceae bacterium | reverse complement strand
GGCTCAACTGCGGCTCGGCGGTGAATCTGTGCCTCTAAGGCCTGTGGCCGCAGCCTCGCTGGCTGAAAGCTGAAAGCTGAAAGCTGATAGCTGAAAGCTTTTTGCTACCATAGTCCCTCCCCATGAGCTTCCAGTGGCTTCAGTCGCGCATCTCGGAAGAACATGAGCGCCGGCTGCGGGAGTCGCAAATCCTGGAACAGTTGCCGCTCGCCCTCGAAGAGGTGCATCGCAGCCTGGCCCTCTGTGTCGACCACTACACCGACGCCTTCGGACCGGAAGCGGGCGACATGCAGTTGCACGCCTCGAAGATCCGCATCACCGTCCGCGAGGAGCAGGACGGCAAATGGGAGCAGAGCGCCAAAATCGAAATCACCATGGTGCCCGCGCTGCCCGGCTTACGCATCGAGCGCACGGGCGACCCGCTCCTGGTCGAAGTTGGCATGCTTCCCGGCGACAAGCTGTTCTATAAGGACGGCGATCAGTACCTCACCATGGACGAACTGACGCGCCGCATCCTCGACCGCGCCTTCTTTCCCAAGCTGAAGGACTGACCCCCGCTACTTCGCGCTGTACTTGCGCCACTGCCCGGCGATGTCGGCGCTCTTCGCGTCGCCCGCGTGGACGATCACGCGATAGCGGAAGCGCAGCTTCCCGCCGGCCTCGAGGGTCAGGGCGCCATCCATCGATTTATCGTTGGTGAAGGCCGCCAGTCCGAACGGATTCGCCGCGAACAGCCCGTATCCGCGCACGTGCCACCGTACCGGGTGCCGCGGATTGCCGGGGTGGTCGAGAATCGCAATTCCCACTTTGTGCCCGTCGATCTCGCCCGAATAGTCGCACCAGGCGGAGGGCTTGCCCCAGGCTTGCTTCTCGCCGGTGAGGCCATCGGCGTTGCTGATCGCGCCTGTGCCGCCGTCTTCCTGGAGCACCGGCCTCATGCGAATGCCGAACAAACCATCCTTGGCGTCTCCGAACGTCGCCTTCTGTATGGCCGTGAGGGTGATGTCGAAATCGATGGTACGCAGCGCCGGGTCGTCAAAAAAGTTCATGATGCGCTGCTCGGTCAGGAGCGGTTCGCCCGCCAGATCGGTCCAGTCGAAGGTCGCGGCGATGGAGCCCCGTTTCTTGCCGTTGGTGATTTTCCCCAGCTTCTTCAAAACGATTTTGCCCCGCTTGGGCGTGGTGTAGGAGGCTTCGTTGTTCCAGAAGTCCAGCCCGTTCACTTTTTCGTGGGCGAACCACAGGCCGCGCTGGTGCTTGTGGTCTTTCTTGGTGTCCTTCTCTTCGTCCACGTTCTCCATGGGCCACATGCGCGTGACATAGATCCCGGAGGCCGTGCGCAGCGGATGGAGGTACGGCTTGGTGACGTCCGCTCCCGCGACGTAAAAATCGGTGAACGGTTTTCCGCCGACCTCGATCGAGATCTTCTCCGGCCCGGGCACGATCTTCACCTGGCCGTAAAGCGCCGCGGCGGCGCACAGCACCAGGAATGCGTTTCTCATAAGCCTCGATTTTAGCGCTAAAACGCCGCGCCATCCTGGCCTTCGGCTCGCCGTTACTCCTTCGCCGCGGCCTCCAGCGTGGCGATGTCGAACTTCACCATCTTCATCATCGCAGCCATCGCTTTGGGATGCTTCAGGATCTCGCCAATCTTCTCCGGCACGATCTGCCAGCACAGGCCGAACTTGTCCGTCAGCCAGCCGCAGGCCATGGGCTTGCCACCCTCAAGCAGCTTGTCCCAGTAGCGGTTGATCTCGGCCTGGTCCTCGCACGCGACGGAGTACGAGAAAGCCGGCGTTAGCGCCTGCGCCGGGCCGCCGTTGAGGAACGTCATTTGCTGGCCCATAAGTTCGATGGTGATGGTCGCGATCTTTCCGGCGGGCCAAGGCCCCACGCCGCTCGAACGCAGCTCGCCCACCTTCTTCGCTTCCGGAAATACCGAGAGATAAAACTCCGCAGCGTCTTCGGCGTTGTCGTTGAACCACAGAAACGGTGTGATCTTGTTCATGCTCTGGCCTCCATTTCGATAATATCCATCGTCGAAGCCGCAGTTAGTCCGGCCTCAGAGTGGCCCCCCGCCCCCCTAATGCGTCATCGCGTACACGAGGTAGTTGATCCCGTAACGATAGGCCAGCGCGGTCATCGGCTCGGGGTAGATCGGCGAATCGGCGTACTCCCAGGCGTCGCCCACATCGGTGTTGAAGTTGACGGCCACCACCATGCGGCCCCGGTCGTCGGTCATCGCGCGCCAGGCGGGCGCCGTGCCGGGCGGTTGCTGCACCACGATCGTGCCGCCCGCACCGCGGCGCAGATGCCGCGTCCCCGGAATGAACGTGCGGTCCTTCTCCTCGATGTCATAAAGCACGTGCATCACCGAGTCGGATTCCGCGATGTCGGTGATCGGCCGGCCGGGCAGCACCCGTTCCATGGTCTGGCGGAACACCTCCCACTGCTCGGGGCCCCAGAAGTCGTCGGTCACCAGGTACCCGCCGCGCAGCAGGTATTCGCGCAGCCGTGCGGTTTCCTCATCGCTCAGGCCCCACCAGCCGGTCTGCGTCGCATAGATCCAGGGATAGTCGAAGAGGCGGTCGTCGGTGAGGCGCAGGTGCCGCGGGTCGCCGGTATCGATGCGCGTCAGCCGTCCCACGCCCAAGCTGAAGTGATCCTCGGCGTCGGGCCAGTCCACGATCCACCAGCCCTCGCCGGTCCCCCGGCGCGACGCGTAGGAGAAACGGCGGTGGTACTGCGGCAGGTCCGTGTACTCCAGGCGGATGAAATGGAACTCGGCGCGCTCTGGGAACACCGGCCGCGGCCCCTCCTCTTCGGCGGTGAACCTCTGCGCCACGGCCGCCAGAAGCACCAGCAGGAAAACCAACCCGACCCGCGCCTGAGTGCGGCCCTCCATGGTTTCCTCATTGTAGCCCTCGTTCCATGCGCCGGCCCCAGCCCCGCCCCAGCCCCTGCCCTACTTCCCCAGCCAGCCGAGGATCGTCTCCAATTCCAGGATGCGCCGGCTGGGCTTGTCGGGTCCGGGCAGGCGCATCAGCACGGTCTCCACCTTCCTCGCCCGCAGGGCAAAGTACAGCTCTTCGCTCTCCGGATCCGGATCGCCCGCCAGCACCAGCGTGGGCGTCCGGAAATTCTGCGCGAAGAAGATGGGCGAGTGCTTGACGTACTGGTCGGGGTCTTCCCAAGGCATGGCGCCCATCCAGGCCACAGCGCGATCGCGGCCGCCGGGCGCGGTCGCCACATCGGTGATCCGGTTGGCGATGGCGTGGCGCGCCACCACCCGCCGGAACCGGTCCGTGTGCCCGATCGCCCATGCCGCCAGCAGGCCGCCCGTCACTGCCAGGCGCTGCGGGTCGATGTACCCTTTGGCCACGGCGAAATCCACGCCGCGCATCAGGTCGTCGAAATCGTCGCCCGGGTTGCGCGTGCGCAGCAGATTCCCGAACTCCTCGCCGTACCCCGGGGTGCCGCGCGGGTTGGCGCACAGCACCACGTACCCGCGCGCGGCGTAAATCTGCGCACGCGCCTGGAAGCCGGCTCCGTACATTTTCCGCGGCGCGTCCTGGATAGCGAGCAGCAGCGGGTACTTTTTCGCGGGGTCGAAACGCGGCGGCTTCACCAGCCAGGCCTGAATGGCGCGGCCCTCGGAATCGTAGTGGATCTCCTCCACCGGGCCGGTTTCGCGTTCCGCCAGCAGAGCTTCATTGGGCGCCGCGAGGCGCACCGGTTCGGATGAAACGTCCACCGTGAAGCTGACGACCTCGGCGGGCGTCGCCGCGGCGGACCGCACCGCGGCCGCGCGCCCGTTGTCGGCGAGCGAAAAACCGCGGAGTTGCTCCGCCGCGTCCGTGGCCTGCCGCACGGTACCGTCGCGGCGCGCGGCATAGACGTGCGTGGCACCGCGGTCGTCGGCCAGAAAATAGACCGTACGCGAATCGGAGCTCCATTGCGGATGCGCCGCGTCGCGGTCGAGCGACCCGCTGAGCGGTTTCGCGCGCGTCCCGTCCGCGTTCATGACGTACAGCTTGCGAACGGCGTAGCTCTGCCGCCGGCCGGCGGTGGCCAGCCAGGCGATCTTGCCGCCATCGGGCGAAGGAACCGGATTCTCGTTCCGCCCGCCGGCGTGGGTCAATTGCCTGGGCGCGCCCCCGGCCACCGCCAGGACATAAATCTCGCCGTCTTCGGCGGCGGTGAGGATCGATTGCCCGTCCGGCATCCAGGCGGGCTCTCCGCGGGCATCGAAATCACCCGGCGAGACTTGCCGCTCCGTCCCTGAGCCCGCCACCGAGACCACGAAAATCCCCCACCGCTCCGCGGCGCGCGGCCACAGCCAGGGCAGAATGGCGGCGGGCGCCCAGGGAACCGGCGCCGCGGCGGCCGCAACCCGCGCCGTGAAGGCGATCGCGTTTCCGTCTGGCGACCAGGCCAGCGCCAGCGGGTCCCGCCCGGCGAGCGGCATCTCCCCGTGTGGATCGATGCGCGGATCGAGGCTCACCACCCGCATCCCGGTGCCGGCACCGCGTTGGGAAAGCCACGCCAGGCGCCGGCCATCGGGCGACCAGCGCGGCCCGCTGTCGCGCCAGGCGCCTTCCGTGAGCCGCCGCCTGCTCCGGCCATCGGCCGAGACCAGCCACAGGTTGGCACAGAAGGTGTCGCTGCGCCGTTCCCTCCAGCCCTCCACGTACACCACCCACTGCCCGTCGGGGCTGATGCGCGGGTCCCTCGCCGTGCGCCAGGTCCAGAGGTCTTCCGGGGTGAGGGGCTGCCGCGCGGCCAAGCCGCACACGGTGGAAACGACGAGCGCAACACCGGCCTTGGTCAATAGCTTCTCCGACGGATTCAGTCTCGCACAAAACCCGCCTCCCAGCCCCGTCGCCGTCCTGTCCCGTTCGCCGCCCGGCCGCGGCGCCGCCCAGCCCCGTCACCGCCCTGCCCCGTCACCCCCCAGTCCCGTCACCGTCCACCCCCGTCACCGCCCAGCCCCGTCGCCGTCCGCCCCCGTTACCGCCCAGCCCGGTCACCGCCCTGTCCCGTCACCACCCTGTCCCGTCACCCCCCAGTCCCGTCACCGTC
>JADGNR010000421.1 GCA_017883415.1 Bryobacteraceae bacterium | reverse complement strand
ATGCGCGCCTGCACATCCAGGTCGTCGAGTGTGCGCGTGGCATCCTCGATGGCCGGTGGGATGGAGTTCTGCCCCAGCGCGAGGCGGGCGCAGGCGGTGTCGAGCACGCTCACGGCCTTATCGGGCAACTGCCGGTCCGGCAGGTAGCGGTGCGACAGACGGACGCCGGCCAGCAGCCCCTCGTCCAGGATGCGGACGTTGTGATGCTTCTCGAGCGTCGGGACCACGCCCCGCAACATGAGCGCGCATTGCGTTTCGGTGGGTTCCTCCACTTTGACAAGCTGGAAGCGCCGCGCCAGCGCCGGGTCCTTTTCGAAATACTTCTTGTACTCCGACCAGGTGGTGGCGGCGATGGTGCGCAGCTCGCCGCGGGCCAGCGCGGGCTTGAGCAGGTTGGCGGCGTCGTTCTGACCCGCCTGCCCCCCGGCGCCGATCATGGTATGCGCTTCGTCGATGAACAGAATGATCGGCGTGGGCGAGGACTTCACCTCGTTGATCAATCCCTTGAGCCGGCTCTCGAATTCGCCTTTCACCCCGGCGCCCGCCTGCAACAGGGCCAGGTCGAGCGTGCGCAGGGTCACGTTTTTCAGCACGGGCGGCACATCGCCCTGCGCGATGCGCAGCGCAAAGCCTTCGGCCACGGCGGTCTTGCCCACGCCGGCTTCGCCCACCAGAATGGGATTGTTCTGGCGCCGCCGGGTGAGGATGTCCACGATCTGCCGGATCTCGAAGTCCCGCCCCAGCACCGGGTCGACCTTGCCCGTGCGGGCGTTCTCCGTCAGATTCACGGTGTACTGGTCCAGGTTCGGCGTCTTGCCGCCGGCCGCCGGCCGCGCTCCCTCGGGCGCCGCCGCCTCCGCCGCGGCCATTTCGGCGCTCTCGCTCGAGGGCGAGACGATCTGCAGGAAGTCTTTGCGCAGAGAATCCGGCTGAATCTTCTGCAGCTCTTTGCTGATGTCGCGCACGATGCGTGCCAGGTCCGGCTCGGAAACCAGGGCGAGTATGGTGAAGCCGGTGCGGACCCGGACCGCCCCATAATCGATGGAGCCGATGGTCCAAGCCTCGGTCATCATCTTCAGCAGGGACGGGCTCAGGGCGGGAGTGCGCGCGTTGCCGCTCTTGAGCTTGTCGATGCTGCGCGTCAGTTCGGTCGCCAGCCGCGATTTATCGACGCCAAACTGCTTGGCGATAAAGGCGAGATCCCCCTCGCTCGAGTCGAGCAACTTCATCAGGTAATGCTCGATCTCCACGTCATAGTGCGTCCGCGACAGGCAAAACCCCGCCGCGGCCTCCATCGCCAGCCGCGTGGAGTCGTTCAGTTTTCCGATGAGCGATCGTAGATTGAGTCCCATATAGTCTCCTGGTTCACCGCCGAGACGCCGAGGCGCCGAGAAAACAAGAAATTGTCAGCCGGTTTCTCGGCGTCTCTGCGCCTCGGCGGTGAAATCTGTGCCAGATCATTTTACGCCAACAACAAAACCGTATCCGCGGGCGCGCGGTCGAACTCCCCGCCCGATTTCATCCACGTGAACCAGCCCAGCCGCGGGCCCGCCAGACTATCTTCGCCCAGATCGCAGCGCGGCACTACCGCCCGTTCGAGAACGAGCTGAAGCTCGACCTCCAGTTGCGTGCCGCAGAAAAAGCGGGTCAAGGTCCGCAGCGGCTCATACGCCGCTCCCGAGGGCAGAAATCCAAGATACTGTTCCTGCGTGAGGGGGCCCAGCTTCAGGCGGATCCGCGACTGCTGATCCCAAATCTCGTCGCCCACCACGGCCCCCACGCCCAACTGCCCCGAGTAGGATCCGTCGCCCGCGAGGCCGCACTGATTGGCCGGATCGAGCGGTTGCCAGGCGCCCACGAATTGCTCCACTTCGGCGGGCACTTCGAAATAGTCCTCCAGAATGTGGCGGAGCGCCACCGCCGAGCGCGGCTGGAGGGACAACAGGCCGGCATAAAACAGCAGCGATTCGTCCTTCACCAGCAGCCGGTTCTGCAACCCTGGCGTTCCCAACCCGATCAGCGACATCAGGTATTGCGACAGCCGGTCCTGGCCATCGCGCTCGTAAGCCACCGCCGACCGGTACTTCTCCCAAGCCTGGTAGAAGAGCGAAATCATGCGGTGGTTGAAGATGTCGAAGAACGCCGCCAACGTCCGGTCGCGGGTGCGGTTGCGGGCGATGATTAGCTCGGAATAAGCGCGCGGCAGTACGCCCAGCGGTCCTGTCAGGCCCATGAAGTTCACGGTCATGGCGGGAATGTCCGCCTCCCAATCGATGGCGTGGATCTCGCTGGGAGGGAAGGCCAGCGAATTGTGGACCTGAAACCGTAGGGCGTCGCGCGCGGAGCCGGGGAAGCCCCCCCCGGCCTCACGATCGCCAAGAATCCGCAGCATCAGGCGCACGGCCTGGAAGAATTCGAACCGGCCGGGATGCTCGCGCAGGTCCCGCTCCACCTCGCGCAGTGAGTCTGGCGGCGTACCGACGGGCGTCACAGGAGGATTTTCTGTCCCGCTCTCGGGGGCCATTCGCGTAGTACCTCCCTTCTTTGCCGGGTCCGGGCTACCAGTTGCGTGAAGCTGTTGAGCGAGGCGTAGAGCGCCAGGAACTGCTCGATCACGCTGGCGAAGAGGTAGACGCCGCCCCCCACGAACTGCTCCTCATCCAATTCCAGTTCGACGCGGGTCCCGCGCGCGAACGTGACGGCGTTTTCGGAAATCACCGGGGCAAAATGGGCCCGGCTCCGCAAATCGCTGATGCCCTCGATCATCTTCTGCGCGAACGGCGACTCGGTGAAATCGTAGAGGCGCAGGATCTGCTGCAGCGCGTCGCGGCCGCCGTCGACCAGCGACAGATAATTGAGCGACAGGTGCGAGATCAGGTGCCATAGAGCCAGTTTCGAGGTGGGCGGCCGCAGCGGGAGCGTGGGCTTGATGAGCGCCACAATGCGCTTGATGGGGGCATTCCCCTCCAACTCGAAATCGCCATCCTCGTTGCCGAACGGCAGCCGCGCGGGCAGATTGCGGTTGGTGCAGGTGGTGCGCACCGTCAGCGTGTCCACGTCGGGAAACACCGTGCGCATGGAACGGTCCACCAGGGAAAGGTAGATATCCGACGCATCGTCGTTCTGCCGGTTGGACGGCCGGCGATTGGCGATCCAGAAGCACTCGTTCCGGGTATCCGGCGCCTCGTGGCGGTACGAGTAGAAGGGGCGGTACGAGACGATCTGGCGCGTGGTGGCGTCGATGGTGGCGACCTCGTCGACCGAGAACACCTCCACCGCCGCGGGGCGGCGGATATCCGGCTTGATGGGGTATTCGTATTTGTGTTGATCGAGCAGCAGCGGCTCCGCGGTCTGCGGAAACAGGTTCACGACGGGGATGCAGCCCAGGCGAAAGGTTTTGGGGGAAACGCCGATCTCCAGACGCTGCCGGCGGTCCTCGTCGCCCGCGCTCGAAAACAGGAAGACCAACTCGGCCTTGTTCTTAAAGTTGCCGCCCCAGGCGGCATCGAGGCCGGTCACGTCCACGAACAGAAACTTGCTCGGGATGGTGAAAAACTCCTGCAGGAGGCGGTACCCGATAAACGAGCGGCGGGGATAGGGCATCATCCCCTCCTCTTCCGCGAAGCCCGCCGGGCGCAGGGCCGAGGCCGGAAGCGTCACCGGCGCGACCTTCGAGTTCGGCGCCGGGTCGCGCACCACGATCTGGGTCAGCTTTGAGCAAAGCAGCTCATAGAGCGCGTGCACCAGGTTGTTTTCCCCGAAGAGATGGAAGCGCAGGCGATCGAGCCCCAGCTTGGGGAGCAGGACATCGGGCGGGGAGCTTAGCTCCAGGCGCAGCGCGTACGCGGCATCGGCGGCCCGAATGGGGGGGCGCAGGCGATCGGGGCTCTTCCATTCCGCGCCCACCACCGTGACCGGCCACAGGGTGGTGTCGTAGCAGGTGCGGAACTTGCAGGGCACGCCGCCCACCGGCTTGGAGTAGAGCATGGTATCGCGCTCGATCTTCAACCCGGTCGTGAGTTTCCCCCGCTCCAGATCCAGGTGAAACTGGACGATGGACATGGAAGGGATGGGCCGGATGAAGTGCGGATACACAATGCCCAGCAGGGCTTCGGTGATCTCCGGAAAATCGTCGTCCAGCTTGAGACGCACGCGCGCGGCGAGAAACGCGAAGGACTCCAGCAGGCGCTCCACGTGGGGATCCTCGGATTCCTTGGACGGCTCCAGCATCAAACGCGCGGCGATCTTGGGGTATTTCTCGGCGAACTGGGCCCCCATCTCGCGCAGGTAGCTCAGCTCGCGCTCGTAGTAAACCAGGAGGTCATCCCGCATTCTGCACCTCGTACTGGCTGGTGGTGAGCTGCAGGACGGTGTCGAAGGAGATGTGCTCCGGCGCGGGATCCATGAGCAAAAGCGCCTCGATGCGAAATCGGAAGGTGCGCGTCTTGGCCACCACCGGCTCCAGCGGCACCAGGCGCACTTTGGCCAGGCGCGGTTCAAACACCTTGAGGGCGCTTTGCAATTGCCGGATGAGTCTGGCTTCATCGCCCGGAGAGGCCAGGCTGTAGCCGGTGAAGTCCGGCAGACCGTACAGGTACATGGAGCGGTTCAATTCGCGCAGGCCCTCGTCGGGCGTGACGGCCACCTGGCGGGTATTGAGCAGCCACTCGAGATCGCGGCGAACGGCATCCCGGAGCATCCGCACCGATTGCGCGCGGGCGGGCGGAACCTCGCGCGAGTTCCGCGGATCGTCATCGATCAAGCGATCGAGTACGGACAGGGTGACGGCGGTATCGGAAGCCGGGCGAGCCATGATTACACCGAGAGCGCCTGCACGGGATCGAGCCTGCAGATTCGTTCGAAAATCGCCTGTTTGGCTTTTGCATCGGCCTGGATCTTCTTGCTGTTCTGCACCAGAAAAACCAGCGCGCGCGCCACCATTTCGCGATCCTCCCACTCCTCGAGCTTATGGGTTTCGATGGCGGCGGCGAGGTCGTCCAGCAGCGGCTGGGCAATGGCGTCCTTGCCGGCGGCGATGCACACCTGCGCCAGTTGCAGTTTACGCTGGAAACGTCCCCGCCCGCTGCGTT
>JADGNR010000420.1 GCA_017883415.1 Bryobacteraceae bacterium | reverse complement strand
CTGCCCTCCCGGCGTCTCGGCGTTTGCGGCGGGATCTCCGCAGAACCCCGCGGGCTGCATAGGCAATTCCTCCGACACGGCCATTCTCCGGTATGCCGGGACTGAGTTGCAGTTAGCCTATCGGATTCCCAAAATGCCGAAGCTGGTGCCGCACGTAGCCAGCGGCTTCAATTTCGTCTATGGCAAATTCGAAGTCGATGCACCGCTGGCAACCCGGGTCAGTCACACCCAGCTTTGGACGCGTGGCAACACGTTCTCCGAGAGCGGCGGCATCAGTTACTTACTAACCGACAAGGTCGCGCTTACCGTGGATGCGTTCTACAGCCCGCTGACAGTGCAGCGCACTGTAACGTCGGGAAGGACCAACGACGGGTTATTCAACGTGCGGGCGCTGCTGAGTTACAGCTTCCGCTGACGTCCGAAACCGCTCCCTCACGGTCGCGGCTCTGAAAGGGGCACGAACTTCGCCTGGCAGGCGTTCGGGCTGGCTTTGCCGGGAGTGCCCGTGACCGTGACATCTTCGCCCGAGGGACGGAAATTCACCCCGTCGCCCAGGGTGAAGCGGGCATGCCCGGCGGAGACCTGCGCCTCGGCCGGGCGATCGAGGTACACGTTCGCGAGGGTCATTTCCAGGGGGTGCGCGGCATCGTATCCCTGCAGGGTGATTTTCCCTGGCGTGAGCACGCGGACGTCGCGCAGGACGATTCCGGTGAACATGGGCAGGCGGTCTCCGCCTTTGCCGTAATTGGCGTAGTCGGTATCCATCAGGATGGGATTCTTCGTGTCGCGGATGCACACGTCGCTGTACACCACATCGCGCACCGGACCGCCGCGGCCGGAGTTGCTCTTGATGCGGATGCCGTTGTCGGCGCCGTCGATGGAGAGGTCGGTGACGCGAATCGCTTCGGCGCCGCCATAGGTCTCGCTGCCGATGGAGATGCCGTGTCCGGTGTAGAAATGATTGTGGGCGATGGTTATGTGCGACGCATGGCCGCCCGCCTTAATGGCCACGTTGTCGTCGCCGGTGCGAATATAGCAGTGCGCGATGGTGACGTTGGTCGAGCCGGCCGGGTCGATGCCGTCGGTATTGCGGGCATTCTTCGGCGTATCGATGACGACGCCCCACGCCGTGAACCCGTTACCGTCGCCGAAGTACACGTGAAAATTGCCGGAGTTTTTCAGCGTGACGCGGTACAACGTGAAGTTGTCGCAGCGGGAGAGCACGATCAGGCGAGGGCAATTCTGGTTTCCGCCGGCGCGGGCGCGCTCGGCGAGCTCCCACCAGGTGACCTGCTGGCCGGTTAGCTGCGTCCAGCCGCGGCCGTCGATTATGCCTTCGCCCATCACGGCCGCGCCGGCGATGCGACTGCCGTTCATCAGGGCCCGGCAGCCGTGGCCGTTCTGGTCCACAATGCCGCAACTGCCGGGACGCAGATCGTAATCTCGCGGATTGCGCGAGCCGAACAGCGTGGCCCCGCGGGCGATGCGCAGGGTGATCCCCGCGCGCAGATCGAGCGGCCCGGAGAGGAACGCATCGTGCGCGCCATCGGCCTCAAGCAGCACGGCATGGCCGGGCGTGCAGCCGTCGAGGGCCCGTTGGATGCGCGCGGTATCGGGCCGGTCTTCGTCGGCCGCGGCCAGCGTCTTGCCGTGCACCGAGCGAAGGCGCGCGGTGAGCGACTCACAATTCGCCGGAAAAACCGGCTCCGCGACCTGGCGCATGTCTTGCGCCGAAGCCGCGGCCAGCAGTGTGCCCAACCCCACGAGCAACTCGCGCAGCATGGCTCAGCTCTCGAGGAACAGCGGCTTGAGGTGGCGCTCGAACAGGTTATAGGTGACGTTCCGCGAGATGGACTCCTGGCAGCGCTCCAGCATGTCCAGATACCGGTTCCCCATTTTGGCCGCCACTTTGTAGCCCACGTGCAGCAACTGGCGCAGGTCCGGGTTGTAGGCGGGGTTCGATTGATCGTGGCGCAGCGCCGCGGTGTACTGTTGCGATGTCCATTGCTCGACCTCGGCGGGCGAGGGAAGGCGGGCGTCGTGGATATCGATCACCGCGGCGTAGGGCTCGCACAGCGCCGCGCGGTGGGCGTAGGCCTTGGCGTATACCTCGCGCGCCAGCAGGAGACCGTCTCCCCCCGCTTCCGCCAGCCCGATCAGCTCCTCCAGCCACGTGGTGCCCGCCGTCTTGATATGCAGGCCGGCGTTGAATCTTCGGATGGCGCGGCGGATGGGCACATAAATCGAGAACTTATCGCTGCCGGAATGCACGCTCAGCTTCAGGTTCCCGGGCAGTGCATAGGCGCGGACGGCGTGGGCGATCACCGCCAGGTCGGCGTTGAATTCGTTCTCGAACCGCGCCACGTCGCCGGCGTATTCCACGCCCTTGTTGAAGCGGCCGGTGAATTTCGGCGCGATGGTCTGGATGGGAATCCGCTCGTCGGCGATGGCCGCCAGAATCACCAGCAGTTCCCTGGGGGACTGCGGCGTATCGGTTTCGTCCATGGAGATTTCGGTGATGAAGCGGTCTTCCCCCTTGCGCTGGGCGATGTGCCGGTAGATGCGGCCGGCCTCCCGCACGGCGAAGAGGTACTGCCGGGCGGTCTTCACCAGCGCCCTCCAGGTGCAGGCCAGCGGCTGGTCGATGCCCTCAATGGTCAAACGCCGGGCCAGCTCCGGATGGCGGTCGAGGAACGCGTCCACATCCGCGTCGGCCGCCGGTTGCCCGATGGCCGCGGCCACGTCGATGGTATAGAAATCGCTCGGCTCAATGAAACGATCCACGGTGCGGAGGGTGATGTGATCGGCGTCCACGTGATAGGGTTGCCGCCAACCCAATTGCTTCGCCGCGCCATCGGCCGCAGCCCGCACGCTGGCCGGTTCGGACCCGATCACGGTGTGCTCGCGATTCGATTTGTTCCACACGGGAATCACGGCCGCGCCTTGTTCGGCGGCCATGAGAAACGCCCTCAGTTGCGCCGGCGCCTGGTGCGCAAAGCGGTCGCCCACGCCAAACGAGAGTTTCTCCAGGCGGTAAACGGGAGATCTGAGATCCCGCTGCATTGAGGTCGCTTGACCAGCATCGCATTGTGGCCATACTGTTGTCTTCATGTCGATATGTTCCCGACGGCACGCCTTACGATCGCTGGCGGCCGCCACTCTCCTTCGTTTTTCCGCCGCCGCGCCGGAAGACGCGTGGGCGGGATTGCCGGGATTGCTGCAAGAGATCCGCCCGCCGGCCTTTCCCGATCGTGATTTCGATATCACCGGCCATGGCGCCAAGCCCGATGGCAAGACCGATTGTACATCCGCCTTCCGCCAGGCCATCGAGCAGGCGGCCCGCGCGGGAGGAGGCCGCGTGGTGGTGCCCCCGGGGGTGTTTCTCACCGGGGCCATTCACCTGCGCAGCAACGTCAACCTCCACGTACGCCCGGAGGCGGTGGTGCGCTTCAGCCGCGACCGGCGCCGCTACCCCAGGGTCCTCACCCGCTTCGAAGGCATGGAGTGCATGAACTATTCGCCCTTCATTTACGCCCTGGGCCAGCAAAACATCGCCGTCACGGGCGAGGGCACCCTGGACGGCCAGGCCGATTGCGAGCATTGGTGGCCGTGGAAGGGCAAGGCCGGCTGCGGCTGGAGCAAGGGCGAGCCTAGCCAGCAGAAGGCCCGCGACGCGCTGGTCGCCCTCATCGAGCGCGACGTCCCCGTGGAGAAGCGCATCTTCGGCGAGGGCGGTTACCTGCGGCCCATGTTCATCCAGCCCTACCGCTCGACCAATATCCTGATCGACGGCATCACCGTCACCAATTCGCCCATGTACGAAATCCACCCCGTGCTGTGCCGCAACGTGACCGTGCGCAACGTCAAAGTGGTGAGCCATGGCCCCAATAACGACGGCTGCGATCCGGAATCCTGCTCCGGGGTGCTGATCGACAACTGCCTCTTCGATACCGGCGACGACTGCATCGCCATCAAGAGCGGCCGCAACGGCGACGGGCGCCGCCTGCACACGCCCTCGGAGAACATCGTGATCCAGGGCTGCACCATGAAAGACGGCCACGGCGGCGTCACGCTGGGCAGCGAGTGCTCCGGCGGCATTCGCAACGTGTTCGCCCAGGACTGCCAGATGGACAGCCCCCACCTCGACCGCGTTCTGCGCATCAAGACCAATGCCGTGCGCGGCGGCGTCATCGAGAACGTTTACCTGCGCAACGTGGACGCCGGGCAGGTGGCGGCGGCCGCCATCGAAATCGACTTTTTCTACGAGGAGGGCGAAGCCGGGCGCTTTTCGCCGGTGGTCCGCCACATCGAAGTGGACCACCTGCGCTGCCGCCAAAGCCGAAACGCCCTCTCGCTGCGTGGATTCCAACATGCGCCCATCCAGGGAGTGAGTCTGCGGAACTGCACCTTCGACCACACGGAAAAGCCCAACGTCATCGAGAACGTGCAGGGTTTGTCGCTCGAAGAAGTCCGGATTAACGGGCAGATCGTGACGTGACAAGACAATGTCCGGGGCCGGGGCAGGCCGGACGGCCCGCCCCGCCAGGGATGTTGCCCTAGAAGACCGCTTTCACGCCGAGTTGGACGACGCGCGGATTGCCGGCCGTGTCCGTCACCTGGCCGAATGCCGAATTGAACGGATCGGTAACCGGCGCCTTGAAGCGGGTGTGGTTCATGGCGTTCAGGAATTCGGCCTTGAAGCCGATCTTGAAGCCTTCCTTGATGGAGAAGTTCTTCATCGCCGCCAGGTCCCAGTTGTTGATGCCGTCGTTGCGCACGCTGCTGAAGCGCAGCGGCCAGGAACGCAGGTGCACCAGCGGCTTGAGGCTGGAGTTGGAGCTGACGAAGGCGCTGGTGAGGAACCCGGCGTTGGTGTTAAACCACTGGTTGGGGTCCCGCGTATTGGTGGCGATGTTGCTCGTGTCGCCGTAGAACGTGGTGTCGAGCCAGGTCAGCGGGGCGCCCATCTGGTAGACATACACGCCCTGTACCTGCCAGCCGCCGACAATGGCGTCGGCGAAGCGGTTGGCGCCCGAGAAGATGGCGTGCTTGCGGCCGAACGGCAGTTGGTAGATCCAGGTCGCCGTGGCGCGCTGGGTGTGGTCCTG
>JADGNR010000126.1 GCA_017883415.1 Bryobacteraceae bacterium | reverse complement strand
GTGTGGAGTGGCGAGCGGAGAGCGGCGGGTGGGAGTAGTGGGGGATGGCCTGGCGGGTGGCGGGCGGGTGTGGTGCGGGGGCGGAGGGGAGCGGCGAGCGGGAGTGGCGGGATACGGGAGGGGTGTTTCGTACATCGGGGCGGGCGGGGCGGGTGATCGCCGGCCGCGCGATCGTTGCCGGGTTGTATGATGAAGTCAAGGGGCCGGATATGACTGCCATCGGCGAGACGTTGCGCCGGGAACGGATAAAGCGCAAACTCGGTTTGGAACAGATCTCCGGCGAGCTCAAGATCCCTCTCCGACTGCTGGAGGCCATCGAAGAAGAAGACTTCGGCCAACTGCCGGGGCGCATGTTCACCATCAGTTTCGTGCGGCAGTATGCACGGCTGCTGGGCCTCGACGAGGACGACCTGGTGGGTGAAGTGCGGCGCAGGCTGGAGCCGCCGCCGCCGCCGATTCCGGGCCCGGGCGGGACGGGCCCGCCGGCCAGCGAAGAAATCCATCTGCCGCAGCTCAACGCCTGGGTGGCGATCGGCGAGAAAAGCCGCTCCTCCTCGTCCTCTGCGTTGCCTGCGCTGGCGCTGGTCGTGGGGGTGATGCTGGCCTGCTCCGGCTTGTATTCGTGGTGGCAGCACACGCACCGCCCGGCACAAGCGGTGGAAAGCGGCAGGGCCGCGGCACGTGTGGCGCAGACTCCGGCGGCGCCCGCACCCGAGACGCCGGCGCCGGAGGCCAACCCCCCGGTGGATCCGCCGGCTCGGGCCGTCGCCCCCATCCCTCGGGCAGGGGAGAGTTCCGCCGATCGAGCGGCCGCTTCGGAGCCATCCCCAGCGCCTGCGCCGGCATTGTCGTCGTCGGCTCCTTCGGGCGCGGTGGCGGTGCGCGTGGAAGTGAGCGCGGAAGATCGGGTTTGGGTATCGGCGCAGGGCGATGGCAAGACTCTGTTCGCCGGGATCATGGAGCCGAAGCAAAGCCACACACTGGAGGCCGGCAACAAGGTGGTGTTGCGCCTGGGCAACGCGGCCGCCGTAACCATCCTGCTGAACGGCAAACCGATCGGCGCGGTGGGCGCCAAAGGGCAGGTGCGAACGGTTCAGCTCACTTCGGGCGGCTTCGAGATTATGCCGGCCAGCGGGCTGCTGCTCGATCCCCTCTGACGCTGCAGGGCTTTCTGCCGCTTGCGTTCGAGCGCCAGCAGTTCCCGCCGGCGGCGCTTTTTGATGCGCTCGTCGACCTTGCGCCAAAACTTGCGGAAGTAGCTGACCGCGGAGAGCACCGAGAAGAGAATCACCCCCCACATGAGGATCTTGCCGGGCAGCAGCAGCGCGGGGTGGCGCACGCTCAGCAGGAGCCAGGAGATGGCGATGACCTGGGACAGCATTTTGGTCTTGCCGAGATCGCTGGCGCGGATGGTGTAGCCCTCGGCGGCGGCGATGGCGCGCAATCCGGAGACGGCAAACTCGCGGCCGATCACCAGGATCGCCATCCAGCCGGGCAGCACGCGCACCTCGACCAGGGAAATCAGGGCGGCGGAAACCAGCAGCTTGTCGGCGATGGGGTCGAGCAGCGTCCCGATAGTGGTGACCTGCTTCCAGCGGCGCGCCAGGTAGCCGTCCAGCAGGTCGGTGAATGCCGCCGTCAGAAAAATCGCCAGTGCCAGCCACTCCCTGGTCACCTGGAGCGAACCCAGGGGAATGGCTACGTTCTCCTGGACCAGCGCGGCCACCAGCAGGGGGACGAAAAAGATCCGGAGAATCGACAGGGCGTTGGGAACGTTCACTCACACCAACTATAATGCGTGGCGCGTCCGCCAACAACTGCCCCACCGCTTATACTTGTAATTCACCCATGCCCTTTTCGCGCCGCCACTTCCTTTTGGGCAGCCTGCCGCTGCCGTTGTTCGCCGGGAAAGCCCCGCCCGAGCGGCCCAACCTCCTGCTGTTGCTGGTGGACGAGCTGCCAGCCTGGGTGCTGGGCTCGTACGGCAACAAGGAATTTCGCACGCCGAACCTCGACCGGCTGGCGCAGACGGGCACGCGCTTCTTCCGGCATTTCTCGTGTGCGCCCGCGCCGGGCGAGGGCCGCGCCACGCTGCTCAGCGGGCGCACCCCCATGCAGATTGGCGGCGCGCCGGCCGGACCCCCGGAGGATAGCCCGTTGGCCAAAATGCTGGCCGGCCTGGGCTACGCCAGCCAGGGAGCCGCCGCCACTGCCGCGGTGCCGATCCTCGAACAGCAAGCCGCCGGCAAGCCCTTCTTCCTCGCCTTGAACCACACCATCCGCTACGAGGGCGCTCCGCAAAAATATCTCGACCGCTACGCCAAAGAGAAGTTCGACGGCTACACCCCCGAACACGCCGCCGCCAATGCGGTGCAGAAGGAAATGCTCGCCGATGTGGTGAGCAATGTGCGCAAAGTCGCCGCCGCCGTCTCCGCCCTGGATGACACGGTGGGGGCTTTGCTGGCCGCGCTCGCCCAGCGGCGCCTGGTGGATTCCACGCTCGTGGTTTTCACCTCCGCGTGTGGCGCGCTGCTGGGCCGCCATGGACTGTGGGGTTCGAGCCTGGCTTCGCAGCCGCCGAATATGTACGACGAAGCGGTCGCTACCCCGATGATCTGGAGCTGGCCCGGCCACGTTCCCGCGCAGGGGGTTCGTCCCGAGATGGTGAGCGCCTACGATTTCGTGCCTACCCTCGCGGAGTTGCTGGCCGCCGCTCCCCCCGGCGGCAACCTGTGCGGACGCAGCTACGGGCCCCTGGTCACGGGCAAGCCTTTGCCCAAGAAGAATCCCTGGCGCACCACCGTCTGCGCTCATGTACAGGACACCGATATGGCGCGCGAGGAGCGTTACAAGCTGGTGCTGCGGGCGGCGGGGAAGGGGCCTAACGAGTTATACGACTTGTCCACCGATCCGCGCGAAAACGTCAACCAGTACGACAACCAGCGGTATCTGACGGTGCGCAACACGCTCGCGGGCGAACTGAACAAGTGGAAGCAGAAGTATTCGGCGTGAATTTCGGCGCGGGTTGAGTGCGGACGCGCGCAGACGGCACAGCGCGGGCGGCCTTGTTCCCGATCAAACCGGTTGAGTGCGGACGCGGACGCGCCCGCACCCCGGGCCCGCGGCACTTACTTCTTGTAGCCGTCGAGAGAGTGGTCGTGATCCTTATAGTACTTGCCCATGTCGGTCAGGTTCTTGTTCATTGCGTCCTTGTCGGCTGACACCTTGCCGTGGCAATCCACGCACTTCTTGCTTTCTTTCTTGGCGTACTCGGCCTTGCCGTAGGTCACCGAAGTGCACACCACAAAGCCCGCTGCCAGGATCACTGCCGGCACAATCAGTTTCATCGCGCGCATTACGTTTCTCCTTGTCTGTAGGTCCCCGGGGGAAAATCGCATCCCGAGGTCTCAATATACTTGACGCATTATAAACGATCCGAACGCAACAATTTGATAAAGGCTTTTTAACAGCCCGCCGGGTGTACGGCGCTTCACAGGTTGGCGTTGGGTTCGAGGCTGCGCCACAGGTACCAGCTCGCCACGGTGCAGTAGGGGCGCCAGCGTTCGGCCATGGCGATCATCTCCGCGGGCGTGGGCAATTCGGCCAGGCCGTACGCTTTGCGGATGGCGTTGCGAATCCCCAGATCGCCGGTGGGCAGCACGTTGGTGCGCCGCAGGGCGAAGATCAAGAACATATGCACGGTCCACACGCCGATGCCTTTGACCTGCGTGAGGCGCTCGATGACGGCTTCGTCGGTAAGCGGCAGCAATTCCTCAAACGCCACGCGGCCATCGCGGGCATGGCGCGCGAGGTCGCGGATGTAGGCGGTCTTCTGCTTCGAGAGCCCCAGGGCCCGCATGCGCGCGGGGCGCAATTTGAGGATATTGCCGGGCGTCAGCGCGCCGCCGGCGGCTTTCGCCAGGCGGCCGAAAATCACGCTGGCCACGCGGCCGCTGAGCTGCTGGTAGACGATGGATTTTACCAGCGTTTCGAAATCCGGGTCGCGGAACTGGATGCGGTACTCGCCGACCTGGTCGATAATTCCGCCCAACACCGGATCGTTCCGTCTAAGATGGTGGATAGCTTCCTGCATAGCTGAAACACATGCGCGCGCGGATACGTCACCATTATTGTACCGGGATGCGACCTTTCCTTCTTCTTACGCTTGGCACCGCGCTTCTGGCGCAGGCGCCGCCTCAGAGTAAGCCCCCCGACGACCTGCCCACCATCAAAGTGGATGTCGACGTGGTCAGCGTTCTGGCCTCCGTCCGCGACAAACGCGGCGGCCTGGTAGCCAATCTGGAGAAGAACGATTTTACCGTGCTCGAAGACGGCAAGCCCCAGCCGATCAAGTACTTCACTCGGGAGACGGACCTCCCGCTGACCATCGGCCTGCTGGTGGACGTCAGCCGCAGCCAGGAGAACCTGATCGGCATCGAGCGCAGCGCCGGCTCGCAGTTTCTCTCCCAGGTGCTGCGCAAGAAGGACGAGGCCTTCCTGATCAGCTTCGGGGAGGAGTCGGAGTTGTTACAGGATTACACCAACAGCCCGCGCCTGTTGAATGCCGGGCTGGACCGGCTGCGCGTCAGCTCGGGGGTGAGCGGTCTGGGGCCGGGACCGGTGCCCACGGCGAGCCAGCCGCGAGGCACGGTGCTCTACGATGCCGTCTACCTGGCAGCCGCCGAGAAACTGCGCGGCGAGGTGGGGCGCAAGGTGATCGTGGTGATTACCGATGGCGTGGACGAGGGCAGCCGCCTGACCATCGCCAAAGCCGTCGAGGCCGCGCAGAAGGCCGACGCCGTGATCTACAGCATCGACTACGCCGACCCCGTGTTTTACGGGCGCTTCGGCGGCTGGGGCATGACCGGCGGCGGGGAAGGCGCGCTGCACAAACTCTCCGACGAGACCGGCGGCCACGTCTACAAGGTGGACCGCAAGCACACGCTGGACATGGTTTTCAAGGAACTCCAGGACGAGATGCGCAGCCAGTACTCGATCGGGTACACGCCGCTCAACGATAACAAGGATGGCTCCTACCGGCACCTGGAAATCAAGCTGGCCAACAAGGATCTCAAGGCGCAGGCACGCAAGGGCTACTACGCCGTCAAGCCGGAATCCCACTGAGCGGGGGGCCGGGCGTCAGGCGCGCGCGCTGCGCCTCCTCGCTCAGCGCCGAGTACTTGAGGGTTGGTTTGGGCAAAATGCCCAAAGCCGCTCGTAACATACTGATTTAAAGCCGCCCTGGTCCGCCTTTTGGGCAATTTGCCCAAAAGCGCCGCAAACACCCTTTTTCCGTGGCCCCGCCTCAGGCTTGGGATGCGATCGTCTCCAGTTGCCGGACATGGTTGAGATCGTGGCCCGCCATGGTCTCGACCAGAACCTGGAAGGTCATCTCGCCCCGTTCCGGGTGGGTCAGCTTTTTCGAAAACTCCTGCGGCGGGACGGTAGCGAGCCATGCCACGTTCCACCGGCGCGCCGACGAGAACGCTTCGAGCGCGGCCTTGCCGTCGAGTGCCGGGTAGGGCCTGGCCCATTCATCCTGGTCGAAGGGTTGTACCACGTGGTGCGGTTCGGCCAGGGCTTGCCGCAACCGGAATGCAAAGACCATCTCGCAATCCGCCAGGTGGCACAGGATTTCCCGAGCCCTCCATTTTCCCGGAGCGAGGCTGCGCTCCATTCCGTCCGGACCAAGGCGGCCGGCGAGCGCCGTCAACTGCCGGGGAGTATCCGCGATGACCTCGCGCGGGTTTCGCGTGCCCAACTGGGCGGCATAGGGATTCACAGTCCCGATTGTACATCGCGCCGCGGCTAGTTCAATGGGTCATCGCATACACGATATAATTCACGCCCAGACGGATGGCCTGGTCGGAGAACTTCTCGGGATAGGATGCGTCGTCGGCCCACTCCCATGCGTCTCCGATATCCGAATTGAAGGAGATGGCCACCATCACGCGGCCCTGGTCGTCGTAAATGGCGCGCCAGTGCGCTCCCTTTCCATCGCGGTACTTATAGCCATCGCGCAGGTGCGCGTAGCCGGGAACCTGGATGCGTTCGTTCAAATCGTAGACGGTGTGAAAGATCGGGTCGCGATCGGGGATGTCCTTGATCTGCCGGTCCGGAAACGCGCGCCTGATGCGCGATTCGAACTCGGCCCACTCGGCGCCTCCGTGGAAATCGTCGGCCATGAAGAAGCCGCCGCGCAGCAGATATTCGCGCAGCGCGTGTCCCTGCTGGTCGGTGAGTCCCCATTCGCCCACCTGGACGGCATAGAGCCACGGCCAATCGTAGGCGTCGCCCTCATCCAGGTTCACGCATTGCTCCACCGAGCGCACGTGGATGCGGGTCAGGCGCCGGACCGCCTGGGAAAAGTGCCGGTCCGCGCGCGGAAAGTCCTGGGTCCAGAGAGAGACGCCAACGTGCCAATCGAGATCCCGATTGCGATAGCCGTTCAGGGGACCCGGCGGAAACATCAGCCGCGCAAAGGTCCACTCGGTCTTCTCCCCCCAGTCCGGCGGCATGGGGATCTCGCCGATGCGGTATTCCACTCCGTCGAATCCGCGGAAGGGGCGCTGGAAGGCATAGAGCGCGCCCATCAGGGTGAGGCCGCACGCGCACAGCCAGAGTGCCTTCCGGAAGTTCATCCCTCCGCCTTGTACTTCCGAGAATATCACGCGGTGGAGACCACCAACCACGACGCGGAGGCGCGAAGGCGCGGAGAGACTACGCGGAGAAGGCGATGTAGGTTTTCTCCGGGAACCCAGCCCGCTCCGGTTCCTTCTTCTCCGCGCGGCCTCCGTGTCTCCGCGCCTCCGCGTCGAGATCGAAATCCGCGTCGAGATCGAGACCCGACCCATTTGCATGAATGCGCCGATGCAAGTACTCTGGTCTGGTGATGAAACAGCTTTGGCTTTTCCTAATCGCAGCGGCAGCGCTGCCGACCCTGGCCTTCGCCCAAAAGGCCGCGAGCCCGTTTGCCGGCCGATGGGACATCACCGTCAGCACACCGCAGGCGGTTTACCCCGACTGGCTGGAGGTGGTGGAAAAGGACGGCGTCCTGCAGTGCCGCTATCAGCCCCGCGTGGCGAGCGTAGTCCCCATCCCCGACGCGAAAATCGAAGGCTCGCACCTGATCCTGGCCCTGCCGCCGGCATCCGACAAAGGTCCCGTGACCAAGTGGGATCTGACCGTGGACGGCGACAAACTCACGGGCGTGATGAAACACGGCGGCACCGAAGCCGGAAAGCTCAAGGGAGCGCGCGCGCCCCAATTGAAACACGACGCACCCCGGGAGTGGACCGCACCGGAACCGCTGTTCAACGGCAAAGACCTCACCGGATGGGAACTCGCCAATCCGGGCATCAACCACTGGGTGGCGAAGGACAACGAACTGGTGAACGAGGCCAAGGGCGCCAACATCAAAACCACGCGCAAGTTCGACGATTTCAAACTGCACATCGAATTCAACTGCCCCGACGAGGGGAACAGCGGCGTGTACCTGCGCGGCCGCTATGAGGTGCAGGTGGAGTACGAAAAGCCGGGCACCAACGACGAGTTTCACAGCATGGGCGCGGTCTACAGCATGCTTGCGCCCGCAGTCCAGCTGCCGAAGAAGCCCGGCCAATGGGAGAGCTACGACATCACCCTGATCGGCCGCTGGGTGACGGTGGTGCGCGATGGAGTAAAGACCATCGACAACCAGGAGATTGCGGGCTTCACCGGCGGCGCGCTCGACGCCCATGAAGGCGAGCCGGGCCCCCTCTTTCTCCAGGGCGATCACACCGGCGGCATGAAGTACCGCAACATTACGATCTCGCTGCCCAAGCGGTAATCCCGGCGCGGCGGAGTCAATCCCGCCCGCCCCGCCCCCCTCCGCGGCCGGTCTTGCTGTTGGGTTTGTCGCCGCCGAACCGCAGGGTCACGTCGGCGGTGTGGTCCTGGTCATTGACCTTGTACTCCGATTTGGTTTCGCCCAGGTTGTCGAAGAGCCCTTCCTCGCGCACCTTGGCCAGGAAGAACTCCGGATAATCGGGGTTGAACGGCTTGCCCGCCTTCAGCGTGAAGATGCGGTCGATCTCGGCTTGGGCGTCCAGGTCCAGCCCTACGATGGTCAGCTTTCCCATGGTGAACTGGGGCCCGGCGTCGATGTGCAGGGCCACGTCGACCGTCTTTTTCGCGTCGTCGATGTGGCGATCGGTGGTCACCTTGGCCTGTAAATATCCGGCGTGGCGCACGGCCTTGCGGATGCGGTCGAGTCCCTCGTTGACCCGGTCGAAGTTGGCCACATCGCCCGACTTGAAATCGCCCGCCTTCAGCAGTTCCTCGGGCTTCGCCGGGCTGGGACCTTCGATCCGCACCTTGCCCAGCTGGTAGCTCTCGCTCTCGTCCACGGTGACGAATACGTGCAGCCCTTCCACCTCCTTGTCCGGCTCGGTGCGGATCTTGGGGAAGGAGACGCGCACGCGGCCGCGCGCTTCATAGAGGGGGCGCACGGCGGAGTTCAGCAGCTCGCGGAACCGCTCTTCGGTGTAGGGCGCGCCGATGGCCACGCCGTCGATGGCCTCCTGCAGCACGCGTTGGGGCACCACCTGGTTGCCGTCGAAGGAAACCAGCGCCACGGCGGGCAGATTGCGCGCGGGACGGAAGACGATGGCAAACACCTCCGCCGTGACCGGCGTAACCCGTCCGGCCAGTTTTTCGTGCACGCCCTTGGCCGCCAGGTAGTCCTGAATCCACTGCACATAGCGATCGATCACCGCCTGCGTCGCCGGCAGCCGGGCCATGGAGAACAGCGGGTCGCGCGCGCGCAGCAGGCCTTCGACATCGCGGTCCGGCACGCCCAGTTCTTCGAAGCGCACGGGATAGGCCGGTTCGACCTCGGTCACCTGAAAGCTGGCGGCGTATCCTCCGCCGTTGGGATCGGGCGCGAATTTGTAGCCGACGGTTTCGAAGGCGCCGCTGGCGATCAGCCGCTCGCGCGCCGCTTCGAACTCCACCTTGCCGGCCTTCTGGCCGATCTTCAGGCCCGCGACGGCCAGCACCTGCTCCCGCGTGTAGTTGTGGATGCCTTCCACGGCGAGGCTGTGGATGGGCCACTGATTGGCCGCCGGAGGGGGCGCCTCGGTTTTCTTCTGCGCCGGCCGCGCGGGATGGGATTGGGCGAATCCGGGGGCCGGGGCCAGCAGCAGCAGCAGTAGCCACTTCATGTCTCTAATTCTGACGCATGGCCGAGCCCCACCGATACCGCGGCCGGGAAAAAACTGGCGATCGGCCGGCAGCGGGTGCCCGCCCCACGGCTACCAGCCGCTCGGCTTCCCGCGATTCTGCTCGTCCAGCCACTTCTCGAGCGGCGCGAAATAATCGCGAATCGCCGAAGCGTCCATCTGGCGCGTTCCCGCGATCTGCTCCAGCGCGTCCTGCCAGGGACGGCTCTGCCCCAATTGCAGCATGGCGTTCAGCCGCGCGCCCGCGGCCTTGTTGCCGTAGATCGAGCAGCGGTTCAGCGGACCCGTGCAGCCGGCCGCCTGCGCCAGCGCCCGGTGAAACTGGAACTGCAGAATGTCCGCCAGGAAATACCGCATGTAGGGAACGTTGGCCGCCACGTGGTACTTCGCGCCGGCGTCGAAATCCGCCTCGCTGCGTCCCACCGGAGGGGCGATCCCCTGGTACTTCTCGCGAAGCTGCCACCACGTCTCGTTGTACTTTTCCGGCGGAATTTCGCCCGAAAAAACTTTCCAGCGCCACTGGTCGATCACCAGGCCGAAGGGCAGAAATGCGATCTTATCCAGGGCCCGGTGCAGCAGCAGGCCGATGTCCTTGGAGGGGTCGGGCGCCCGATCGAGCAGTCCGATCTTCACCAGGTAGTCCGGCGTGATGGAAAGCGCGATGGTATCGCCCACCGCCTCGTGGAACCCATCGTTGGCGCTGTCGCGGAACGAAGGCGGCAGTTTGCTGTACGCGCGCTGGTAGAAATTGTGGCCCAGCTCGTGATGGATGGTCAGAAAATCTTCGCCGGTGATCTGGATGCACATCTTCAGCCGCAAGTCATTGACGTTGTCGACGTCCCACGCGCTGGCGTGGCAAACCACGTCCCGATCCGCGGGCTTCACAAACAGCGACCGCTCCCAAAACGTCTGGGGCAGCGGATCGAATCCCAGCGACCCGAAAAAAGCTTCGCCATATCGCACCATATCGAGCGGCTTGGTGTCGCGCTTCTTGAGGAGCGCGGTCAGGTCGTAGCCCGGGTCGGCGTTGGCCGGCGCCACGAGCGGATAGATGTTGTCCCACTCCTGCGCCCACATGTTGCCCAGCAGGTTGGCGGGAATCGGCCCCTGGGCCGGCACCGCGTCGCCGTATTTTTCCCGCAGCCGCGCGCGGACATAGGCGTGCAACGACAGGTACAGCGGGCGCACCTGCTCCCACAGCCGGTCCAGTTCCTTGGCGAACGCGTCGGGCTCCATATCGTATTTCGAGCGCCACATGGCGCCGTTGTCCTTGAAGCCGAGTTGCTGCGCGCCTTTGTTCGCCAGCGCCACGTAGCGCACGAAATCCCGCCGCATGGGGCGCGCGATGGCGTGCCAGCCGGTCCACGCATCCAGCAGTTGTTTGGGATCGCGGCTCTCGGCCATAACCTTGCTCAGCTCCTCCAGGTCCTTGCAGCTCTGCGGCCCGGCGGGACAGTACTTGCCTTTGCCATACGTGCCTTCCATGCCCGAGGTGATGCGCGTCAGCTCTTCGCTCTCCTTGGGATCGTTGGGCGTGGCCAGGGTGAGCGAGAGCTTGAGCAGCTTGATCTTGCGCGCCGTCACCGGGTCGAGCTTCAGCCCGTCGAAGCGCGTCGACTCCTTGGCATACTTCACTCCGGCGGCGATCGAGCGCTCGTCGAGCTTGGCCGACAGCTCCTCGGTATCGTCGGTGATGTAGGTGGATCTGATCCAATCCGCCCGCGACGAATCGACGCCCAACACCACCAGCTTCTGTTCCACGTCGTCGATGAACTTGCGGGCTTCTTCCGGGGTCGCTTTGCGATCGGCGCCGGCGGCAGCGGCGGCCAGCAGGCAAGCGAGCGATACTGCGGCTTCAATCCTCATAAAACCGATTCTAGCGCCGCGCGCGATGGCGCTTCCAAGCCTATACTGAAAGGCGTGCGGCTGGCCCTCTTGCTGGTCTCGGCGGCGGCCTTCGCCCAGGACACGCGGGTAATTCTGCTGGGCACGGGCAACCCCAATCCCGATCCGGAGCGCATGGGCCCGGCGGTGGCGGTGGTTTCCGGCGAGCGCGCGTACCTCGTCGATTGCGGCCCGGGAGTGGTGCGCCGCGCCGCGCAGGCCGGGCTCGCCATGCGGCAGCTCACGCGCGAGTTCGTCACTCACCTCCATTCGGACCACACGGCCGGCTACCCGGACCTGATCTTCACTCCCGCCGTCACCGGACGCCAGGAGCCGCTCGAAGTGTTCGGGCCGCCGGGCCTGCGCGCCATGACGCGCCATGTCATGCGGGCGTGGAAGCAGGATCGGCAGATCCGCCTGCACGGTCTGGAGCCCTCCGTGCCGCGCGCCTATATCGTGAACGCGCACGACGTGCGGCCGGGCGAGGTCTATCGCGATGCCAGCGTGCGCGTGATCGCGTTCGCGGTCCGCCACGGCTCGTGGAAGTTCGCCTACGGCTACCGCTTCGAGGCCAGGGACAAGGTGATCGTGATCTCGGGCGATACCACGTTCAGCGAGAACCTCATCCGCGCCGCGCAAGGTTGCGACATCCTGGTCCATGAAGTCTATTCGCAGCAGGGACTGGCCCGGCGGTCGCCCGACTGGCAACGCTACCACGCGGCCTTCCATACCGCGGCGCCCGATGTCGGCCGGATTGCGACGCAGGTGCATCCCAGGAAGCTGGTGCTGTACCACCAGTTGCCCATGGGCGAGACGGCCGATGAGGTCTTGGGCGAGGTGCGCGCCCAGTTTTCGGGCGAGATCGTCTACGGAAAAGATCTGGACGTGATCCGGTAGCTGGCTGCGCGTCCTATCCTGTTACCATGCACGTTTCTGAAATCGATACCCCGGCCCTGGTGGTGGACCTGGACCTCTGCGAGCGGAATCTCCGCCGCGTGGCGGCGTATGCCGGCGAACACGGTCTGCGCCTCCGGCCGCACACCAAGACGCACAAATCCATCAGGATCGGGAAGCGGCAACTGGAATCGGGCGCGGCCGGGCTCACCGTCGCCAAGGTTTCCGAAGCGGAGGTCATGCTGGGCGCCGGACCCGCCGATATGCTGCTGGCCTACCCGATCGTGGGACGCGCCAAGTTGGAGCGCCTCATGGAGGTGGCCCGCCGGACGCGCGTCACCGTGGCGCTGGACAGCGCGTTCGCGGCGGGCCAGCTTTCCGAGGCCGCCGGCGCCGCGCAGGTGGAGGCCGGCGTGCTCGCCGAGGTCGATGTGGGCCTGGGCCGCGTCGGCGTCACGCCGGGCGAGCCGCTGGTCGAACTGGCGCGATCCATCCGCAAGCTCCCCCATCTCGCCTTCGAGGGAATCGCGTTCTATCCCGGGCACATCAAGGATCTGGACGAAGTGGGCCGGCGGGCATTGACCGGGCTTTCGGCACTGCTGCACTCGATTCTCGAGGATTTCCGCCGCGCCGCGATCTCCGTCGGCATCGTGAGCGGCGGATCGACTCCCACCCTGTTCCACTCCCACGAAATCGACGGCTTGACGGAGATCCGTCCCGGAACTTACGTCTTCAACGACATCAATACCGTGCGCAGCGGCGGTTGTGCCATGGAAGACTGCGCCGCGGCGATCCTGTGCACGGTGGTTTCCACGGCGCGCCCCGGACAGATGATCCTCGATGGCGGCTCGAAGACGTTTTCCTCGGACCGCCTGGTGAATTCCGCCGAAGTGACGTTCGGCCACGTGGTGGAAGCGCCCGGCGCGCGCTTTCACAAAATGAACGAGGAGCACGGCTTTGTGGACGTCACCAACGCCGGCCGCCAATTTGCAGTGGGCGACCGCGTGCGCGTGATTCCCAATCACATCTGCGTGGCCGTGAACCTGCACGAGCAGGTCTACGGCCTCCGCGGCGACGTGGTGGAAGAGATCTGGAAGGTGGACGGCCGAGGCAAATTGCAGTAGCCGCCGCGCTATACTGCGGCCTGTAGCGGGAGGAGCATGATGAATCGACGCAAGGCGATCGGCCGCGTGCTGATGGGCGCCGCGGCGGCCGCGGCGGCGGTCCCGGCGCGGGCCGCCGGCAAAGAGCTCGAAGTGTTGCTGGCGCGGTGGGAGAAGGCGCACGCATTCACCCTCCAGGTGGCCGATGCCATGCCGCCCGAGGGCTATGACTTCGAGCCCAAGCCCGACATGCGGACGTATGGCCAGGTGCTGCAGCATATCGCCACCAACAACGCCTTCTACATCTCGCGCTTCAAGGCCGGCGCGATACCGGATTCTCTGGCGCCGCCCGAGAAGTTCGACAAGGAGACCACGAAGAAGTACCTCGTTCAAAGCTTCGACTTTTGTGCCGGCGTCCTGAAAGCCATCACCGAAGCCGACCTCGACAAGAGCTACCCCGGCCGTCCCAACACGCCGCCGCAAACCGGCTGGGACTGGGTGCTCCACGCCTTCATCCACACCGCCCACCACCGCGGATACGCCGAAGTGTACCTGCGCGAGAAGAATATCACCCCGCCGCGATACTCGGTGTGACGGCCCGGTGGCGGCCGGCCAACATCGCCAC
>JADGNR010000419.1 GCA_017883415.1 Bryobacteraceae bacterium | reverse complement strand
GCTCGCCTTGCCTCTCGAAGGTGATCTTCCGCGACCGCCCGATCCACGTGGCCGGCTGGGCCCGGCGGTTTCTGTTCGACGCCGGCCAGCTCGACCGTCCCATGGCCAGCCTCTCCGGCGGCGAGCAGGCGCGCGTGCTCATCGCCCGCCTCATGCTGCAGCCGGCCGATCTGCTGCTGCTCGACGAGCCGACCAACGATCTCGATATTCCCACCCTCGACGTGCTCGAAGAGAGCCTGGCCGATTTTCCCGGCGCGCTGGTCCTGGTGACCCACGACCGGTACATGCTCGACCGCGTTTCGAATATCGTCCTCGGGCTCGACGGCCAGGGCGGGGCACAGCTCTACGCCGATTACTGGCAATGGGAGCAGGCCGGGCAGGCTTCGCCGCCGCCGGCCTCGAAGTCGGCCCCACCGCCCCGCTCCGTTTCCGCCCAAAAGAAACTTTCCTACCTGGAAGCCCGCGAGTGGGAGGCCATGGAAGCGCGCATCCTCGAAGCCGAGCGCGAACTGGAAGCGATCCGCGTCGAAATGCAGTCGCCCGAAGTGGTCTCCGACGCCGTGCGGCTCCACGCCTGCTACCTGAACCTGCAGTCCGCGGAAGCAAGCGTAGCGGCACTCTATGGCCGCTGGGCGGAGCTCGAAGCCAAGCAGAGCGGATGAACGCGGGCAGCCAGCGGCGCGCCTGCGCCCGCGCCCAAGACGGGCTCCCCGCGGCCCCGATGGTCTACGGGCCGGGCTTCACTTTGCCGAACAGCTTCGCCAGAATCTTCAACGCCTGGTCCACTTCCTTCTCCGTCACGATGTAGGGCGGCAGGAAGCGCAGCACCGTGTCGTGCGTGCAGTTGAGCAGCAGCCCTTCCCCCATGGCGTCGAGCACCATCTGCTTGCCGGGCACGGCCAGCTCCACGCCCAGCATCAGCCCGAACCCGCGCACTTCCTTGACGAAGGAGTGTTTGCGCGCCAGTTCGTTGAGCATTACGTGGAAGTATCCGCCCACTTTCTGAATGTGGGGCAGCAGTTCTTCCAGGATGTCCAGAAACTCGAGCGCCACGCGGCAGGCCAGCGGTCCGCCGCCGAAGGTGGTGCCGTGCATTCCCGGTTTGATGGCGGCCGCCGCCGTTTCATTGGCCAGGATGATGCCCAGCGGGATTCCGCAGGCGAGCGGCTTGGCGGCCACCACGATGTCGGGCAGAACCACGGTCGCCGGGCGCTGGTAGGCAAAGTAGGTTCCCGGCCGGCCTACGCCGCACTGGGTCTCATCGGCGATCAGCAGCGCCTGGTGCCGGTCCGCCAGTTGGCGTGCCTTAAAGACGTATTCCTGGGTCAGCGGATTGATGCCGCCTTCGCCCTGGATCATCTCCACGATCATGCCGGCGGTGCGCTCGCTGAAGGCGGCTTCGAGCGCCGCCACGTCGTTGGCCGGTACGAACCGCGCGCCGGGAACCAGCGGCTCGAAATCCTGCCGGTACTTGGCCTGCCCGGTCACCGAGAGCGCCCCCAGGGAGCGGCCGTGGAAGCCGTTATCGAGCGCGATCACCTCGTATTTTTCGGGGTGGATCGCGCGCCCGTGCGCGTGCACCATTTTGAGCGCGCCTTCCACCGATTCGGTGCCCGTGTTCGAGAAAAACACCCGCGCGAGGCCGCTCGCCGCCACCAGCCGTTTCGCCAGCGGTCCCTGATACTGGTGGTAGTAGAGGTTGGAGGTGTGGATCAGCAGGGCCGCCTGCTCGCGGATCACCTTGAGGATGCGCGGATGGGCGTGCCCCAACGCATTCACGCCGATGCCGGTGATGAAATCGAGGTACCGGCGCCCCTCCAGATCGTAAACATAGCAGCCCTTCCCGCGCGCCAGAACCAGCGGATAGCGGGCGTAATTCTGCAGTAGTACCTCCCGTTCCAGGTCCATGATGGCTTGAGCGGAGGTTTCGAGAGCGGGCGGAAGGGCGCTGGACATTTCCTCATCATAGCGTAGTGGGATAGGCCTCCCGGCCTGTCCCACGCGCCGAAGGCGCGCTCTATCTTGCGTACGCCCGCACCAAGTGTAAACCGTTCCCTTTCATACGAATACATTCCCAATCCCCCGCTCGCCCCCGCCCTTGCTCCGTTCAGCCCCGTCTTACGCCGTACAACCAATAATTTCAACAGTTTAATGGCATTTTATAGGCCTTCCCGGCGTCCTCTCCCTATAATCTGGGGAAGCGCGCATGTCGTGTCTGGAAGAGAGGGGAGCTCATGCGCGGAATCATGCCGTGTAGTGCCGGAGAAGCGGAATCACACCAGGGAGGAGTTCAAACGAGATGCACAAGCCTGTTAAGTACGTAGAAAAAGCCTTCACATATGCCGCCGGGGCGGCCTGGGTGGTCTTCGATAAACTCAACCAGATTCGCCAGAAGCCGGGCTTTGTGCCGGCGTGGTCGGAGAAGCCGCTGTTGAAGTCGTGGGAGAAGACCAAACCTCCGCTCGGCTGGCCGCGGGAGACCGATTCGCTATGCCCGCGCTGCGTTCCCGAAATCCGGCAGCAGATTCTGGACGGCAAGACCCCGCTTGAAGTGCTCTATACGGACAAGCCAGGCGAGATCAAAGCGCAGGTCATCGAGCGCGACGGCAAGATTCTCATGGTGAAGGATTGCCCCATCCACGGCCACTTCGAAGACGTGATGGCCATGGACACGGCCTTCTTCAAGCACCTCGAGGATGTGTTTCCCGGCCGCGACATCCGCGCGCACAACGATGCCACCCTGCATAAACACGGTTCCAGCACCATCGTGCACGGGCGCGGTTCGGTGCTCACCGTGGATCTCACCAACCGCTGCAACATGATGTGCGACCCGTGCTTCATGGATGCCAACCAGGTCGGCTTCGTGCACGAGCTGAGCTGGGAAGACATTAAGCGGCTGCTCGACAACGCCATCACCATCAAGCCCAAGCGGCAGATGTCGGTGCAGTTCTCGGGCGGCGAGCCCACCATTTCTCCCTACTTCCTGGACGCCGTGCGCTATGCGCGGGAGGTGGGCTACACTTCCGTGCAGGCGGCCACCAACGGCATCGAGTTCGCCAAGAACCCGGAGTTCTGCAAGCAGGCGGCCGACGCCGGGCTGCGCTACGCGTATCTCCAGTTCGACGGCATCGGCAATGCCGCCAACCAGCATCGCAAGGTGGGCAACCTGTTCGACGTGAAGCTGCAGGCCATCGAGAACCTGTACGCCAACGGCGTCGATATCGTCCCGGTCATCACCATTATCAATGGCATCAATAACGAACAGGTGGGCCGCATCGTCCAGTTCGCGCTCGATAATCCCAAGAAGATCCCGTTCCTCTCCTTCCAGCCGGTGTCCTTCACGGGCCGCGACGAAGCGGTCACCGACGAGCGCCGCACCGCGCAGCGCTACACCCTCTCGCACCTGGCGCACGACGTGAAGAACCAGACCGGCCTGGGCGAGCCGGCGCGCGACTGGTTCCCCATTTCCTTCATCTCCACGTTTTCCGACTGGAGTGACCTGGTGCACGGCCCGCAAGCCGATTGGGGGCAGTTGAGCTGCGGCTGCCATCCCAACTGCGGCGTGGGCATGGCCGTGATGGTGGACAAGGAGACCAAAGAATCCGCGCCCGTCACCGCGTTCCTCAACGCCGACCGCCTGGCGCGCGATGTGGCGCGCATCAACGACGCCGCCCGCGGCAAGTGGCTCTCGGTGGCCGCCATGGCCCTGGCCGTGGCGCGCAATTACGATCCCTTCCAGGCGCCCCGCCATTTCAAGCTCAGCGACATGATGAAGAAGTTCGACAAGACCTTCGGCGCCTCCGGCAAGAGCTACGGCAAAGTGGGCAAGGACCGCACCATGGCGGATATCGAGCAGCGCCGCCGCGACCGCTGGAACTTCCTGTTCATCGCCGGCATGTGGTTCCAGGATCTTTTCAATTACGATTTCCGCCGCACCGAGCAGTGCATCATCCCTTATGCCACCCAGGAAGGCGAAATTTCCTTCTGCGCCTACAATACCGGTGTGGGCTGGCGTAACATCATCGAGAAGATGCACATGACCGCCACGCTCACCAAGTGGTACGAGGAGCACGGCCGGCACGAGATCTTCGCCGGCGGCAAGACCGTCCCGCTGCCCAGCCGGGATCACTCGATGGTCCTGCGCGAGGAGATCGTGACCACTGAAATCCAGCACGATCTGGACCGCCTGGGCATCGCCAAGAATGCGGGCGAAGAGAAGGCCCGCGCGCGCGACGCCCGGCTCAAGGAGCAGCAGGAGCACGAGCGCATGAGTAGGCTGTACAAGCAGCATGTACTCAAAGAGGAGCCCGGCCCGGGCCTGGTGCAGATCGGCTCGATCCAGCCGGCGCCCGCCGCCGAGCCCACCGCAAAACCCGCCCCCAAGCCGGTGGAAGAGCGCGAGGAAGTCGGCAGCTTCGGGGATTAGGGCAGCCCTACTCCTCGAGTTTTCCCAGGACGACATCGATTCCGGCGAGCAGCAGTTTCACCTTCGCACGTGGTAGCTTGCCCACGTGTTCCGTGAGAAGATCGCGGTCCAGACTCACGATCTGAGAAACATTCGCCACGGAGTCTTTCGGCAGTCCCGTGAGGCCCGCCGGCAGGGGGACGTTTCCCGGGGCGCTCGCCCACCGAAGATTGCTGGTCAGCGGAACGCAAACGACAGTAGCGATTCGACTGCGGTTCAGAGCATCACCCTGGGCCACGACGACGGGCCTTCTAAACCCCGGTCCCGACCCGGTCGGCGAAGGCAGTTCGGCCCACCAGACGTCGCCCTGCGAGACTACCACTCGCTTCGCTCCAAAACGCGGCTGGCGGCCGACGACACGAATGGGTCGGGCTCGCGGCCCAACGCGGCGCAAGTGCGATCCATGGTCTCGGTGATTTCTTCGGGGGCATGCCGCGCCAGGTACTCCCTGACCGCGTCGCTGAACAACCTGCTTCGCGATTTCTTGGTGCGCCGCGCCAGCCGCTCCGCCCCTTTGAATAACTCGTCGGGAATGGAAATCGCCGTCTTCATACTTTTAGTATAACCCGCATCGTTGCCGCCCCCGGTGGCGCCTGAAAAGTGCGTTGATTGCAGACTGCGATAAAGGCGCGGATCGCCTCACCCCGGTCTTTACTCCCG
>JADGNR010000125.1 GCA_017883415.1 Bryobacteraceae bacterium | reverse complement strand
TTCACCGGCGCTACGCAGGCGATCAAGGAAAGCACACTTACTTTCGAACAAAAAATCGCGAATGGACTCATCTTGCGGGAAGAATGGCGGCGCGACGCTTCCAACCATCCCTACTTCCTGACAGACACGCTCGGAATCCTGAAAAAGGAGCAGAATACCGCCACTCTCGGAATGGTGTGGTGGTTCGGCGGCAAGGAGGGAGGCTGGTAGATTTCACGCTTCCAGCTTGAAGCGCGTGGACGCCAGCGCGTAGAGGCGCCGCCAGACCAGACGGTTCACGGTCACGACCACCACCGCCATGGTGACGGTGGCCCCCAGCAGGACCGCGAAGTCGCCGCGATCCGTGGCGCGGCTGATCACCGCTCCCAGGCCGGTCGTGGAAAACGTCCGGCCGTGGAACCGGAAGTACTCCGCCACAATGCTCGCATTCCACGCCCCGCCGGAGGCGGTCACGAAGCCGGTGATCAAAAAGGGGAAGATCCCCGGCAGGAGCAGTTTTCGCCAGCGGCCCGCGCGGTTGAGCCGGTACACGTCGCAGACCTCCTTCAGGTCCGTCGGAATCGCGCTTGCGCCCGCGATGATGTTGAACAGAAGGTACCACTGCGTTCCCAGCAGCAACAGCACGATGGAGCCGATCCCCAGGCCGCCGCCCAGCCGGATCAGCCCCAGCAGGACGATCGGGAACAGAGCCGTGGCGGGCACCGAAGCCGCGATCTGGGCGACCGGTTGCGCTATGGCCGCCAGCCTGGGGCGCAGTCCGATGTAGACTCCGGCGGGAATGGTCCAGAGCGCGGCGAGCAGGAGAACCAGCTCGACTCTGAGGAACGTGGCGCCGGCGCCCACGAAGATCTCCGCGAAGCCCGCACGCGAGACCGCGCCGAGCCCCACAACCATCCGCGCCACGGCGTAAACCATCGCCGCGGCTCCTGCGGCCGCGAGGGCGCGGGCCACCCACTTGGCCAGCCCGTTACCGCCGCGGCCCCGGCCGGGAGCGCGCGCCTTCGCGAAGTGCAGCGTCAGCGCCTCGCGCGCCGGCCCCACAGAAACCCGCCCGGCGAGGGAGAGCAGCCTCGAACGGCGCAGCAGTTCCAACACCGGCGACCGGGGCGTGTGGAACGCCTCGACCTGCTCGAATTTGAACTTCTCGCTCCAGGCGATGACCGGGCGCCAGATCAGTTGGTCCATGAGCACGATCACCGCAACCATCGCCGCCAGTCCCCAGACGATCGCTCGCGTATCGCCCGCGTTGGCGGCCGTCTGCAGGTACGAACCAAGGCCGGGCAGCCGCAGGTCGCGGTTGCCCAGCACAAACATTTCGCAGGCCATCAGGAAGAACCACCCGCCGGCCACCGACATCATCGAGTTCCAGACCAGTCCAATGGCCGAATACGGCAGTTCCAGTTGGAGGAGTTGCTGCCACCAGCTCAGGCGATATACTTCCGCCGCCTCCCGGAGCTCGCGGGGAATGTTCTTGATCGAGGAATAAACGCTGAACGTCATGTTCCAGACCTGCCCCGTGAAGATGAGCAGGATCGACCCGAGTTCCACCCCCAACTGCCGGGCCGGGAACAATCCCACCATCGCCACCATCACGGGGGGCAGGAAGCTCAGCACCGGGATCGACTGCAGCGTGTCCAATAGCGGAATCATCACCCGTTCCGCTTTGGCATGGTGGGCGGCAATATAGGCGTAGATCACGGTGACGGCGAGGCTGATCCCGTAAGCGATTACGATGCGCGTCACCGAGAACAAGGCGTATGTTGGCAATGCGGCCGGGCTGAGATTGATGTCGGGTTGCGTACCCACCGGTCCGGCCCAGTACCGCGTCACGGAGAGAAGCCCCCAGAACAGCGCCAGGCCGGCGCAAAGGATGGGCAGATCCTTCCAGAGCGAGGGAACGGCGCTGGAGAGCGCGGCCCAGGGTGGACCTGCGGAAAGAATTGTGCCGGGCCGTTGCCTCAGGAGCCCTCCGCTTCAGAGTCCGCTGAAACCGAGGCGTCGTACAGCGTGAGCCGGTCGTCGGCGGGGTAATAGGTGAGGATCCCGGCGTACCGGCCCCAGTTCAGGGCGGTCTCGATCTGCCGCTCGGTCTCTTTCTCGGAGAAATGCTGCTGGAGCAGGTCGCGGAAGAACTCGAGCGGCATCGCATGGTCCGACTTGCTCGCCAAAGCGCGGTTCATTTGCTGCAACAGCGTGATGTGGGCGAGGGCGGCTTCGCGGAACAGATGTTTCCGGTCGTGAATATCGGCCTCGGCAAACGCCTTGCCGGCGGCGGTGATCGCGACATCTCCGCGGGCCGATTTCACAAACGACAGCAGCGCCGCGGCCTCGACGATGGGCAGTAGATCGTCCACCTCCATGCGCAGTTCCTCGGCCACGCGGTACAGATCGTCCTTGCCGCCGCGGTCTTTGAGCAACTCCAGAAATCCGGCGATGGCTCCCCTCCGCGCGTGCGGCAGCATCTGGTAAGGCGGCTTTGCGCCGGGGGCGATCGCCGGCGGCCGCGCATCGAGGCTCGGCTGCGTGAGCAGCTTGTAGACGTAATCCACGTAGAGCAGGAACTCCGGGGAGTTGTGGTCCCGCGGGTGCTTTGCCTTGATTCGAAAGTCGGCGCGGATCTTCGCCGGATTGCGGCCGAGTACCAGAACCCGGTCGGCCAGCAGCACGGCTTCCTCAATGTTGTGAGTAACCAGGAAAATGCTCGCGATCGGCATTTTCCGGTCAAGCCACAATTCCATTAATTCACCGCGCAGGTTCTCGGCGGTCAGAACGTCCAGTGCCGAAAACGGTTCGTCCATGAACAGTACTTCGGGTTCCACCGCCAGCGCGCGGGCCAATCCTACGCGTTGTTTCATGCCGCCGGAGAGTTCCTTGGGGTAGGCGCTGGCGAACCCTGTCAGGCCGACCGAATCCAACACCCGGCTCGCGCGGTGACGCCGTTCCCGGCGAGGCACGCCCCGCGCCAGCAGCGGCACCTCGACGTTCTCAACCACCGTGAGCCAGGGGAACAGGGCGAAGCTCTGGAACACGATCCCCACGTTGGGGCTGGAGTCGCTCATCGGCTTTCCGCGCCACAGGACCTCTCCCCGCGTCGGCGGGGCCAGACCGGACAGCATGCGCAACAGAGTGGACTTGCCGGAGCCCGAGGGCCCGAGCATGGCAATGATCAGTCCCGGCTCAATGGAGAGATTGACCGGAGCGATGACCTGCACCTGCCCGCCGCCCGGACGGCCATAGCTCTTCTCGATCTGCCGGGCCTCGATGACCGGGGGAATCGGCGGGGGCGCGGACGGAGCCTCTGCCACACGCGCCACGCCGCGCGGCTCGCCCAACTCCTCCATGAACTGCTGCCAGAGCGCCTCGGGCAACTCATCGAAGAATCGCAGTTGTTCCCCGATCTCCATCCGGTCCACAACCGCCCGCATCTCCTCCAGCGGCCGCGAATGCAGCAGCACGTATGCGTCGTAGTAGGGGAGCGTAGCGGCGATCCGGGCGGCCGCCTCCACCGGTAGGCTACCGAACAGCCTCTGCTGGGTTTCCGGAGGAACACCCAGCAGCACATCGCCGGCGACCGGAGCGTCCAGGTTTCCGAGCAGTGCAGCCACACCATCCCAGTCGCCGCGGGCGAGCAACTCGCGCAGCTTGTCGGCCCTTGGCATGGAAGCACCCGCATTTTACTCCAGTGCCTCCGTTGCTGTCCCGCCGGCGGCGGCGGGGATGTTGCGGGCCGAGCGGCGATGGCCCGATCGGGGGCCATCGCCGTCATTGCCAAGCAGTCAGAAATCCAGCCGGAGAGCGAGTTGGCCGGTCCGGTTTCCGGAGTTCTCCGCCGACTGCACGGTGGTGATCTTCCCGAATGTGGCGGGCGCGGAAACATCCACCGGCGGCGGCGCGAAGTTGGGGTGGTTCGGCAGGTTGGTGAACGTGGCTTCAAATCGCAGACGGACTCCCTCTCGCAACTGGAACGTCTTCGACATGCCGCCTGCGATCGCCGTCGTCCCCGGGCCCACCAGGCTTCCCACCGCGCAATTGCCGATCCGCCCCGGTGCGGGAATCGGATTAAACGCGCTGATATTGAAGAATCCATCCACCGTTCGATTTGTGGGAATGGGATTCCCCGTGCAATCCGGCCGCAGAGACGCACCGCGGAATACCAGGTTCAGATTCGCGGTGTCGAAGGCGGGACTGGTGATCGGAGTCAGGTGCGGTCCCGTCTGCCACATGGTCACCGTACTCAGTTCCCAGCCGCCCAGTATGGCGTTGCCGACCGGGTTCATCTTCTTGAGAAATGTCCGGCTCTTGCCGAAGGGCAACTGATAGATAGCCGAAACAAGGACGCGCTGCTGGCGGGTACCCACCACGTTTCCCCTGTTGTCGCTCAAGTGGAAGCGATCCGCCACCATAATGCCGTAGTTGACTTCCGGCGAGAAAACGGTGGGGGCGTCACCCGCGGCGTTGCTGAGATTCTTCGCCCAGGTATGGTTAACCTGGAACAGCAGGCCGTGACTGAAGCTCTTGTTGAACTCCGTTTGCAGGGCTTGATAATTGGCAAACCCCCAGTTTTCGCTGGAGAGCACCCGGCCCCAGTTCGGGTACGGCCTCAGGCTGTAATCGTTAGAGGTCACACTCGGGTGCTCCTGATTCAAGTCTACGGTTTGCCCCATGCGATAAGAATTCATCCCGACGTAACTCACGCGAAGGACGAGGTCGTTCATTAACTGCCGTTCCACGGTGACATTCCATTGGGCAGACTGAGGATCGCGGAAATGGAGATCCACATTCTGATAAAAGTCACCCGTGCCGGCGGCGAGTAACGGATTCGCCGGAACTCCCACGGCGGGGAACTGAAATGCAGGCTGGCCGCCCGGCAGTTGATTCGCGGTGGTCTGTACGATGCCTACATTGATGTTCGTGGTGTCAAATGAGAGTTGACCGAGGCTCGTCATGGTAAAGATTCCGAAGCCGGCCCGTAACACGGTCTTATTGTCGGCAAACGGCCGGTAGGCAACGCCGATGCGGGGCTGGAAGTTCCTCTTATAGAACTCCCGCAGCCCATTGCCCAGCCCGAGTTGAGCGGCTTTCTCGATCGGCGCGCAGGGAAGCGCGGGATTCACTCCGGGGCAGGCATTGATGGAATCGAGCATTCCTCGCCGCGCGGTCCCGTCATCCGGCAGAATGAAGCCTCCGTTACGCGGGTCGAAAGCGCCCAGGTTATGGTTTTCGCTGACAAAGGGCGGAAGCGCCTGCCAGCGCAGGCCCAAACTTACAGTCAAGTTCTTCGCGGCGTGCCACTCATCCTGGGCGTATAGGCCGGTTTGATAGGCGTGCAGCTTCGTGTCCGGGCCCGACTGAGCAATGTAACTCTTGGAAGGCAGTCCCAGCAGAAGATCGGCGAAAGCATTGCCGCTGAATGTCCCGGCATTAAACGTGAAGGCGCCGAAATCGTCCGACCCGCCAAAGCTTTCCAGGTCGGTATAGCGCACCTTGCGCAGGTCAGCACCGAATTTCACGGTGTGTCTTCCTCGGACCCAGGACACGTTGTCGGTGAATTGGATCGTCTGGGATCGCAGTACACCCGTTTTGTCCCGGCCGATCGCGGTAAACCCCGTGCCATCGCTGAAGTCGAATGTGGGAAACGCATTCACGCCGGGCACGTCGCCCAAGTTCAGACCGGCCAGCCCGAGCTGTTGCACGGCACTGGCTCCGCCGATCGGGAAGTTCACCGTCCGCGCATAATAGGTCAGCCCAAAACGTACCTCGTTCAGAAGAGTCGGCCGTATCGTGTAGTTGTGCGACACAAGCAGATTTCGATTGGTCTCATGATCCCGTTCGCTGGGAAGAAGCTGGTTGGCGAGCGTCGTATCTACGTTCTTCCAACTCCAGCGTCCGAAAATCTGCTGCTTACCGTTGATGTTGTGATCGACGCGGACATCGTACCCATTGATGGTGGCGGGGGTAGGAGCCTGGAGCCGGTAGTTGCCGTTGGTGTCGATGCCATTTCCGGAGTTGGGCAAAGGAAGATAGTTATGGAGCAGCGATTGCGAGACGGAATTCAGTTGAGCCGTCGGAATCTGGTTTCCGCCAAACGGCGCACCGCTGGTGGGATCGATCGCGGACCCGCCCGGCAAATTCGTGAGATCTCCTGCCCGCATGGCTGCCGTGGGCACGGAAAGCACCTCCGGCGTCGTGAATCGCCGCCGGTTGCCTTCATAGTCGGCGAAGAAGAATGTCTTGTCCTTGCCTCGATAGAGATGAGGGATTTCCAGCGGACCGCTCAAGCTGCCGCCGAACGTGTTGTAAGCCTTGTGCGCCTTACTGTCAAATCCATAGGTCGTGGCATCGAGAGCGCTATTCTGCATGTATTCGAAGCCACTGCCGTGAAAATGATTCGTCCCGCTCTTGGTGATAATGGTCACATCCGCCAATTGCGAGAACTCGGCGTTGTTATTGAACTGCGTCACCTTCATTTCGCTGATAAGCTCCGAGGACGGATTCATGTTTCCGAGCGCCCCATTCTGGCGGACGTTGACCGTGGAGGTTCCATCCACCGAGTACTGGATCTGGGCCGACGTCCCGCCCCCGATCGACATATTCCCGCTGCTGTCTTGCTGCACGCCCGGTACGGCAACCAAGGCCGCGAGCGGGCTATCGTTTCCGCCCCGGTAGTTCATGGGCAGCTGAACAACCTGGTTGAAGTTCTTCGTGTCGCCGATGACGGCATTTTCCGTGTTGACGGTCGCTGCTTCGGCTTCGACGGTTACGGCCTCCTTGACGCCTGCCAGATCGAGCTTCAGGTCCGCACGCAGTTGCTGGCGCGCGTCCAGCGTGACGCTCGCCAGCGTGGCGCTGGCGAAGTTCTCTCTGGAAGCCACGATCTCGTACGCGCCCGGTCTGAGGTTGAGAATCTGGTATTCTCCGGCAGTATCGGTGAGCGTGGCGCGGGTCGTGTTGTCATTCAGGTTCTTGATTTTCACGGCTACGCCGGGCATAGGCGCGCCCGAGGCGTCCTGAACCGTGCCCATGACGCTGCCAAACGTAGACTGACCGCGAAGGTTCGCCGGGGAGTGTAGCAGCAGGCACCCCATCGTAAAAACTCCCAGCGCCATTCTTCCAACACTTTGCGAATTCATGTGCGAGCTCCTGGTTGGGACCAAGCGGACACACCTATGCCCTTGTCTCTTGGACCCGTGCTATTCGATGTTCAGTGCAAACCTCAACGAGGAGGGTGGATCGAACGCTCAGGCAATTATGAAGGGCGGAGTATTAGGATGGCGTAAGGAAGAGATAAAAGATCTATAAAGGCGCCAGTTGTTTTTTTGATGTGCGTCATAACAATGCTTGATGAATTGCTGGCAACGGCAAGGCAGGGGCTGCAGGCTGGCATCGATTCAGCCAGCAGGTCGCCGGGGCGCGGGGCTACACAGGCGTGGGCTCGGCACTCGAGGGCCGGGGCAGCGCGTCGAGCGCGGTGCGCGCCCGCTGCCAGGCCGCGTCGAGATCGCGGCGATCGAGCGCAACCAGAGCGGCCGCGGACTCGCGGATCGCGTCCGCTTGTTCCGACAGCACCTGGCGGCAACCGTCCGGAAGCCGCGGCGCCAGCCGGCGGATGGCATCGAGTTGGCGGATCAACACCGCGGGAGTCGTCCCGGAAGCCTGACGGATCTGATCGAACGCGAGCTTGACCAGGCGCTCGATCCTCACCGGCGGCATCCATACCCGGAGCCTGCTGCCCGTGTCGTACCAGTTGCCCTCGAGCGGGGGGCGCTCGGCGAGCGTGAGCAGTGCGTCGGCGAGCCAGTCGACGCATGCGACGCCGGTAAACGTGTCGTTGACCGCCGGCGACAGCGCGCGGATCGCGATCTCTACGATCTGCGCGATACCGAACTCGCTGTCTTGGGTGAGCGTGCGGTGACGGCCGATGCGCACGCCGCGGTCGACCGCCTCTTCGAGCCGGAGGGCATGATCGGGCGGTACGATGGCCGCTAGCGGTTCTCCGCGGAGCACGAACTGGCCCGGGCGGAACCGGAGCACGATCAATGCGTCCGCCGCGTGCGCGGCCGCGACCAGCGCACCGTGATCGACGTGCTGCAGGTAGCCGCTCTTCGGGCACGACACCGTCGCGCCGGTCTCTGCCTGGCGCAGTATCCCGGCGTCGTCGGGCACGGCGCCGGTGCCCTCGCCAGCGCCGGACACGTGCGCGCCGCCGGCCGCGACATACAGGTCGTCGGCGATCGCGCCGATCATATCGGGGTTCTGGATCGATCTCGCGACCCGATGGCTGTAGTAGACCAGGAACCCGAAGCTGAGCACGACCAGCACCCAGCTCGTGATCAGCGAAATCTGGGGGATGAACGTGGACCGCGGATCCTGATGCGTGACCAGGAAGACGAGGCAGATGTACACGAACGTGCCCATGAACATGCCGATCGTGACCTGGGTGACCCAGTCCTGCAGGAACCGGTAGAGCAGTCGCGGGCCGAACAGTGTGGAGACCATCGACAGCACGAGCAGAGCGACCGAGAAGATCAGCGCCAGCACGGTCGCGACCGCGCCCATCATTGCCGACAGGATCGCGCGCGCGTCGTCGATGCTGCCCATCGTCAGCCACGACGGGATGCGAATGACACTGTACTTGTCCAGGATGTCGGGAATCAGGGTGATCCCGAACAGCGCGACCGCCGCGAGCGAGAGCTGCAGCGGGATCCGCCACAGGTTAATGTCGCGTTGCGAGCGGAGCTTGGTCGGGCGCGGGGCGGGCGTCCGATGGGAACTTTCAGGCACGACGCTCCCGGCCGGCGCCCCGCGCCGCCTCTGTCATCGCCGCACAGGGGACCGGCGATGTGTGACTCAGCCAGGGCCACGGCCTGCCGATGCATCGGCCATCGATGCAGGATTCGATAGCGGCAGACTGTTCGTGGCGCTTGCGCCGCGGCGCCCGTAGTGGCCTGTGCACAGCCATCACCCAAAATCATACCGCTCCTGATCGTCTGTGGAGCTCCGTGCTCTCAGCAGCGAATTGAGAAGCGCCTCCGGGATTCGAAAAGTTGTCCGGCGAAGACGCTCATGCGGCTGGCGAGTCAGTTAAGTTAGGGCGGCCGGGCTGCCGGTGCGACTCATCATCGTAGATAGCGGGCCAGGCCGGCGCCCCGCTTAACCCGCCACACTGGGCGCATGGAGTTCGAGTGGGATCCCGCTATGAAGAAGTCCCCCCTACCCCGCGAACCTATATCCCACCCAGGGCTCGGTGATGATGTACTTCGGCTGCGCCGGGTTTCGTTCGATCTTCTTGCGCACCTGGTTGATGAAGACGCGCAGGTATTCCGGCTCGTCGCCGTAATCCGGGCCCCACACCGCCTGCAACAGCTCGCGGTGCGTCACCGGCTTGCCCGCGTGCGCCACCAGGTGGCGCAGCAGCTCGAACTCTTTCGGCGTCAGCCGCACGTCCTTGCCCTGCGCGCGCACGTGGCGCGTTTCGAAATCGATCTCCAGGTCCGGCGCGGTGAACGCGCGCGGACCGCCCTCGGGCGAGGCGAACGAGCGGCGCAGGGCCGCGCGGATGCGCGCCAGCAGCTCTTCGATGCTGAACGGCTTGGTGACGTAATCGTCGGCGCCCGCGTCGAGCGCCGCCACCTTGTCCTTTTCGGTATTGCGCACGGAAAGGATGATCACCGGAATATCCGGCCCCGCGCGAAACGCCCGGCACGTCTCCAGGCCGCCCATGCCCGGCATGTTCATGTCCAGCAGCACGAGATTCGGCATCTCCTGCTGCGCCTTCTCCAGCGCATCTTCGCCGGTGCGCGCCTCGGTCACCTCGTAATGGTGCGCCACCAGCGTGGCCTTCATCACCCGGCGGATCTGCGGATCGTCGTCCACCACCAGGATTTTCCCCGCGCTCACCGTTAGCGCCCTCCCCCGACGGCGGCCAGCGAGAAGTAAAACACCGCGCCCTGTCCCGGCTCGCTTTCCACCCAAATCCGCTCCCCGTGCGCTTCCACGATCCCTTTCGCGATGGCCAGTCCCATACCCGTTCCCCGCGTCTCGAAGCGGTGCCGCCGGCCCCGGAAAAACCGGTCGAAGATCCGCGCCCGCTCGTTCTCTTCGATGCCCGGACCCTGGTCCGCGACTCCGAACACAATCTTCCCGCCCTTGAGCGCCGCCGAAATCTCCAGCGGCGAGCCCTCCGGCGAATACTTGAGGGCATTCTCCACGAACTGCCGCAGCACCTGGCCGGCGAACTCCGGATCGGCCTCGGCCGGCGGCAATCCGTCGGGCACGTTCACCGTCAACGGCCGGCCCTTCAACGCCGGGGCCAGTTCCGAAAGCGCTCCGGAAATCAGCTCCGCCACCGCCACCGGCCGCTTCTCCAGGTGCAGCTTGCCGGCCTCGATGCGCGCCATCTCGATCACCTCCGCAGCCAGTTGATTCAGCCGGTCGGCCTCCTCATTGATGATGGTGAGCAGCTCGCGCTCGCCCGCGGGCGCGCCGCCGAGCAGGCTGGTGACCGCGGCTTTGATCGAGGTCAGCGGTGTCTTGATATCGTGCGCGAGGGAATCGAGCAGCGCCGATTTCAATAGCTCGCTCTGCCGCGCCGCCTCGGCGTGGCTGGCGTCTTCCAGCGCCCGCGCTTTTTCGATGGTGAGCGCCATCAGGTTCCCCATGGCGCGCACCATCTGCCCGGAAGGCAGCGGCGCGGTGAGCCCCATGCTTCCCAACGGGCGCCCTCCCAACCGCACCGGCGCCAGGGCCCGCAGGCACAGCGCATCGATCGACGCATCCTCGATTTCGGCCGCCGCCAGAAGGTCGTGGTCGGAAATCGGCTGGCTCTCCGGCCCCGAGCGGAAGATCTCCCCGGTGGGCCGGTAGTAGAACGCCGCGCCGCCGCACCCGAACACCTGCACCACCCGGTTGACGAACTCGCGAATGGTCTTGCGCGCGCTGCCGCTGAGCATCATACCCTGCACCAGCGTATACAGCCGCTCGATCTCCAGACGCCGCTCCTCCGCTTCGGCGGCCCGCTGGCGCGCCCGCGCCGAGAGCTGACTGCCGGTCACCGCGGTGACCAGAAACGCCAGCAGCGCCACCCAGTTCTGCGGATCCTGTATGGTCAGCGCCCCCACCGGCGGGAGGAACAGGTAGTTGAAGCCGAGCACCGCGGCCACCGAAGCCACCGTGGCCTCCGCCAGGCCCCAGCGGGCCGACATCCCCAGGATGGCCAGCAGCAGCGACAGCGCCACGGTGGTGTTGTTGACGTGCAGGGTGGTGCGGTACAGCGCCAGAATCGCCGCCACCGACGCCACCGCCACGGCGACACGCAGGGGCTTCATGACTTTCCGAACAGCCGGTTGAAGAACTCGCGCGTGCGCCGCCGGATTTCGCCGAGCGCGGCGTCGAGCCGCTGCTGGTCGAGAGGCTCCGGAGTCCACCGCTTCACCAGGCTGGTGAGCACCTCGAGTTGCGATTGCGCCGCAGGCAGGCTCCCCTCCGCATGGCCGCGCGATACCCGCTGGCCGTGGTCGATGGCGCGATAAAACGTAGCCGCCTCCCGCAGAAAGCCGGCATCCTCGCGATCGAGGTGGCCCATCTTCTCGATCACGTCGATGCGCTCGGGCGTGTTCAGCACCTTATAAAAGATGCCCGCGCCCCGGAGCCGCAGATACATCAGGGCGAAATCGATATCGTAGTAGCCGCCCGGACCCGCCTTGAGCGGATTGCGCGGTCCCTGCTCGCGTTCCAGGCGCGCGCGCATCTCGGCCAGTTCCTTGCGCGACCGCATGCTCTGGCCGTAGCGCCGCCAGTCCACCTCCTGCAGGTCGTGCAGGAACTCCGTGGCCCGCTCCACGTTGCCCGCCACGGCGCGCGATTTCATATAGGTGATTCCTTCCCACGCTTCGGCATGGCTCGCGAAGTAGCTCTTATACGCCCCGGCGGAGCGCACCAGGTCGCCCTCGCGCCCGTTGGGGCGCAGCCGCGTATCGACGGCGAACATCACCCCCTCTCCCGTGTAGCTGCTCATGGTCTGGATCATGCGCTCCGCCACGCCGGTCCAGAACGGCTGCTCGCTGGCGTCGGCGTCGGGGATCACGAACACCAGGTCCGCGTCGGAGCCCAGATCGAATTCGCTCATGCCCAGGCGCCCGAGCGCGATCGCCATCATTTGATCCCGGGGCGCATAGGAAGCGCTCGCCGGCGGCGGCGCCTCGGTGAGCGCGATCCGGTACGCTTCGCCGATCACGCGGTCGGCCAGCGCCGAGGTTTGTTTCAGCGTGTCGAAAATGTCCGCCGCCTGCAGGATGCTTTCGCTCTGGATGCGCAGCATTTGCCGCCGGTAGAAGCGCCGCAGCGCGCCGCCGTCGGCGAGCGGGGCGCCTTCCAGGCTCGCGGGCCGGCCGATTTCGTCCAACAGCTCCGGATCGCGCAGCAGGTGGTCGGCAAAGTAAGGGCTCACCTCAAAGAGATCGAGCACGCCCGCAGCCAGTTTCGCGTCTTCATCCAGACGGCGCAGCAGATCCGGGTTGGCAAAGGCCTTCTCCAGAAAATGCTCGAAGCGCTCCCGGCCGCGGTGCAATCCGGCGGCCGCCACCGCTTGGGCCAGCAGCGGCGCGCGCCGGTCCAGAAATCGCGTCAGGTTGCTCGCCGGGGCCAGCGCCTCCACCTCTTCTTCGAGCGCCGCCGGCTCCGGCACGGCCGTGTAGTAGGCCGGCTTCTGCGCGTGGATCACGCGCTCGTAGATCTCCCGCACCGCCGCCACGCGCTCGTCCAGCTTTTGGCCGAGCGTCTCGCCGGTGAGCGTGGCGCCGGTGCTTTCGGCCGGCATCTTGCGCGCCAGCAGATCGAGCTCGCCCGCGCCCGAGGGCAAGGTGTGAGTCTGGCGGTCCTCGTCCATCTGCAGGCGGTGCTCCAGATGCCGCAGAAACTGGTACGCCTCGGCCAGGCGCGCATACTCGGCGCCGGAAAGCAGCCCCTTGTCGCGCAGGCGGAACAGCGCGAACATGGTGCCCCCGTGGCGCACCCATGGCTCGCGGCCGCCGTACAGCCGCTGGAGGCACTGCACCAGGAATTCGATATCGCGGATGCCGCCGGGCTCCAGCTTGATGTCCCGGCCGCCCCCCAGGCTCCGCTTCGCCGCTACCTTCTCGCCGATCCGCTGGCGCGTTTCCGAAACCGCCTCCACCGCGGAGAAATCGAGCGAGCTGCCGTAGATCAGCGGCTCGACAAACTCCAATAGCGCCGCGCCGGGCTCGCGCTCGCCCGCCGAAACGCGCGCCTTGATCAGCATCTGCTTCTCCCAGTCGCGCGCGCGCTCCTGGTAGTAGGTCTTCGCGCCGTCCCCGGAAATCGCGATCTCGCCCAACGTGCCGTCGGGCCGGAGGCGCAGATCCACGCGGTAGCACTGGCCGTGGGCGGTGTACGTGGACAGCAGCGCGGTGTACTGGTTGGCGACTTTCTTGTAGAACTCCTTGTTGCTTACCGGCGCCGCGCCCGCGGTCTCCCCCGCACCGCCGTAGACGAACATCAGGTCGATGTCCGAGCTGTAGTTCAGCTCCCCGCCCCCCAGTTTGCCGAGCGAGATCACCGACAAGCCGCACGGCCTTCCATCGGGCAGGCGCGGCTCCCCGTGGCGCGCCACGAACTCCGCGCGCACGCGCCGGTACGCCACTTCGAGGATGGCGTCGGCCAGGTGGGACAGCTCTTCGGTGACGTCGGAAAGGGTGGCCCCTCCGAGCACGTCGCGCAGCACGATGCGCAGCAGTTGCTCGCGGCGGAATC
>JADGNR010000124.1 GCA_017883415.1 Bryobacteraceae bacterium | reverse complement strand
CAACTCGTGCGTGGACCGCGCGGCGCTGGGGGTCACCTCGATCGGGGAAGGCACGAAGCTCGATAACATGGTGCACGTGGCGCACAATTGCCGCATCGGACGCCACGTGGTGGTCGCCGCGCAAACCGGGTTTTCCGGCGGAGTGGTGGTGGAAGACTACGCCGTGATCGGCGGCCAGGTGGGCGTAGGGGACAAGGCGCGCATTGAGGCGCGCGCGGTCCTGGGATCGGGCTGCGGAGTGCTGAGTTCCAAGATCGTCCGTTCGGGGGAGACGGTATGGGGGACGCCGGCGCGCCCGCTCCGCCAGCACCTGGAGCAACTGGCGAACCTGGCGCGGCTGCCGGCGTTGCGGCGCGAAGTGGCGGAGCTCAAGCGGCGCCTGGCGGAACTTGAAAGGAACGCGTGATGCTGGTAGTGGTGGGCGGGCACTCGCGGAACATCGGGAAGACCTCCGTGGTGGTGGGCCTGATCCGCAAACTGCGCGACCGCAAATGGACGGCGGTGAAGATCACGCAGTACGGCCACGGCGTGTGCACCCACAAGGGGGAGGCCTGCGGTTGCGAGGCGGAGCCGGAACATCCGTTCGCCTTGAGCGAGGAGTATGAGCCCGGCCGGACGGATTCGGGGCGGTTCCTGGCGGCGGGCGCGGAGCGTTCCTTGTGGCTGCGCACGCCGGCGGGCGAGCTGGCGCGCGCGGCGGGCACACTGCGCAAGATCCTGAAACAGAGCCAGCACGTGATTGTGGAATCGAATAGCGTGCTCGACCTGGTGTCGCCGGACGTGTTTCTGATGGTGATGGATCTCACGTGCCAGGATTTCAAAGCGTCGAGCCTGCGGTCTCTCGACCGGGCGGACGCGTTTGTGGTGATCGATCGGGGAATCGCCGCACCGCTGTGGGAAGACGTGGCTCGGGGCGTTTGGGACGGGAAACCGCAATTCCTGGTGACGCCGCCCAACTATGTGACGCCGGCGGTTGCCGAATTTGTCAGGACCAGGCTTTCGGCGCCCCCGCGTTGAGCGCGCTGGCTGCGCAGTTGGGCGGCGGCGTCGGCCAGCAAGCGGGTGGCGCGGGCCACCTGCTGCTCGATCAGGCGCAGTTGATCTTGCACGGGACCTTCCGGGTGGCCCAACAACAAATCCAGATAGAACGCGCTGGTATCGATATTGCCCAAGGGCTGGCGGAGATCGTGCACCAGTTCGGCCAGGATCTCGTCGGGTTCGGATGCGGCGTAAGAATGCATGGTCAACGTTCGGGGGATGCATCAGTATAACGCAAGACGATGGGAGGAGAAATTTTTTATTTCCTTTTGTTTCTTTCGCGCGCCCGGGGAAGCCCCGTTAGAGACCGACGGCAGGATCTTGAGGGGCGCAGCCGGCGCCGGCGACGTAGTTACGGCCCAGGCTCTTGGCCTGGTACACGGCGAGATCGGCATTGCGGACCAGGGCGTCGGGAGCCAGACGGGCGGAGACGGCACAGCAGGCCACGCCGATGCTGGTGGTTACCTGGATGGATTGCGCGCCCACGGCGAAGGGCTCGGCGGCAACAGCGGCGCGGATGCGCTCGGCCCGGGCGCGAGCGTCTTCGCGTTCGCAACCGGACAGGACGATCAGGAATTCCTCGCCGCCGTAGCGGCCGATGGCGTCGTACCGGCGGACGGCGGCTTTCATGCGGCGGGCGGCTTCGCGAAGAACGGCATCGCCGGCGAGATGGCCGTACGTGTCGTTGACGCTCTTGAAGTGGTCCAGATCCACCATGAGGAGGCAGAGGGGCTGGTCTTGGCGGCCGGCGCGGGCCAGCTCGTCCTGGAGGTGTTCGAGGATGGAGGCGCGGTTGAGCAGGCCGGTGAGGCTGTCGTGGGTGGCCTGCTCCCGGAGGGCTTCGCGGGCGCGTACCAGCTTCTCCTGGAGGTCGATGATGCGGCGGCCGGCGCGCAGGCGGACGCGAAGCTCGGGAGGTTTCGTGGTCTTAAGGAGGTAATCGTCGGCGCCGGCATCCATGCCGGCGACCAGATCCTGCGATTCGGTGCGGGAGGTGAGCAGCAAAATGTAGATGTAGGGCTCGCGGCCGGCGCTGCGGACCCGGCGGCAGATTTCGACCCCATCCAGGCCGGGCATCATCCAGTCGAGAATGGCCAGGCGCGGGGCGTCAGGGGACTGCAAAATCTGCCAGGCCTCAGTGCCGTCGTGGGCCATCACCACGTCGTAACCCCATTTGGTCAACATGGCGCGCAGCAGGGTCCGATAGACCGCATTGTCTTCGGCGGCCAGGACACGCACCCGATGGTCCATACCGTCGGGCAAGGCCGGCAAGAAGCCCACATCCTGTTGCGGTTCCGCAGCGGTAGCGTGCAAGTGCTCCTCCTGAGGGACTTATCGGCGCCGGCCGGGAAATCATTAGAGAACGAAAGTTCTAAACTATAATTCTGCGAATGCCCTACGCTCAGAATTCCGGCCGGAGTCCGTGGGCCGGGAGGGTTGAGAGGCTCGGCCGGGCCCTCGCCGGCGCGGCGACACATGCGGGCACGTTCTGGCAGCGGGTCAGCGACGGGATGGCGGTCAACCAGTTGTGGGGCGAGTTTCGGGCGGAAGCGCGCTTCTCCTACGACTTTTACGCCAAGGACGTGGACTGGGCCTCGCTCGAGCGGCATCGCGGTTGGAGGCGGAAGCTGCACGTGGCGCGCGCCCTGGCCTGGGCGCTGCTGCTGAAGCTCTCGCCCTCGCGGCGCGTATTTCTGCTGCTCACGCTGGCGTTTGTGGCGATCGATTTCCTAGACAGGCACGGCGATACCGGGGTGCTGATCGCGGCGGCGGCGCTGGTGCTGCTGCTGGCGCTGGAACTGGCTGACCGCGTGACCATGAAGCGCGATCTGGAAATTGCCCGGGAAATCCAGCGGTGGCTGGTGCCGGCCGCGCCGCCCGAGGTCGCGGGCATCGACCTGGCCTTCACCACGCGTCCGGCCAATACCGTGTCGGGCGACTATTACGACGCGATCCCGCGCGCGGGAGGACGCCTGCTGCTGGTGGTGGCGGATGTGGCCGGCAAGAGTATTCCGGCGGCCCTGCTGATGGCCACCATCCAGGCCAGTTTGCGCACGTTGGCGGAATCGCCGGCGCCGCTCGGGGAACTGGCGCTGGGCCTGAATCGCTATGCCTGCGCCCACAGCCAGGGCGGGCTGCGCTTCACCACCGCCTTCCTCGGGGAACTGGAGCCGGCCTCGGGCGCGCTGCGCTACATCAACGCGGGACACAATCCGCCGGTGCTGCGCCGGGCCGTAGGGGGCATGGAGCGGCTGGAAGCGGGCGGCCTGCCGTTCGGGGTGATGGCCAGCGCGCGCTATGAGCAGGGCGCAACGGTGGCGGCCCCGGGCGACTTGCTGGTGGTCTTCACCGACGGGGTGGTGGAAGCGGAGGATGAACGCCAGGAGGAATTCGGCGAGCCGCGCCTCCTGACCCTGGTCGCAGCGATGCGCCCGGCAAGCGCCGCCGAGGCGCTGAAGGAAGTAATGGTCGCGGTGGACGCCTTCGTGGGGCACACCCGCCAGCACGACGACATCACGGCGCTGGTGATGTTGATGCGGTGAGGGGGCCTACTGCGCCTGTTGCGCCCGCCTACCGGCGCCGACCTCGACATTACCGTCAGCTGTGCCGCTACTTTTTCAAGGGAAAGAGCCGGATGTTGCGGAAGAAGATCTCGGCGCCCTCGGACTGGAACAGAATTTTACCGCTCGACGGCCAGGCCTCGGAGCCCTCGTTGACCAGTTTCCCGTTGACGTATTGCCGGATGCGGTCGCCCGCGGCCACCAACTCGAGAAGGTTCCACTCGCCGCGCGGCTTCTCCACTTCCCCGGCGGGATCGCGGTAGCCGGCTACGTCTTCCCACGGACCCTTGCCCAGGCGGTCGATTTTGACGGCCTTTCCGGGAGGGCCGGCCGCCCGGTTTCCCCGCGAGGTCAAAGCGCCGCCGTCGGTCAGCCAGAAATCCCCGGTGCATCCTTCTTGGATCTGGAACTCAATCGAGGTGGGCCATACCTTCTGCGGGCCGCGCACGTGGTACAGAACGCCGCTGTCGCGGGCTTGCCCTTCGCGCGGAGGGTAAGTGCCTTCCCCCCACTTGAACTCGACGCTGAGGTAATAGTTGGCAAATTCCCGCTTCGTAACGATATAGCCGAACTCCCTGCCGGAAATGTGGATCGCCCCGCCCTCGACGCGAAATACGTGGTCGGGGTCGCTGTTCAATCCTTTGGTTTGGAGGAAGGTGTCGAACCGATCGAGATTGCCGCCATCGAACAACGTCACTGGCGCCCCGTGCGGGGGGATATCGGAGTCTCCGGCCAGAGCGGCCGCGGCCATCAGTAACGGCCCGGCGAGGCGGAGCGTGAAGGACCGTCTTCGGCGATTCGTCATCGGAATGTACTTCATGTCTTTTGCTCCTTTCGATTTTCGCACTGGTGTGGGATGAGAATGGATCTATGACCGGCGTGAGAATGGACAAGTGGCTTTGGGCCGCCCGATTCTTCAAGACGCGCTCGCTCGCCCGGCGGGCCTGTGACCTCGGCCGGATCGAGTGCAACGGGCAAGGAGCCAAGGCGGCGCGCGAGGTCCGGGCCGGCGACCGGGTGCACGTGAAGAACGACAGCGGCGACTTCCAAGTCGAGGTCCTGATCCTTAGCGAGATGCGCGGTCCGGCGGCGGTGGCGCACACGCTCTACCGGGAGACCGATGCGAGCCGGGAATTGCGGCTGAAGTTGGCCGAAGAGCGCAAGGCGATGCCGCATTTCGAAGCGGCGCGGGAAGGCAAGCCATCGAAACGCGACCGCCGTGAAATCGGCCGGCTCAGGGGTAGGATGTGACCGTAGGAGATGACGGACCTGCGCGGCCTGCGGAGTCCCGGTTATAATCTCCGTTTGACACCCAAAACGGCATTTCTCTTCCCCGGGCAGGGTTCCCAGTTTGCCGGCATGGGAAAGGCGCTGCACGACACGTATCCCGCCGCGCGCCGCGTGTTCGAAGAAGCCGACGGCGCGCTCGGCTTCCCCATTTCACGCCTCTGCTTTGAAGGACCCGAGGAGCAGCTCAAGCTGACCGAGAACACCCAACCGGCTCTGCTCACGGTGTCCGTCGCCGCCTTCGCCGTGCTGCGCGAGCGCGGCATCCGGCCCGACTATGTAGCCGGCCACAGCCTGGGCGAATATTCGGCGCTGGTGGCGGCGGGCAGCCTGCGCCTGCCCGACGCGGTGCGCCTGGTCCGGCTGCGCGGCCGGTACATGCAGGAGGCGGTGCCGGCGGGAGTGGGCGCCATGGCGGCGCTGCTGAAACTGCCCGCGGAGAAACTGGAATCCGTCCTGGAGCAGGCCGCGCAGGGCGAGGTGGTCAGCGCGGCCAATCTGAATTCGCCGGACCAGGTGGTGATTGCCGGGCATGCCGCGGCGGTCGGTTCCGCCATCGAGCTGGCCAAGGCTGCCGGGGCGCGCCGCGCCGTGCTGCTTCCGGTCAGCGCGCCCTTCCATTCGGTGCTCATGAAGCCGGCCCAGGAACGTCTGCGGGCCGATCTCGACGCCACGGAGTTCCGCGATCTGGCGTTCCCGCTGGTCAACAACTGGCAGGCGCGCGAGGTCCGCACCGGCGCCGAGGCGCGGGAAGGACTGTACCAACAAGTGCCGAACCCGGTGCGCTGGCTGGAAACCATCCGCTATCTGGCGGCCCAGGGCGTGGTCCGCTTCGTGGAGGTGGGCGCCGGAAGCGTCCTCACCGGCCTGTTGCGCTCCATCGATCCGGCGGTCGAGGGTTTGAAGTTCGGCGAGCCTGCCGGCCTGGAACGGCTGGAGGGAGTGAGTGCGCGTCCCAACGTGACATAATGCACAACGATCTGGTAAGCTCGGCGTGTAGAGACGAAGTTGTGTGAGCACCCAGTCGGTCGACCACCTCCGATGCCCCAGTTGCGGCGGTAAGGATATCCGCCATTCCCGGCAAGGAGGCATCGGGGATCTGATCATGAAACTGTTCCGCAGGTTCCCGTACCGCTGCCGCGGGTGCCGGCGCCGGTTCTTCCGTTTCACCAAGCCGATTCCCGAAGAGTCGGCACAGGGCACCGTTCCGGGCGAGCGCCCCAAGGCCGGTTGAGTCAGACTCGCCGCACGCCCACCCCCGCTTCGCCGAATAGCACTTCCACCATGCCGAAATGCTCGTTGTAGTAGTCGCTGGAGTACTGCGCCATGCGTTCGCTCGAAACCACCACGGCGGTGATGCCGGCTTGCACAATGGCACGCCCGCAGTCCATACAGGGCATGATCTCCACGTAGATCGTGCATCCCTCCGTCGCGGTGCCGGCGCGCGCGGCGTTGCAAATGGCGTTGCGCTCGGCATGTTCGATCCACAGATACTTGGCGGGCCGAACCAGCCGTTCCGGAACATCGTCGCGAATGCCGCGCGGAAACGAATTGTACCCGGTGGAGCGAATTTCGTGGTTGGGCCCCACAATCACGCATCCGATTTGCGTGTTGGGGTCCTTGCTGCGCGTGGCGACGGTTTTGCAGATGTCCAGGTAATACTGGTCCCAACCGGGGATGGCGCGCATAGCTTTCCCCAAATGTAGCAGAGTCCCCCAGGGCCCGGCGGAAACTTTCGCAAACTTTCGCCGGCCAGGGCACGTCTGGCGAAGCGGCCGGGACCGCGAAGAGGGTTACTCGGCGCCTCCCACCCACGCGACCGCGCGACCACGCGGCAAGTGCCGTTTGCGATCACGCGGCCCGTCCCGTTCGCGACCCACGCGGCCCGTCCCGTTCCCGACCACGCGGCCCGTGCCGTTCGCGACTGTGCGACCCGTGCCGTTCGCGACCACGCGACGGTGCGACCCGTGTCGTTCGCGACCGCGCGACTACGCGGCCCGTCCCGTTCTCGACGACGCGGCCCGTGCCGTGTGCGATCCACGCGATCCGTGCCGTTTGCCGTCCCTCGCCCCGGTGATCTATACTAAATGCTTGAACTAAAATGCCGAAACGGACTTTTCAACCGAATAACCGCCACCGCGCCAAAACGCATGGATTTCGCAGCCGCATGGAAACCAAGAACGGACGGGCGGTGCTTGCCCGCCGCCGGGCCCGCGGCCGGAAGAAGCTTACGGTCAGCTCGGAAAGGTAGTTCTCCATCTCTGGTTTTCCGAAACGTGTTCGCCTGCTGCGATCGAAAGACTTCCGAAGAGTTTATGATGAGGGAACCCGTTTTTCGGGACCTCTGTTCGCGGCGTTCTGCGTCCGCGAGGCCGAAGCCGGCGGACCGCGAATCGGTTTCACGCTACCCCGCGCGCTCGGCAAAGCCGTGGTGCGCAACCGGATCAAGCGCCGCGTCCGCGAGGCCGTGCGCTCGAACCTCGATCGTCTGAGCCCACAGTGGTCCATCGTCATCAATCCGCGGCGCAAGGCGTTCGATGCACCCCTGCCGGAGTTGCAGCGGGAAGTGGAGCGGCTGTTTCTCCGCTGCAATGGATCTTAGTGCGGCTGCTCCGCGTATATAAGGTTGGTGTCTCCCCGCTGCTGCCCTCGGCGTGCCGCTTCCTGCCGACTTGTTCGGACTATATGAGCGAAGCCATCGAGCGATACGGCGCGGCGCGGGGGTTGTGGATGGGATTGCGCCGCCTGGCCAAATGTCATCCGTTTCACGCCGGCGGCTTCGATCCCGTCCGGCGACCCGAGGATTTCTAACGGAATTTTTCTGAATGGCCGATTCGATCAACGGTGGTAACAAAAAAGAAATGTCGATGGAGATGCGGCTCCTGCTCGCGTTCCTGCTTATGGGCGCGATCATGTTCTCCACCCAGTACTTCTTCAAGCCCCCTACCCCGCCCCCGCTGAAGAAGACGGCGTCCAGTTCGCAGGCCGCGCCGGCTTCGCCAGACAATACCCCGGTGCCGGAGAACACTGCCGCGACGGTTCCGGTGCCGGCGGCCGAGCCCCCGGAGGCCGCCCCGACCTCCGCACCCACCTCGCCGGCGACGCCCGGGCAGGCGCTGCCCCACTTCACCATCGATACCGACCTGTACCGCGTGTCCTTCAGCAACCAGGGTGCGAATGTGCGAAGCTGGCTGCTCAAGAAGTACAAGGGCAACGACGACAAGCTGCTCGATCTGATCAACTCCGCGGCGGCCATCGAGGATCCGTTCCCGTTCTCGCTGCACGTCCCCGGCCAGCCGGCGGTTGCCAAAAAGATCAACTGGGCCTACTACCGGCAGACCGTCGATCCCGAAGGCCTGGGTGTCGCCTACGAGTTTTCCGACGGCCATACCACCGCGCGCAAGACCTTCCGCTTCCAGAAGAAAAGCTATCTGGTCGATGTTTCCACCGAGCTGGCCATCGACGGCAAACCGGTGCCGCACATGATCGCCTGGCGCGGCGGCTTCGGCGACCTCACCGTCCCCAATCCGGCCGGCAACGAGAAAACGCTCTACTACGATCTGTCGGCCAACAAGCTCGTCGAGCAAACCGCCCGCTCGGCCAAGAACGGCCCCATCCCCAACAGCGGCAACTACTCCTTCGCCGGCCTCGCCGACACCTATTTCGCCGCCGTCTTCCTGCCCGATGCCAACGCCCCCGTGCGCATGGTCACCTTCCCCGACTACACCCGCTCGGCGGCCGACGAAAAGCCGCAGGGCTTCACCGGCGTCGCGGTGTCCGATGGCGACCGCAACCATTTCGAGCTGTTCGTTGGTCCCAAGGATGTCGATCTGCTCAAGAGCGTCAGTCCCAAGCTCGAGCAGGTGGTCGATTTCGGCTGGCTGGCGTTCCTCGCCAAGCCGCTGTTCCTCATCGTCAACTGGTTCAACGACCACATGGTCCACAACTTCGGGTGGGCCATTGTGGTGGTCACGGTGGTCATCAATTTCATCCTGTTCCCGTTGAAGCTCTCCAACATGAAGTCGATGCGCAAGATGCAGGCGCTCAAGCCGCAGATCGACGTCATCAACCTGAAGTACAAGAACGTGGGCCTGCGCGATCCCAAGAAGGCCGATCAGAACCAGGAGGTGATGGACCTCTACAAGAAGAACGGCGTCAACCCCATGGGCGGCTGCGTCCCCATGCTGATCCAGATCCCGTTCTTCATCGCCTTCTACAAGGTGTTCACGGTTTCGGTGGAAATGCGCGGCGCGAGCTGGCTCTGGGTGGGCGATCTTTCCCAGCCCGAGCACCTGCCCATCAAGATCCTGCCCATTGTCATGATCGTCAGCCAGTTCATCATGCAGGCCATGACCCCGCAGGCGGGCGGCGACCCCAATCAGCAGAAAATGATGAAGTTCATGCCCCTGCTGTTCGGTTTCATGTTCTACAATTTCCCCAGCGGCCTGGTGTTATACTACTTGACCAGCAATCTGGTGAGCATGGGGCAGCAGTGGTTCTTCAACCACACCGACGCGGCACTGGCGGCGGCGCGCTCCGTGGAGCCACCCAAGAAGAAGAACGGCAGGAAATAGCCTGTGACTGAGCGAAAATACTCCGTGGCCTCGATCGGCGACCGCATCGACGGTTTCCTGCAGCCCACCCTCCACAACGGGGGATTCAACGTCAAATACGAGATGCAGGATTCCCAAGCATCGGACCAGGATTTCGAAACTCCCGATGTGATGGTGAAGTTTTCCGGCGCCGATGTGGATCTGCTCCTTTCCAACCGCGCCGAACTGCTGCTGGCGCTGGAGCACGTCACCATGGAGATGCTGCGCATGCCGTCGGAGGACCACTCGCGCATTTCCTTCGACGCCAACGATTACCGCCTGCTGCGCATCGAAGAACTGCGGCTCAGCGCCGTGACCGCCGCCGAGAAAGTGAAGCGCACCGGCATGCTGTTCCGCTTCAACCCCATGAACAGCCGCGAGCGGCGGGTGATTCACCTGGCCTTGCGCGGCGAGCCGGCGGTGCGCAGCGAAAGCATCGGCTCCGGTCCGGCGCGCCAGGTGGTGGTGTACCCGGCCGGCATGGCCAGCCTGCCCGAACCGCCGCGCGACGCCGCGCCGCCGCACCACTCCGGCCCGCCACACGACCGCGGCTCCCGGCCGCCGCGCGACCGGGGATCGCGGCCCGCCCGCCGCTTTTGAATCTCCGCTTTTGAACCTGGACGACACCATCGCCGCCCTTTCCACTCCGCCCGGCCGCGGCGGGCTGGGCATCGTGCGCCTCTCCGGCCCCCAGGCTCGCGACATCGCCGCCCGCTTTCTCTCCCCGGTCGAGTGGCTCCCCTGGCATGCCCGCCTGGCCGACCTGCTCGACCGCCAGGGGCGCGTCATCGACCAGGTGGTGGTCACCTTTTTCGAAAAGCCCCGCTCGTATACCGCCGAAGACGTCGTCGAAATCTCCTGCCACGGCGCACCCGTGGTGTTGCGCCACGCCGTCGAGCGCGCGCTGGCCGGTGGAGCGCGCCTGGCCGAGCCCGGGGAATTCACCCTCCGCGCGTTTCTCAACGGCCGCATCGATCTGCCCCAGGCGGAAGCCGTGCGCGACCTGATCGACGCCACCACGCTCTACCAGGCGCGCATCGCCGCGCAGCAGGTCTCGGGCTCCGTGTCGCGCCGTCTCGCGCCTTTGAAAGAGCCCCTGGTCGAGCTGATCGCGCTGCTCGAAGCCGGCATCGATTTCGCCGAAGACGATATCGGCGTCGCCGCGCCCGCGGAGATTTTGCGCCGCATCGACCCGCTGCGGGAGGCGATCGGGGCCCTCGCCCGCAGCTTCCAGTACGGCAGCCTGGTGCGCCAGGGCCTGACGCTGGCCATCGTCGGCCGGCCCAACGTGGGCAAGAGCAGCCTCTTCAACCGCCTGCTGGAACAGGATCGCGCCATTGTCACCGACGTCCCCGGGACCACGCGCGACCTGGTTTCGGAGACCGCCGCCATCGGCGGCATTCCCCTGAAGCTGTACGACACCGCGGGCATCCGCGAAGGCGCCGGCCGGGTGGAATCCCTCGGCATCGAACGCAGCTTTCAGGCCATGGCCGACGCGGACCTGACGCTGGTGGTGGTGGACATTTCCCAACCGCTCGACGCCCAGGACGAGGCCTTGCTCGCCCGCGCCCGCGGCCAGGGCCGCCACCTCGTGGTGGGCAACAAATCGGACCTCGGCGGCGCCGGCTGCGCTGCCTGCGTCCCGGTCTCCGCGCTCACCGGCCAGGGCATCTCCCCACTCCGCGAGGCGATTCTCGAAGCCCTCGCTCCCCAGGGCGCCTTCGAGCAGGAAGCCGGCTTCATCACCAGCTTGCGGCACGAACAGTTGTTGCGAGAATCGGAGTCCTATCTCGAAAAAGCGCGCGCCGCCGTCGAGACGGGCATCCCGCACGAGATGGTGTTGCTCGATCTCTACGCCGCCTTGCGCCCGCTCGATGCCATCACCGGCGCCACCACCGCCGACGACATCCTCAACCGCATCTTCTCCACCTTCTGCATCGGCAAGTAGGGTGGCCCCGCCGCGTTCGGCGAATGGGACCTCATTGTTAACCCCCTCACGGGAGCCATCCCCCCATGGCTCTTCCGGATCAGGGCCTGATAGTCCTTTAGAGTCATCGATTTCGGCGATCCACACCCTAATCCCTCGAAACCGTTCTAAACAAAATGTTTGCACTTGTTCACAAGTGGTGGTATATTTCACACACTAATGGTCTCGCGTACGGTCAGTCTTCACATGGGTGGCGACCCGCGCCACAGCCCGCTGTCGCTAGGGATACACACCGTTACGGCGGCTGCGTCCATGGCCGAGATCGATTATCAAAAGACACCAGTCAACCCGGGCCAGGCCGGGAAACGCAACCTCGTCCTGCACCCCAATTTCCACATGACATCGGATTCGAGCCATCGGGTCCGTATTTTGAAAGGAAACAGAAATGTATAGTCCCGACAGAATTAAGGGGAAACTAGCACTGGCGGTACTGATCGCGCTCTTGGTCCTTCCTTGCGCTTTCGCACAGGAAACGACGGCCGGATTTCAGGGGGTCGTTAAGGATCCATCGGGCGCATCGATCGCCAACGCAACCGTCGAAGTCTCCGGGCCGGCATTGATCGGAACCAGAAAACAGCAGACCGACGATGCCGGTAGTTACCGTTTCGCCGCCCTCGCTCCGGGCGAATACACCCTGACGGTAACGGCCGCCGGATTCCGTACCTATAAGCAGAGCGGCATCGACTTGTCGGTGGGCCGCCTGCCCAACATCGACGTGCACCTGGAAGTGGGCGTGGTGGCTGAGACGGTGGAAGTCACCGGCACGGCTCCCATGGTGGACACCACCCAGAGCAAGGTCGCGATTACCGTGACCCATGAGGTCCTGTCCAACATTCCCAACGCGGGGCGCTCCTACCAGACCCTGATCCCGTTTGCCTCCGGCGCGCGCGCCGAGCCTTTGCAAAGCGGCAGCACCTCGGGCAGTTCCGCCTCCGCCGGCACCGGCTATCAGATCGACGGCGCCAGCGATTCGGAAAATGTGTACCTCATCGACGGCGTCAACACCACCAACATCCAGAACGGTGGCGTGGGCAAGAGCTTCCAGTTGGACTTCATCGACGAGGTCCAGATCAAGTCGAGCAGCTTCGAGGCCGAGCACGGCGGCGCACTGGGCGGTGTCATCAACGCCGTTCCCAAGCGCGGTTCCAACGACTGGCACGGTTCGCTGGTAGCCTACTACCAGAACAACGGGATGAATGCCAACAACGGCGACCGCGGCCTGCGCACGGATCCTACGCAGCCATCGCTGAACGATGCCAAGCGCATTGACGGCGTGCCCCAGTACTACATGGCCAACAAGGACCATCAGACCACCGTCGAACCCGGCTTCACCGCCGGCGGGCCGTTGTGGAAGAACAAGCTCTGGATCTTCAGCAGCTACATCCCAACCCATCAAACGACGCGCCGTCTGACCAACTTCCTGGGCGCCAACCCGGGACCCCGGAATTTGGCCCAGACGTTCACCCAGCACAATGCCTACAACCGGCTGGACTATGGCGTGATGAACTCGCTGCGCGTGTTTGGCTCGTGGAACTACGGCTATTCGCGGACCACCGGAACGCTCGGCGGCCAGGACAGCCCCGCGGGGATGAAGAACACCGGCGCTACCACCGATCCCAATACGCTGCGCGCCGATGCCGGCACGGTCAACCCGCTCTCGGTCTATACCTTCGGCGGCGACTGGACGCCTACCGCCAAGCTGGTGGTCAGCGCCCGTTACGGCTACTTCTTCAACAACAACGAACAGCGCGGTACGCCGGTCGGCACCCGCTACATCTACCAGGCCACGGTCAATGCTTCCAGCGTGGACCTGGCAGGCGCCCCATTCCCCACCTCGACGTTTAACACAGCCGGCTTTGCCAACATTCCGAGCAACCTGGCTACCACCTTTGACGCTTACAAGCGCAAGGGCTTCAATGCGGATGTGTCCTACTTCGTCAGCCACCTGGGCGGCACCCACACTTTTAAGGGCGGGTACTTCTGGCAGACGCAATCGAACGAGGTTCTGCGTAACTTCCAGGGCGGCGCCGTGAACCTGTTCTATGGCCAAGCCTACACTCCGGTCACCAGCGGGACGGCCTGCGACCAGGTCATCGCGCAGAATAAGTCGAACTTTGGCAGTTCGGCCTGCCAGGGCAGGTACGGGTATTTCGTCGTCGGCACCAACGTCACCAACACCGGCGCCGATCACCAATACGCGCACGCTCTCTACTTCCAGGACACCTGGCAGGTAGGGCGCGGTCTGACCCTGAACCTGGGAATCCGTTTCGACCAGGAGAAACAGCCTCCTTACGATCCGAACCGCTTCCCCACGGTGGAATTCGGCTGGGGGGATAAGATTGCTCCCCGTCTGGGATTCGC
>JADGNR010000418.1 GCA_017883415.1 Bryobacteraceae bacterium | reverse complement strand
GGCGCGGTTCTTCATTTCGCGGAGACCGTCTTGGCGCCAGCCAGGAAGCGGTCCATGAGCCCGAACATCCACGCCGGATCGTCCAACATAATGAAGTGGCGCGCGGTGTCGGTGATCTCGATCTGGACGCCGGCCAGCTTGGCATACTGGGCGTGGAGATTGGCTTCGGTCTTGGCGCGGTCGGTGTATTCCTTGAAGCCGATCCAGGTGGCGAGCACCAGCGCCGGGCATTTGATCTTGGTGAGACCATCGCGCAGGTCGGCGGAGAACAGCTCCACCAGGGCGTCGGTGGCGGCCGTGCGGTCCGAAGCCAGGCCCCAGGCGATGATGCGCTCCAGGTCGGAGTCCTTGGTCACCATCGAGCGGGTGGACATCCCCGACTTGACGTAGCGCACGTAATCGTCCTGCGATTGCGCGCTCATGCCCTTGCGCATCTGCTCGGCGTTCTCGCGCGCCTTTTCGGGAGTGACGTCGGGGCCGTACAGCCCGCCGAAGAAAGGATACGAATCCACAATGACGATCTTACCCGCTAGTTCGGGATACCGGGACGCGAAATCGAGTGCGACGAAGCCGCCCAGGCTGTGGCCCACGATCACCGGCTTGTCGAGCTTGTTCTTGCGAATGTATGCCGCCAGGCCGTCGCGGACCTTATCGAGCATCGGGGCCGCCACGCGCGGCACGCCCGCGAACCCGGCGACGGTCAGCACATGGCATTCGAAGCGGTCCTTATAGTGGGCCACCGTGCTGTCCCAGGTCTCGCCGGATGACGAGAGGCCGGGAATGAGAATCATGGGTTGGCCGTGCCCGGCCACCTTGACCTGAAAAGCGTCCTGGGCCAGCAGGCCGCTCGAGAGTGCAAGCGAAAGCATCAGAATTTTCATACGCCAATTGTGCGGCAGGTTGCCCCGCCCCGCCTGCCCAATTGTGATGAGCGGTCAGTGGGGTAGGCCTCCCGGCCTGCCCACGCGCCGAAGGCGCGCTCCGTCCACGCGGCGCCCCAACGGAAACGCCCGCCGTCCGGGCTCCCGCCACCGTCCGGAGTTCGGAGTCAGCCTGCCGGCCTCTTTCCGTCGCACCTCCCGTAGGCGGCCCTCGACATGCTTCACGTGCGGCTCGCCCACACGCTCCAGGCCCTTGTCCTCGATGAGCGTCCGAGTGTGCGCCGCATGTGTCCCCCGCCCGATTGTGATCCCCCCTCGATTCGCGGGATGATTGGCACTGGACCGAAAAACATGGACCTGGCAATCAAAGCAGACGACGTGCGTGCGGCGGCAGTGCGCATCCGGCCCCTGGCGCGCAAGACGCCGGTCTTCACCTCGGCGGGATTCGACCGCGAGGCCGGGACGCGCGTCTTCTTCAAATGCGAGAATCTCCAGCGCGGCGGCGCGTTCAAGATTCGCGGCGCCGCGAACCTCATCCTGTCGCTCGAGGAAGCGGCGCTCGCGCGCGGCGTGGTGGCCTATTCCTCGGGGAATCACGCCCAGGCCACGGCCATCGCGGCGCGGCACGTGGGGGCGCGCGCGACCATCGTCATGCCCGGAGATGCGCCCCGCTCGAAAAGGGAGGCGACGCGCGCCTACGGGGCCACCATCGTCGCCTACAACCGGTTCACCGACAGCCGGGAAGCCATCGCCGCCGCCATCCTGAAAGAGAGCGGGGCCACCCTGGTGCCGCCGTTCGACCATCCCATGCTCATGGCCGGCCAGGGTACCGCCGCGCTGGAACTGCTCGAGGAGGCCGGTCCGCTCGACGCCCTGATCGCCCCGGTAGGCGGCGGCGGGCTGCTCTCCGGCTGCGCCACCATCGCCAAGGATTTGCAGCCGGCCATCCGCGTCTTCGCCGCCGAACCGGAAGGCGCCAACGACACCTTCCTTTCTTTCGCCGCCGGAGATCGTGTGACCGTGGCCCACCCGCAGACCATTGCCGACGGTCTGCGCGCGCCCAAACCGGGGGCGTTGACCTTCCCCGTGCTGCGGCAACTGGTGGAGCGGGTGGTGCTGGTGACCGACGACGAAATCCGCGCCGCGGTGAAGTTCCTGCTGCTGCGCTTGAAGATCCTGGTCGAGCCGAGCGGCGCCGTGCCGGCGGCGGCCGTGCTCTTCCGGAAACTGCCCCCGCAGATCCGCTCCGTAGGCGTGGTCCTGTCCGGCGGCAACGTCGATTTCGAGGAACTCGCCACGTACTGACCAGCCCGCCTGGCCCGGGTTATTTCTGCGTGCCGCCGTTGCGCGCCCGGATCAGCTCGCCGATCGCGCTCACCAGCTTGTCGATCCGCTCGTCGATTTCGCGGGAGCGTTCGCGTAACTGCGCGTCGGTCTCGCGGAACCGCTCACGCAATTGCGCGTCGGCTTCGCGGGAGCGTGCGTCGGCTTCGCGGAACCGCTCGCGCCACTGCGCGTCGGTCTCGCGGGAGCGTGCGTCGGCCTCGCCGACCGCGCTCACCAGCTTGTCGATCCGCGCGTCGGTCTCGCGGAAACGTTTCTCGGTCTCGACTTGCGCCTCGGCCAGAACAACCAGGACATCGTCCAATCTCTCCTGCTTGTCGGCCAGCGCTTCAATCGCCGCCCAGGCGCGCCGCTCCCCTTCCTCCAGTCGCTCCACGCGAGAGTTCAGGTCGTCCGGCACACTTATACAATAAAACACCGCGACTCCCTCGCGCCAAAGGCGCGCTCCGCCCTCAACCCAACCCGCGACAGCCTCCGGCCCCACGCAAGCCGCGAAAGCCTGCCCTGCGAAATCCTGCCCCGCCTACGCCGTGCTACCCTGATCTTCTACCCTCCCAGACGATGCGAAACGTGGTCATTATCGGTTCGGGCTGCGCCGGAAATACCGCCGCCCTTTACACCGCGCGCGCCAACCTGACCCCGCTGGTGGTGGCCGGGCACGAAGCCGGCGGCCAGCTTTCCCTCACCACCCTGGTCGAGAATTTCCCCGGGTTCCCCGAAGGCATTCAGGGCCCGCAACTGATCGAGAACATGAAGTTGCAGGCCCAGAATTTCGGCGCCGAGTACATGCATGGGGCGGTGATCGATACCGATTTCTCCACCCGCCCCCTGCGGCTCAACGTCGAGGGCGAGTGGATGGAAGCCCGCACCGTGATCGTCGCGTCGGGCGCCTCGGCGCGCTGGCTCGGCCTCGAATCCGAGCAGAAGCTGATCGGCCACGGGGTGAGCTCCTGCGCCACCTGCGACGGCTTCTTCTATAAAGGGAAGCGGATCATGGTGGTCGGCGGCGGCGATTCGGCCATGGAGGAGGCGAATTTTCTGACGCGCCACGGCCGGGAAGTGACCCTGGTGCATCGCCGCGAGGAATTCCGCGCCTCCAAGATCATGCTCGACCGCGCCCGCCACAACCCCAAGGTCAAATTCTTGCCCAATACCGTGGTCGAACAGGTCTTCGATGTGTCGCAGAACGTGGTCACCGGCGTCCGCCTGCGCAATCTCAAGACCGGGGAGGAGTGGGAACAGGAGGTCGACGGCTTCTTCGTGGCCATCGGGCACATTCCCAATACCAAGGTTTTCAAAGGCCAGATCGAAACCGATCCCGACGGCTACATCCTCTCCAAGGGCGGTGCGCGGACCAATATTCCCGGCGTTTTCCACGCGGGCGACGTGCAGGACCGCGCCTACCGCCAGGCCATCACCGCCGCCGGCGCGGGTTGCATGGCCGCCATCGAAGCCGAACGTTATCTGGAAGCGGAAGGACACTGATTTATGATCGAGCGCATCTCCCCTCCCGGGGTCCCCGCCCCGCGCGGCCCCTATTCTCCGGCGGTTCGCGCCGGCGATTTCATCTACATTTCCGGCCAGGTCCCCATCGATCCGGCCACCGGTAAGATCGTCTCCGGCGATGTTCGCGTCGAGACCCGGCAGGTCCTCCAAAACATCCAGCGCAATCTGGAGGGCTGCGGAGCATCGATGGCGGACGTCGTCAAGACCCACGTCTACCTGACCGAGGTCAAGGATTTCGCCGGCATGAACGAAGTCTACGCCGAGTTCTTCGGCGCCGCCAAGCCCGCGCGCACCACGGTGACGGTCTTGGCGCTGCCGCTCGAGGGCGCCAAAGTGGAAATCGACGCGATTGCCTTCAAGCCGAAATAGCGCGGCGCTATCCGCTCCCCAAGCCCGGCACGCCGCCCAGCGTCTTCGCCAGCCGCACGGCCCGCAGAATGGCCTCCGCCAGCGCCTCCGCCGCGGCCACGCCCAGGGTATTGATATCGGCGGTGTGTTCCCCCACCGACAGCGCAAACACGATGTCGCCATCCACCATGGTGTTCACCGGATAGATGGTGCGCGCCATGCCCAGCCCGGCGAATTGCGCCAGTTTGGTGGCTTCCACTTTCGTGAGCTTCGCGTTGGTCGCCACCACGCCCAGCGTCGTGTTGTGGGCGCCACCCGCCGGCGCCGGCCCACCACTCTTCATCCGCTCTTCGGTATTGACGAACGCGCGGCTGTCCGCAGCCTGGCGCGCGCCGGCCAGGATCTTTCCCGTCGACGGATCCCGCACATCGCCGAAGGCATTCACCGCCACCAGCGCCGCCACCAGCACGCCACCGGGCAGAGTCACGGTGAAACTACCTATGCCCGATTTCATGGCCTGCTTCATCCCCAGCAGCTTTCCCACCGTCGCGCCCGTGCCCGCGCCCACGCATCCTTCGGTTACCGCATCGGCGGTGGCCGCCACCGCCGCGGCTTCGCCCATGGCCAGCCCGGGATGCACCTTCGACTTGCCGATCCCCAGGTCGAAAAGAATCGCCGCCGGCACGATGGGAATGTGCTCGCCCCCAAATGGATAGCCCACCCCCCGCCGCGCCAGGTAGCGCCGCACTCCCGAGGCCGCTTCCAGGCCAAAGGCGCTGCCGCCCGCCAGCAGAATGCCGTGTACCTGATTGGTTACGTGGCCCGGATGCAGGGTGTCGATCTCCTGCGTGCCGCTGGCCGAGCCCCGGATGTCCACTCCCCCCACGCCGCCTTGTTCGCACAGAATCGCCGTGCAGCCGGTGATCGCCTCGTAATCCGAAACGTGCCCGCAGCGAATGCCCGGGATATCGGTCAGTCCCTTCACCATTACCCCCAGCTAGTTTCCCGCCCCTGCGTCGCGCCCGACGCGCGGCTCCGCGCCTGACGCCCGCATCCGGCCCCTGGCCCCCCGGCCCCC
>JADGNR010000417.1 GCA_017883415.1 Bryobacteraceae bacterium | reverse complement strand
GGGTAGGCCTCCCGGCCTGCCCCTGTTCCTACTTTACCCCGCTACTGCACCGCCACCGTCACGCCCGATTGCGTGCTGAACTTCACCCCCGTCGCGGCCGGCCCGAAGGTGATCGCGATGGGCACCGCCGGACCCGACGGAGCGCCCGCCGGAATCTCCACGTTGACCTGCGTAAACCCGTTGACGAAGCCCGGCGCGTTGCCGGCATAAATCACCCTCGCCGGCAAATCGCCCACCGTGGCCGTCGCCGTCAGCTTCGAGTTTTTCAACCCGGTGCCGTCGCCGGGCGTCAGCGCGCCAGTCACGCCTGCCGCGTTCGTGTCCCCCACGCCGGTCATGTACACCTGCACCACCGAGCCTTTGGCCGCCGGATTGTTCGATCCGTTGATGCTGAAATTCTGGTTGAGAATCGCGCCCGGTCCATTGCCCTGCTGGTTCAAGGTGTAGATCCCCGGCTGGGCCTCGACCACCGTGAATAGAATCGGATCGGACTTCACGCCCTGGAATTCCACGCGGATGGCCGTTGTGGCGCGGCCCGAGATCTCGTACGGCACGTACACGCTGGTCTGCGTCGCGGAGGCGTAGAGCACCGGCGCCTCGAAATCGTCGAACAGCACGCGCGTATTCCCCACTGTGGTGGCCAGCGCTCCCGAGGGCAGCACGCCCGAGGTGAGCGTGGCCGGCCCTACGCCCGCTCCGAAGATGGTGATGTTCTCCCCTGGTGAAATCGCTCCCGTGGCGCCGCTCGCGGCGTTGGTGATGAACAGCTTGGAAGGCGGCGGCACGACGGAAACCGTCAGGTTCACGGCCACCGTCGCCGGCGTTACCGAGTTCGGCGAGCCGATGGTGATGGTCGCCGTCAGCGGCCCGGCCGTGTTCAGGCCTTGCGGGTTGATCGAGACCGTCAGCGTGTCGGGCGTGTTGCCCTTGGCCGGCGTCACCGCCAGCCAGGTGGCGCCGCTCGACACCGTTACCGTGTACGGCGTGGCGCCGCCCGTCGACGCGACCTGCACCGTCTGCGCCGCCGGAGCGCTCAGCCCGATGGTATAAGCGAAGTTCAGCTGCGCGGGCGTGGCCGTGAGCGGTTGCGCCGCCAGCACCGTGAACGCCACCGGAATCGCAATCGAATTCGGACTCGCGCCCGGCGCGCTGATGGTGACCGTGCCGCTATACGGCCCGGGCGTCAGGTTGCCCTTGCTCGCATCCACCGAAATCTGGACGGTGCCGGGCGTCGTCGCCCCGGATGCTATGGCGCTGAGCCACGTCCCCGACGGATTCGCGCTCACCGTGAAACCCAGCGCGCCCGGTGTCCCCGAAACGGTCACCGTCTGCGCCGCCGGCGCCGGCCCTCCCTTCACTTGGGTAAATGGGTTGAGGGTAAGCGGCGTTGCCGCAATCGTCCCCTGCGTCACCGTGAACGTCACCGGTATCCGGAACGGGCTTCCGCCGCCGTTCAGCACGGTGACGTACACCGCCCCCGGATACGTTCCGCTGGTCAGTTTCGCGGCGTCCACGCTGACATTGAAGCTGCCCGTGGTGGTGCCGCCGGCGGGACTCACCGAGAGCCAGGCGACCCCGCCGTCGTTGGCCACGGCGCTGAACGCCAGGGCCGGGCCGTTGCTCTGCACCGTGAGTTGCTTGGCCGCGGGAGCCGCGGCGCCCTTGGCCTGGGTGAAGCTCAGAGACGCGGGATTCACCGATGCGCTGCCCGCGTTTACCTGCAACGTCACCGGAATCGTCCACGGGCTGTCGGCTACCGCCGTGCCGCCGGCCCCGAGCGCCGTAATCGTGATGTTGTCGCTGTACACGCCGGGCGCCAGCCCATTGAGCACCGCGGAGATGGTGAAGCTTCCGCCCGTCGTGGCCGGCGCCGGCGTGTGGGAGAACCAGGTTGCCGTCGGCAGCGCCACCGTGGTGGTCAACTGGTCGCCGGCAGCCGCGCTGGTGCTGTTCAGCGCGATCGTGACCTGCGTGGATTGCCCACCGGCCAGGGCCGTCAGAAAGATCGGCCCCGGCGGCGTCACCGCCAACAGAGGTGTGGCGCTTACGTAAAATTTCACATCGACCGTCACCGGGTTGCCCACCACCGCGCCCGTCGCCGGATCGGTAGCCGTGATGGTCAGAGGCGCGTCCAGTGTGCCCGCCACCGCACCCGCCGTCACCACTCCCACCGTGAAGGAAGTCTGGTCGGTCGTGCCGCTCAGTGCGCCGCTCAGTTGCAACCAGGGCACATTCAAGGGCGCGGCGACCGTGTAGTTCAATGGCGCACCCGTGCTGCTGCGAACGGTGACCACCTGCGCGCCCGGAGCGGCCTGGCCAATCTGGAACGGAAACACCAGCGCCGTCGGGCTCGCCACCAGGACCGCATTGTCGGTTACCTTCAGGCTCACCGGAATCTGGATCGGCCCCTGCCCGCTCCCGTTCCCGATCGGGTTGATGGTGACGGTCCCGGTATAGGTCTGCGGAACCAGGTTCGTAATGTCGATGAAAACGCCGAGCGCGCTGCCCGTCGTCAGGACCCCCACCGGCACTCTCAGCCAGCTTCCGCCATCGGACGTCACGGCGGCAACCGTGTAACTCACCTCCGAGGCGGGCGATCCCGTGCTCGTGGGAGTTACCGTCTGCGACACCGGCGCTGTACCGCTCCCGAATTGGTACGAGAAATTCAGCGGAGCCACCGGCACATTGATCAGGGGGAAGTTAGAGACAACCAACTTAATGCCGACGTCCTGGCTGCTCTGGCCATTGCCGAACACGCCATTCTGCAGGCTGATGGTGACCTTGCCATTGTAAGTGCCCGGCAATAGAGTGGCGCCATTGACCCCGATCGTCACCTGCTGGCTGCCATTCGCCGGAATCGGCCCCGCCGCCGGATTCGGCGCCACAATCCAGCTTGCACCCAGGTCGCCCGATACGGTCGTCGTGTAAAGCGGCGCCGCCAACCCCGTGGCGCTCAGCTGGAGCGTCTGCTGGGTCTGATTGTTCGATCCCCCCGCCTGCCAGTTGAACGTGAGCGAGGACGGACTTACGGTAACCTGCGGCGCCGCCGTCACCGTCAACGTAACCGGCACTTTTACAGGGACGTTATTGCTTCCCGAGGTGGGCGTAATGGTGAGCGTTCCGGAGTAAGCTCCCGGCGGGAGGCTTCCCGCCACAACCGGGTCGAGCGCAATCCGCACAGCTCCCGTCCCCAGCGGCGCGGCGGTAAACCAGAGTGCGCCGTCGGTAGTGGACGGGTCCAATTGCAATGCGGCGCTCGCGCCGGTAATCGTTACGATCTGTGCCGGCGGGAAATTCGGCGTGCCCGCCTGGTAACTGCCGAACGCGATCTGTGGCGGAGATACGCCGATACTGCTGATGGAAACGTTTACCGGCACGGGAAGAATGTTGCCGTTGCCGGTATTGAAGGCACTGATCGAACCCTGGTTGTTTCCCGGCTGGAGCGTAGCCAGATTGGCGGTGACCGTGATACTTACCGGTGTGGCCCAGCCGCCGGCGGGCGCCGCGGGAACCGATAGCCACGCGATATTCGGCGCCAGCGTGAAAACGATCGGCGCACCGGTGCTGCTGGTGAAGTTCAGCGTGCCCTGCACCTGCGTCGCGCCGGCTTGCGCGGAAAGATTGAGCGGGTTCGGGCTCACACTGAGACTCTGGGCGCCCAAGCCGCTCAGACCTCCGATAACAACCATACTCAGAAGGGAAGTAAGATTTTTCAAGACAATCTCCAATCGGAAGGCAACCCGGACGCGGAGGGCACGCCTCAAGTAATCCCAATGGGCACGGTTCGTGCCAATCCACTTGTCGCTAAGATAGAGTCACTTAGGCGTGTTCCACCGCGCCAGAGTGCGCCCGCCCGACACAGGCGCTGTATCTCCCCGACACGCTTCAGGCCGGAACGCGCGCGCCGTAGAGTCCGTGCTCCACAATGTAGTCGAGAACCGGCGGAGGGACTTCGGCCGGCCGCTCGCCCGCCGCCAGCGCCAGCCGTATCTGGGAGGATGAGACCGGTAAATCCAGATGATCCAGTCTTTCCAGGCGCACTTCCGGCGGCGCCTCGTAAATGTGGCCGGGACGGCTCACCACCAGGAAACGGACCGCGCGGGCCACGTCGCGCCACCTGCGCCAGGTCTGAATCTCGGCGAACGCATCGCCCCCGATGAGGAAGAACAACTCGTCCCCCGCCGCCATCTCCGCCCGCACCTTTTCAATCGTATCGATGGAGTAACTCTGCTTTGTGCCTTCTTCCAGGCGCGAAACGGCGAAACCTGGATTCCCCTGGCAGGCGAGTTCCACCATGCGCACGCGGCGCTCGTACGGCGCGTGCGTCACCCCGGCCTTGTGCGGCGGGTGCGCCGCCGGGACAAACAGGATGCGGTCCAGATGGAAGCGGTCCGCCGCCCGGCGGGCGATCTCGAGGTGCGCCTGGTGAATGGGATCGAAGGTTCCGCCGAATAGCGCCAGTCTCAAAGCACTCTACGCCCGCTCGATCGTCACCGAATTCACGCGGACTTCCTTCAGCGGCCGGTCCTGCCCGGTGCGCGGCACTTCCGAGATCTTCTTCACCACCTCGAGGCCTTCGCTCACCTCCCCGAAGACGCTGTGCCGCCGGTCCAGGTGCGGAGTAGCCGACACCGTAATGAAGAACTGGCTCCCGTTGGTATTCGGCCCCGCGTTGGCCATGGAGAGAATGCCCGCCTTGGCGTGCTTCAGGTCCGGATGGAACTCGTCGGCGAACTGATACCCCGGACCGCCGCGGCCCGTGCCTTCCGGGTCTCCGCCCTGGATCATGAAGTTCGGAATCACGCGATGGAAAACCGTGCCGTCGTAGAACGGCTTTCCGGTCTTGGTTCCTTCCGCCAGGCTCACGAAGTTTTCCACCGTGGCAGGCGCCTTGTCGGCGAAGAGCTTAACCTTGAACTTGCCCTCCGTGGTATCGAATCGAGCGTAGATTTCGTTGGCCATCCCTGCGATTGTAGCAACAGCGCCTCCTCAGCGCCTCCACGTCGAACCAACGGCCTCACCAATTGCGCCCGCCCCCATTATCTCCCCTGCCTTTGCTCGCTCAGTTTTTGACTCCCTTGCCTTCTTCTCCGCGCTTCCTCCGCGTTCTCTGCGCCTCCGCGTTGAAATGCCAGTCCCGGACAGCCGCACCGCCCCGCCGCACCGC
>JADGNR010000123.1 GCA_017883415.1 Bryobacteraceae bacterium | reverse complement strand
CGACGTCAGAGTTCTTGTCGGCCAACCGGTGACCATCACGTGGGACAGTGAACGGTCCCGCTATATCGTTGAGACGCTTGGAAAGCTGGTAGCAGCATAACACTCCTTCGGCGCTTGTGAAAATTTGCCCGCCGGTGCTTTCCAAAACTGACCCAGGCAACCTAGACGGGGGCCCAAACTTTCCCGTCAGTATGTCGATTGAAGGCGGTTCGGTTACTCAGGTTCGGGCGCATCCAGAATCCACGGAAGCTCCGTATAGAAATCGAGCTGGACCGAGTCGGAATCTGGAAAGGGCTGTCGGGGGTGTTCGACGGGGCTGAGTTCGATCTCGAAGGTGGGAGTGATTCGGTGGACAGTTGCCTTCCCACGGGGTCCATTTTCGACGGACCCGCAGAAGTAATGCCAGCCTCCGTAAAGATGGCGTCCCGATGGCATTTTGCTGTAATGGGAGAGCTCGAATGGCTTCCATCGGTCGATCCCAAGCTCCTCGAAGAAGGCGATGACTTCTGGTGGATAAGCTAGTTGTCGGGTCAAGGCAAAGTTTCTACAAGGATCGCAACCGCACCCCTCTGCCGAAACCTCATCCGTCTGTTGATAGCAAGACCTCGTTTGCTCCACATTAACGCGGAGTTCCCACGGCCCAAAAACAACAGTACTGATTTTATTCACACCGCGCTCATCGTAGCAGACGGCGTCAACGGCCAAGTACACGGATGCCGGGCATGGTGATGATGATTCACGATGCCCGCGCCCCGGAAAAGACCCTGCTCGATCTGTCGCCAATGGTTTCGTCCTCATGCACGAGTAGGACCACGCCAACACACCTGCAGTAAGTCCGAGTGCCAAGCAGCGCGGCGCAAGAAGACGCAGGCGAACTGGCGTGCGAAGAATCCGGAGTACGCTGCCGGTTACCGCATTCAGCAGCGCGGAGCGCGGGAACAGCCGCCGGAGCCATTGCGTTTGCCGCCGCCCCTGAGTCAACTTCCCTGGGATCTCGCGAAAGACGAGTTCGGGCAGAAAGGCTCTGATTTCATTGGGGTTATGGGATCACTCCTGGTGCGCTCGGCGAAAGACCAGTTCCGCGCGCATCTCATTGATCCCACAAGAGTTCCCAACCCACTTCCCCAATCTCCAGAAAAAGACCAGTTCCAGCCTGCTCCATACTGATCGCGGTTACGGAACACCGCCATGAAACTGGAGTTTCACCAACTCGACCGGCGATGGGAGCACCTGCGAGTCCGCCATCCACAACGGCAGCGGCGGCTGTTAGCGTCGCTGGCCGAATCGGGACAGCAGACACCCATCGTGGTGGTGGCTGCCGGCCAGCCCGACCGCTACCTGGTCATCGACGGCTACAAGCGCATTGCGGCGCTCCAACAACTGGGCCGGGACATCGTGGAAGCGGTGGTCTGGCCGATGAGCGAGGCCGACGCACTGCTCCTGGACCGTTCGCTGCGCCTGTCGGAACAGGAAACCGCGCTGGAGCAGGGGTGGCTGCTGGCGGAGTTAGAGCAGCGCTTCGGATACGGACTGGACGAACTGGCGCGCCGGTTCGATCGGAGCGTGAGTTGGGTGTCGCGCCGACTGGCACTGGTCGAACTGTTACCGGAAACGATCCAACAGCAAGTGCGGGAGGGAAAGATCGGCGCTCACGTGGCGATGAAGTTTCTGGTGCCGGCGGCGCGCATCAACCTGGACGACTGCGAGCGGATGGCCGCAGTCTTCGCACAGTATCACTGCGAATCGCGGCAAGCCGGACAGTTGTATGCCGCCTGGCGCAATGGCTCGGCGGCGATCCGCAAACGCATCCTCGATGCACCGGATCTGTTCTTCAGAACGCAGCGGCAAGCGGAGCCGAAAGCTCAAGCGACGGCAGGCACTCCGGAGTTGTTGCGCGATCTGGAGATGGTAGTGGCGATTGTGAACCGCGCTCATCGCCGACTGGCCGGCGCGGCGGTGACAGAGATGGACACTGCGCAACGCGAAGCGGTGCTGCGGCAGACCGAGCAAGCACGCCATCAACTGGGTCGTTTGGCAGACCGAATCGAAAAGGAGCGAGGAGCGAATGTTGAGCCAAGCGCAACGGACCACGATCCTGGAACTGCACACAAAGGGAGTCGGCAAACGGGAGATTGCGCGAGTGCTGGGAATCTCCCGTCCGACCGTGCGCAAGGTACTGCGGTCGAAAGCAACCCAAGTCCCGGAACTGCGCCGGCCCGAGAAGGCCGAACCGTACCGGGATCGCATTCTGGAGCTTTTCAGCAACTGCAAGGGGAATCTCGTGCGAGTCCATGAGGAACTGGTGGCCAGCGGGGCTGAGGTTTCGTATCCGGCATTGACGGCGTTTTGCCGACGGCACGGCATAGGCCAAGCGCCGGTGGTCGCGGCCGGTCGCTACGATTTTCAGCCGGCCGAAGAGGCTCAGCACGATACCTCTCCGCATGAGGTTGAACTCGGTGGAAAGAAGCGCAAGGTGCAGACTGCGTCAGCGGTGCTGTGCTACTCGCGGATGCTTTTCTTTCAGTTTTACCCGACGTTTCAGCGCTTCGACTGCAAGGTTTTTCTCACCGAAGCGCTGCGCTACTTCTCCGGCGCCCCAAACCGCGTAATGATCGACAACACGCATGTCGTCGTGCTGCATGGGACGGGGCGCGACATGGTTCCAGTGCCCGAGATGGCTGCCTTTGCAGAGCGTTTCGGCTTTCAGTTCGTGGCGCACGCGATTGGGAATGCCAACCGCTCCGCGCGCGTAGAACGGCCCTTCTGGTTCATAGAGACTAACTTCCTGGCCGGCCGAAAGTTCTCCGACTGGGGAGACCTGAATCAGCAGGCGCGGCAGTGGTGCGACAAAGTCAACTCCACTTATAAGAAACATATCCGTGCCGTCCCCCGTGAGCTGTTTGCGGTGGAACGGCCACAACTGAAGCCGCTGCCGGCGTGGATTTCCGAGGTCTATCGTCTGCACCAGCGCATGGTGGACGTGGAAGGTTATGTCGCACTCCACACCAACCGGTACTCGGTCCCGCTGGAGTGGATTGGGCGCCGCGTGGAAGTGCGCGAGACCAAAGACAAGATCGAGATTCAACTCGATGCCCGCAAGCTGGTCACTCACGGCCGCATTGCCGAGGCGGAGCATCAGAGGATCCTTCAGCCTCAGCACCGGCCACCGCGCGGGCAGGGCATGGCGCGGACCCAGCCCCATCCCGAAGAGCAGGCCATTCAAGCGGCGGCCCCGGAGATCGCCGACTATGTTGCGGCGGTGAAGCAGCGGAGTCGGAAGGTGCCGGGCGTTGCCCTGCGCCAACTGCTTCGGCTGGTGCGCGAGTATCCGCGAGAGCCTCTGTTGGCCGCAGTGCGCGAGGCCGCCCGCTATGGGCTCTACGACCTGGACCGGCTCGAACGCATGATCCTGCGCCGGGTGGCGCGTGAGTACTTTTTACTGGACGACGGAAAAGAGCCACACGATGACTGAAGAACTCGAACAACTGCTGAAGAACCTCCGGCTGCGGCGCGTCCTGGAGATCTACGACGAACAGTTGAAGGCCGCCGACAAGGAGGACGTCTCCTACTCGGAGTTCGTCACACGCCTGGTGCGCGCCCAGTGGCACGCCCGTCAGGAAGGCGCTTTGGAGTGGCGTATCCGGCGTGCCAACCTGCCGGAGCGCTTGTCGCTGGAGACGTTTCCGTTCGCCCGCCAACCGGGTGTCAATCGCAAACAGATCCGTGGCTTCGCCGAACTGGAGTTCATCTCCAAGGCGGAGAATATCGTCCTGGTCGGGAAAACCGGTGTCGGCAAAACGGGACTGTCGTGTGGCCTCTTGCTGAAGGCGTTGGAGAATGGCTATCGCTGCCAGTTTGTCCGCGCTCAGGATCTGTTCGACGAGATGTATGCGTCGCTGGCCGACCGCTCCACGCGCCAGTTGCTCAAACGCCTCGCCCGCCTCGACGTACTCCTAATCGACGAATTTGGATATTTGAATCTGAAACCGGAACAGTCCAACATCTTCTTCAAACTGATGGAAGAACGCTATCGCCAGCATTCGACCATCATTACAACGAACTTGGGATATGACGAGTGGCCCAACTTTCTGGGCAATCGCCCCATGGTGGAGGCGCTGCTGAGCCGCTTGCGGCACTACTGCCACACGGTGCTCATCGACGGGCCGTCGCTCCGCGAGCCACAGGGCTGAAGGGAAAGCCGTGGATCAAAATCCTGCCAACCAGGATGAGTATGTCCGGCAAGTCCTCGGCGCTTACCGGAAGACGCCGGGAACGATGGGGACCGTGCGGCGGCCGGATCGCCTTCTGGCAGCGCAACTACATCAACGCGGCGTGCCGCTGGCGGCGGTCGAAAATGCCTTGGTCCTGGCGGCGGCTCGGCGGCTGACCCGTCCCGCCGACTCTGCGCCACTGGGCACGATTCGCTCGCTGGCGTACTTCCTTCCCGTGATCGATGAAGTCCTCCACCTGCCCGTTAATCCAGACTACTTCCGCTATCTGCGTCACAAGATCGAACGCACCAGCCAAACACGATAGGCCCACCCGGACTCTCACAATCCCCTCTCTGCTGCGCGAGGTCCTCGCGCGCCTACGGCGCGGATGATGTGAAAGCCAACACACGCCTTCGGCGTGGATGATATCGCCGTCGGCCTTCCTTCCATCACAACATCTCCGGCGCGGATCAAAGATCCTGTTCTAAGCCTGGGTCAATCCAACCGAGCGCTACTGGGAAACTTCTGGCGAGCCCCGAAGCTCCGACGCCACCAAGCGCCACGGTCCGTACTTCGAACTTACCTACAAGGCCAACGGCAAAACGGTCAATGTCAAACTCTCACCGGAAGCGGCTCCGCTGTACAGGGCCGCAGCGCAGCAATACCGCAAGTTGAAAACCCTGCTCAACCGCCTCGACAAACTTTCGAAAGCCATCCTGCGCCACCAAGCCAAACTGGCAGAGTCCAAGCGCCAGGATTGATTCAAAAACAGGGGTTATTCCGATATCCCCGGTCTAAGCCATAGCCGAAGACAGGCCGAATGGCCCTAACTCATTGAGTTTATGTATACTTGGCCGTCGTCCTAAAGTAGCCGCACCCAATTGATTAGCGCAAGGGCGCGGGCGATGGTTGCTATGGCTCCGAAAGGGCGAGGGGCTGCTGCGCCGGCTGGATGTGAGCCGCGACCCGGTAGCCATGCTCGCGGCGGCGCTGCAGGAGGCCGCGGGGAACGCGGGGATTGAACTGGCGGTGGAAGGCGGGGGTATATTCGTTACGCTGTATTAGCCCGGTCGCGTTCCTCGCGGGTCTGCTGCAGCATCTCATCCGTGACGGAGGCGGGGAGGGGCTGCCCGGTCCGAAATACCCAGACGCCGTGCTCCTTGGTGAGCGGTCCCGTCCCACGGATCGGGCGTAGTGATCTGCTCCCCGGCGCTCTCCATTTCCAGGGCGTCGCCGGGCTCCAGATGCAACTCTTCCCGCAGCGGTTTCGGGATCGTGACGCGGCCAGCTTTATCCATGACGAGACGTGAATTCATCTTGGCACTCTAACCCGCCCGCTTCAAGCCATAGCGTATGGCCTCTTTGAGCACGGTCTGGTATCCGGTGCCCCGCTTGGACGCAATGTCTTTCGCCAGCTCGATGTCGGCGACGGACAGGCGAAGCGACACGGGTCGTGTGGCTTTTGCTTTCGCTTGCTCCAATAGCGCTCTGAGAACGTTGGGATTGGTCCGCGGGATGCGCGACCCAGGGGAGCGAACCAGCGTGCCGTTTCTCATTGCCCGTTCGAATTCGCGCTGCGTCTGCCGCCGCCCTTCGAGGCTTGCGTACCAGTCGGCCTCCTCGGCTTTGGACCGGGATTCATGGAGTCTTGTCGATTTCCGGGGCATAGATTCTCCTCTCTCGTTGATTCATGGTGTGAGCCGTAACCGGCCGCAATCGTGCCTCGCGAATCGTAAACACTACGACCAAGTACCGGCCGGCCGCGGATGTACCGAAAAGCTTCCATCGCTTCTCGCCGCCCTCGTCTTTCGCGGGAATGATCGCGTGGGGCCGCCCGAAGGCTTCCTCGACTTCCGCCGGGTCGACTTCATGCCGGGCAACATGGTCAACATTGTGCAGATCCCAATCGAAGCCTTCCACCGCATCCGGCACAGCCATAGTATATACAAGTTCTGTATATACAGCAAGGCCGCGGATGCAGGCTGAAAGCCGATCGCTATCCGCTGAAAGCCATTACCCGGTGAACACCCGGCCGCGGTGTTGGCCGATGAGGATCTGCACCAGGCGGTGGGCGATCAGCTCGTGCAGGGTCAGCAACTCGCGGTTGGCGCGGGTGATGGCGTCGGCGTCGTGCGCGGCGGCGGCGGGGGGGCCTCCGGCCTTCAGCGCGGCGGTAGCCTCGTTGACGATGGGATCTGCAATCACTTCGCCGGCCATCTCCCACAGAGTAATGAAGCGGTCCACCGCGGTGGGGAAGCTGACTTCGAAGACGCCGAACTGGCTGGTGGTGCGCGGCGGTTTGAAATCGAGGTTGAAGGGCCCCTGGTAGCCGTGGCTGCGCAACAGCACCAGCACGTTGAGCCAGTCCAGCGGATTCACCAGGCCGACGCCGATATCGACATCGTGCTTGAGCCGGTAGCCGTCGTTGATGTCGAAGTGAAACAGCTTGCCGGCCAGGAGCGCGCGGGCGAGGGCGGCGCGCGGGGCGGCTCCCCACATCAGCTCGTGCAGATACTCGGGATTCAGGCCGACCATGTCCGGATGGGTCAGCAGTCCGGAGGCGATGAAGGCCAGCATGGCGTCGCTGGTGGGCAGGAGGATCTCGGCCTGGGGCTCGAAGGGCTTGGCCTCGAGACAATGCTTCAACGTGGGCCGGCCCCGCTGGCCGGCGACTTCGATATCGCGCTCGCAGGCGGCATTCAAGGCATCGGCATACCAGCGCAGGGTGTTGGTCTCCTCGATGGCGCCCTGCACGTAGTAGCCCAGCGTGCCGGGCCAATAGACGGCGAAGCTCGCGCCCAATTCGTGGCCGACATCCACGGTGTTGCACACGCGGAACTTGGCATACTCGCGGACTTCGGGGGCCTCGGCCGCGGGACTGGCGGCCCAGACGGCATGGTAGAACGTCTCGGTGGTGACCATGGAGCACTGGACGCCGTTATCGGCCAGGGCCTGGCGGATGCCGGCGACGATTTCGGCTTGCCGGTCCGTGCCCAGCGCTTCGGTGGGGATCACATCGGTGTCGTGGGTGGTCCACCAGCCGATGCCGATTTCGCCCAAGTGGTGGATGACGGATTCGAAGCCGAGGGGCGGGCGCGTGGGCGCGTGGAACAGCGCCTGGCCCTGGTAGGCGGCGGCCCACTGCGGGCCGGAGATGAAGTATTTGCGGCGCGTCTCGGGGCTGTAGGAGCCCCCGCAGGCCTGCATGAGGCGGGACACCAGCGCCTGCTGTTGGCTTTCGGGAATAGGAGGCATGTCGAGCTATTGTTGTACCACAAAACAAACCGGTCCGAGGAGGCCCAGAAAGGTTCCTTGGGCGCCGTGGGCGCAGCGCAAATTTTCTTGACACCCAGTTTGTTTCGCAGTACAACTATTGCAAGGGCAGTTTTATATTTTGGGGTCTGGAAACCCTCTGGATTGGCCTGGCGCGGCGCAGGCGTGAAGGGAGAAGTGTGGGTAAGGCGTACCGCCCCGGCTGCGGGGCGCACTGGCGCGGATCCGATTCCCCGAGACGGGAGGCGCGAGGCCACCGCTCCCGGGTCCGGACCTTTGATGTCCTGGAAACGCGCGCCGTACTGGAGCCCGCAGGGCTTGACTTCGACTGTGGGAAGTGTATATATAGTTTTGAGTCCAAACAAATACGTTGCGTCTGGTTGGGCTGCAGGGGTTAGAGAGGAAACAAATGACGAAAGGTAGACTGCTTACCATCCGCTTCGCCGCTGTGTTGTTGGCAGCGTTGCTGGCCGCGGGCGTGGCCAACGCCCAGGTACTTTATGGATCGCTCACTGGAAACGTGACCGATCCCAGCGACGCCGCAGTTCCGGGCGTCAAGGTTACGGCCCACAATGTGAACACCGGAATCGAACGCGATACCACTACGGATACGCGGGGGGCCTACGTTCTGAACAATATCCAGCTCGGCACCTATAGGGTGACAGCCGAGACCAAGGGCTTCCAGACTCAGGTTGTGTCCGACGTGTTGGTGAACGCCAACGAGGTTCGCCGGGTCGATTTCCACGTGCAGATTGCCACGGCCACCCAGACGTTGGAAGTGGTCGCGAATGCAGCCGTGTTGCAGACCGACAAAGCCGACATCCACGCGCAGATCTCATCCCGTGAAGTCACGGAATTGCCCTACAACGGCGGAGAAGGCAAAAACTTCCAGAGCCTGCTCTACCTGATACCCGGTGCCGGAATTCCGGCCAGCCGCGAGGCGAACTCCGAGGCGGGCAATCCCCAGCGGGCACAGACGCTGTTCATGAACGGCGTCTCCTCCACCGGCAACAGCACCAAGATGGACGGGGCCAGTGTCTCGTACCCGTGGCTGCCGGTGAACATCGCCTACGTGCCCCCGGCCGAAGCCATCGAAACCGTCAACATCACGACCAACTCCTTCGACGCCGAACAGGGTGCGGCGGGAGGAGCGGCCGTGAATGTGACCATCAAATCGGGAACCAACCAGTTGCATGGCGTGCTCTTCGAGCGCAACCAGAACAACAACATGACTGCGGTGAACTACTTCAGCCACAGCAGCCCGATCAACAAGAACATTTTCAATCAGTACGGATTCGCGGTCGGCGGGCCGATCTATATTCCCAAAGTCGTGAATGGAAAGAACAAATTGTTCTTCTTCGCCGACTACCAGGGCACGAAACGGCGCCAATACGCCCAGTCTACGAACCTGACGCTCCCCACGGCGGACATGCGAAACGGAGACTTCAGCGCTACCGGCGTGACGATTTATGACCCACTCACCGGAAACCCGGACGGAACCGGCCGCACGCCATTTCTCAACAATAAGATTCCGTCCAACCGGATCGACCCGGCTGCGACCACCATGACGGGCCTTCTGCCATCGCTCACGCGTGCGAATTCGTTTACCAGTAATTACGACGCCTTCGGCGCCGGCATCTACAACCGATGGAATGGGGATTTCAAGGTCAACTATAATCCCACCGATAAGGCGATGATTTGGGGCCGGTACAGCATATCGCCCATGGATATCCCCGGCGTCTTTGTGCTGGGAAAAGCCGAAGGCGATGTCTTCGCGGGGGGCCAGCCGGGCACAGCGGGCGGACGGATTCAGACGACCGCCGCGGGCTTCACCTACACCATGTCGCCCACCCTGCTGGTGGACGCCAATGTGGGCTATACCCGCCAGAATATCGGTGCCACCGGAGATCCGGAACAAGGCGCCTTCGGTCTGGATGTGCTGAAAATTCCGGGCACCAACGGCGTTGGAACGAGCTATAACGGCATCCCGGGATTCCAGGTCACCGGCGTGGCGAACTTCGGGAATACGAATACGGGAAGCCCGTTCAATTTCCGCGACAATCAATACACCACCGCGTTTAACGTGGGCAAGGTGCACGGGGCGCACAACCTGCGTTTCGGATTCGAATATGACAAATACGCGCTCAACCACTTCCAGCCCCAGGGCGGGACCTTCGGCACAGCGCGCGGCACTTTTGGATTCTCCGGCGACCTGACCGCATTAAAGGGCGGCGCCGCAGTGAATTTCAATGGCGCGCCGGCAAACTCCTGGGCCCAGTTCCTGCTCGGCTATCCCAGCCGGATGGGAAAAATCACGCAGTTCCAGAACCCCAATGCACTCCGCTTCGCGACTTGGGCGGTGTATGCGCGCGATCAGTGGCAGGTGACTCGCAACCTGACCATCAACTACGGGCTGCGGTGGGAATACTACCCGGTTTTCTCCCACGACCATTACGGCGCGACCCGCTACGATCTTGCGACCAAGACCGTTCTGATTGGCGGCGAGGGCGGCGTTCCGTGGGACACCGGCGCCACCGCCAACAAGAAGAATTTCGCTCCGCGTGTCGGCCTGGCGTATCGTCTCGGCTCGAAGACGGTGATCCGCAGCGGGTACGGCATTACCGTGGACCCGGACAACATGCGCAACCAGCGCAACGCATTCCCGTCCGTGGTCAACCAGGACTTTAACCAGCCGGCTACCTTTCAATTCGACACCACTCCGGGTGTGACCCAAGCCTCGCTGCGTACCGGCATGCCGTTGCCGACGTTTCCGGACATCACGGTAGGCAAGATTACGGCGTCTCCTAACCCGTCCACCTCGACCTACCTGCCGACCACGAATATGGCCGCATCGTTCCCGCAGGATATGAACCGGGGCTACATTCAGAGCTGGAATTTCTTTATCCAGCGAGAATTCTTGCCCACGTTGACAGCCGAAGTGGGGTACGCGGGCACGCACGCCGTGCACCAGATGATGAATGTCAATGTCAACGGCTCGGCTCCCAACACGGGCACTGCCGGCCGCCAGCTCTTTCCTCTCCTGACGACCGACCTTAACTTCGTCGAGCCGTTCGGGGACATGACCTATCACGGACTGCAAAGCAGGGTACAAAAGCGGTTCGGCGCGTCGATTATCGGTGTGTCCTATGCCTTCTCCAAGGCAATCAACAACTATAACGGCGACAACGGCGACGGTAGCCTGTTTCGTGCCTACCCGGTGTCGTTTGCCCTGAACAAGCAACTGGCCGGTTTCGACCGTACGCATACCTTCCAGCTCTATCACGTCTACGAGCTCCCGTTCGGCAGAGGGCATAGTTGGCTCAAATCCGGTGTGGCATCCTGGATTTTCGGGGGCTTCCAGATCAGCGGCACGCTGAGCCGGTTTAGCGGCCTGCCGTTCACCATCGGCTCCAACAACTCGGTGAACGCCGGCGGCCAAGGTCAGACAGCCAACCAGATCAACCCGACTGTGGCGATCCTGGGCGGCCACGACGCCAACACACCCTACTTTGATGGGACGGCTTTCGCGAACCCAGCCGTAGGGACGCTCGGCAGTACCGGCAGAGACCTGTTGCGCGGACCGGGCTTCTTCAACATGGACGAAAGTGTGTCTCGCACCTTCAGCTTCAAAGAAGGCCGGGTCAAGCTTCAACTCGCGGGCGAGGCGTTCAACCTGACCAATACGCCATCGTTCTCCGTCCCGAACGCCACGTTCGCGACGCCAACGTTCAATACCGACGGCTCAGTGAAGAGCTTCGGCAATTACAGCGTGATCACCAGCACCGTATCGACGGCGCGTCAGTTGCAAGTGAGCGGGTATATTCGATTCTAGGCGCCCCCACCGCCTGCCCGCGGCCGCGGCTCCCATCGGGGACCGCGGCCGCGGCTCGAATCGGAGGCGCGGTCGACCCATGGTCACCACCGCCAAAATCGGAGTGATCGGCCCGAAGCGGATCCAGGCCGCGTCGAGTGAAGTAGTGCGCGACATCAACCGGCGCATCGTATTGAATCTCATCCGCACCCGGCATCCCATTTCGCGCGCCGACCTGGCGCGGCTGTGCGGGTTACAGCGCAGCACCATTTCCCTCATCGTCGAACAACTGATCGAGGAGCGCTGGGTGGTGGAAGGCCCCACCGGCCGGCTGCCGCGGGGCCGGCGTCCGACGTATCTGCGGCTGAACGAGGATCGCGTAATCATCGGAGTGGACATTCGCCCCACGCAGACCACCGTGGCGGTGGCGGACGCGCACGGCACATTCACGTCGCGGGAGGTGATGGCCACGCCCGCGGACCCCCAAGCGGCGGTAGCCGATATCATCCGGTGCATCCAGCGCACCACGGCTTCCTGCCGGGGCAAGAAGATCGAAGGCATCGGCATCAGCGTGCCGGGCCGGTTCGACCACACCTCGGACCGGCTGGTGTTTGCTCCCAACCTGAAGTGGCACCTGAAGTGGCGCGAATTCGACATTCGCAATCCCATCATGAAGGCCACGGGCCTGGAGGTGGAACTGGAGAACGCGGCCAACGCGTGCGTCCTGGCGGCGGTGTGGTTCGATCACATGGACCAGGCGCGCAACCTGGTGGTGGTGACGGTATCCGAGGGCATCGGCACGGGCTTTCTGGTGAACGGGCAGTTGGTGCGCGGCCTGAACGGCATGGCCGGCGAGTTTGGGCACGTGCCGCTCGATCCGAAGGGGCCGGTGTGCGGGTGCGGCAGCCGCGGCTGTTGGGAAGTGTTCGCCTCGAATCGCGCCGCGTTGCGCTACTACCTGGAAGCGGGCGCCGGCGCCGACGATCTGACCTTCCCGGATCTGCTCCGCCTGGCCGACCAGGGTGACGCGCGCGCCGGCAAAGCGCTCGAAAAGATGGCGCAATACCTCGGGCGCGGCATGCGCATGGTGGTGGCCGGCCTGGCGCCGGAGCGCATCGTGGTGGTGGGCGACCTGACCCGGGCATGGCACCGCTTCGGGCCGATTATCGAGGCCGAAGTCCTGGCGCAAGTGCTGCCGGGCGGCTGCGCGCCCCGCCTGGTTCCGGCCAGCGAGGACGGCGGCGATGCCCGCCTGCGCGGCACGGTGGCGCTGGTGCTGCAAAAAGACTTTGGGATGTATGTGTGAGGGCCTGGCCGGCATTTCACCGCCGAGACGCCGAGGCGCCGAGAATTGGCTAGTAATTAACCGGCGGTCTCCGCGGCGTAGCGGAGAGCGGCGGGCAGAATCCGCCTCGGCGTCCCGGCGGTTATGTGCCGGGTTAGATGAACATCGCTAGCTTGCAGAAACTATGACACGGACCAAAAAGAAGTCTCTCGCCACCCGGCGCGGAAGCCGGGGGACGACCGCCCCGCCGTACCGCCAGCGCGGCCTTCCGGCGACCCGGCGGGCGAAGGACCTGCTGCGGCGCATGACCCTGGAAGAGAAGGCGGCGCAGATGATCTGCGTCTGGCAGACCAAAGCCGACACGCTGGTGGATGCCGGAGGCCGCTTCGACGCGGCCAAGGCCCGCGCGGCGTTCGGCGATGGCCGGGGACTCGGCCAGGTGGGCCGTCCGAGCGATGCCGGCGGCGGGCGCGACGCGCGCTCGATGGCCGAGCTCACCAACGCGATCCAGAAGTTCTTCGTCGAAACCACCCGTCTGGGCATTCCGGTGATGTTTCACGAGGAGTGCCTGCACGGGCACGCGGCCATCGGCGGCACCAGCTTTCCGCAGCCCATCGCGCTGGCGTCCACCTTCGATCCGGAGCTGGTGGAGCGGCTCTTCACCATGACCGCGGCGGAGGCCCGGCTGCGCGGTACGCACCAGGCGCTGACTCCGGTGGTGGATGTGGCGCGCGACCCGCGCTGGGGACGCGTGGAAGAGACCTATGGCGAAGATCCGTACCTGGTGTCGCGCATGGGCATCGCGGCGGTGCGCGGGTTTCAGGGCGACGCCACGTTTGGCGATAAGCGGCGTGTGATCGCCACCTTGAAGCACTTCGCCGCGCACGGCCAGCCGGAATCGGGCATCAACTGCGCGCCGGCGAACGTCGGCATGCGGACGCTCCGCGAGACGTTTCTGTATCCTTTTAAGGAAGTGCTCGAACAGGGCGGCGCCATCAGCGTCATGGCGTCGTACAACGAAATCGACGGCGTGCCGTCGCACGCCAACCGCTGGCTGTTGCGCGACCTGCTGCGCAAGGAGTGGGGCTTCCGCGGCTTCGTGGTATCGGACTACTATGCCATCCGCGAGATGCACTATCGTCCCGAGTTGCGCGGGCATTCGGTGGCGAAGGATGGGAAAGAGGCGTGCGCCCTCGCCGTGCGGGCCGGAGTCAACATCGAGCTGCCGGAGCCGGATTGCTACCGGCACCTGGTGGAACTGGTCCGCGGCGGCAC
>JADGNR010000416.1 GCA_017883415.1 Bryobacteraceae bacterium | reverse complement strand
GGCTGCACCGTCTCCTCGTTGATCACGCGCGCAAGGCTGGAGAAGAAGGTTTCGTCGTATGGGATGAGGCCGTTATACATAACGTCTGTCATGTCGAGGAGGCGCGTGTCCTTTCGGCAAGCGCGCGTAGCCGAGGCACGGCAGCGACCTGGGCCGATGCTTCAGGTGGGTTCAACCTTAGTCCGTCGGCGATGTAAGGGCGCAAGCTGGCGGTTGACCTCGTCGACCGAAAAAGCGTCCGGGTCAAAATCGTCGCCCAGCCAATCGCGCATCTCCTCGTGTTCGTCGTGCTCCGGGTTGCTGATCGCTTCCAGAAGGTTGTAGAAGCCTGGCACACCCCCACAGTCTTCGGGCGGACCATGACGTTTGCCATCTACGCAGATGGGATATGCATGGCCTGCTTCGGGTAGCAGTACCTTCTCGACGGCAATGCCATGCTCCCAGCCGTCGCCGAAGTCGTAGGTGTACACGGCCTTTGCGCCGACCTTGCGCATTACGTTGAAAAGCCGTGCGGTGCGTTCGCTGGCGGTACTCGGCAGTCCCATGAGCCCCTCATCCGGATCGGGTGTTCCGAACCGCTTCTGACCGATGCGAAAGTCATGCATGTGGCAGTCTTCCCACCCCATGGCCAGCTGCAGCACGTCATGCAACTGTTCCAGGGTCAGATTCGCCGGCACCAGCAGCCGGCGCCAGATCGGCGGACGCGTGCCGAGCAGAGTGACCTTGATCTGATAAATCTCCTGTGGACTCGCGGTCTTTTTGGTTGGCATACTAAACCCTCTTCGATTTTAAGATACGGCGCACCGAGGTGCGGCCGATCTGCAAGCGGCGGGCGATCTCGGCTTTGCTGACCCCGTTCCGCATGGCACGGTTCTGCAAGGATAGGGTTTGCTGGTCGTAGGTGGACACGCGGGCGTAGAGGCCAACTCGGCAGGGAGTCTTCCTCCGGCCAGCCCCCTGGCCAAAAAACCTGGGCGAATCAGGTTTGCTAGAGGCCCGTTTTCCGGCCATCTTCGCTTGGCTCCTGTGTATGGCCGAAAGCAATCCTTTCCGGCCATGTGGGGTTCATCATAATGCTATGCGGGATCGGGAAGATTCACAGTCCGCGCCAGAGTCTCGCGATAATTCCATGGCATCCATTCCGCGGGTCGGGCGGCCAGTTCCTTGGCGTGGCGCTGCAGCTCGACCAGGTAGTCGAAGGAGTTCACGCCGCATAACTGGCAGGTGTGGATCAGGCTCATGAACAGATCGCCGACCTGCGCTCCGTTCAGGGTGCGATAAAACAGCGCATTCTTGCGATGGAGAACCGCCCGCTTCAGTGCTCTCTCTACGAGATTGTTGTCCAACGGGGCTCCGGCTTTCCGAAGGAACAACGTCAAGGGCTGCCAGTGCCGCAGCAGATACGAGATCGCCTGGCCCAGCCCGGAGTTCGGCTCCGTCTTGCGCTCGGCAAGCTGTGTCTCCAGCCAGGCATGCAGTCTGTCCATCACCGGCCGGCTGCGTTCCTGATGAAGCCGCAGCCGCTCGTCCGGTGTCAGGCCGCGCTCACGCGCTTCGGCATCGTGACCATACACTTGACCCAGCATTTCCAGTACATAGCGGCATTCGTTGGGGAAGTTCTCCGCGACCTCTACAAACTGCCTGCGTCCGTGCGCGAGACAGTTGGCCAGCAGGATCTCCGCGCCTGCAGGCAACTTCGGAACATTGCGCGACAGCGCGTCGCACATTTGAATCGGGCTGGGCAGTTCCGCCCTCCGCTGTTTCAACACCTCGGCGATGTTCTCGCCGGCATGCCGGCTGCCCGTGAAGTAGAGCGCGATCTTCCAGCCCTCGCCGACTGACACGATCCCGCTGGTGAACACACCCGTGCGCTGGTCGGACGGATCGCGCTTCAACCGCAGCACACGCATGCTGGTGTCGTCGTTGTGCACCACCGTGCCCTGTGCCGACTGCTGGATCAACTCATCCCGCGCCGGCTTGATCACCTGCGCAGCTTCCTCGACGATCTCCCACTGCGTAGTCGCTGACAGCGGGATTCCCAACTGTCCCTCCAGTTGTTCCAGCCGGTAGAACGGCGTCCCGGCACCGTACTTGAGTTGGGCGATCATCGCCGCCGCCGTTTCATCGTACTTATCCGGCCCCACTCCTTCCGGCTCCTGTGCCGTGAACACCTGCCCGCAGGCGCCGCAGCGCAACCGCTCCAGTGCGTAAACCGTAGCCGCCAGTGGCGCTTGTCCCACGATCCGCACCAGCACCTTCGGCTCCTTCTGCCCGTACACGTTGCCTTTCCCGCACTCCGGACAGCGGTCACCGTGGGTCAGCTTCTGGTGCTTGATATCCACCTTTCGCGCACCACCAAACGCCTCTGCTCCATTGCGGCCGTGTCCGGGCGCCGGAGGCGTGTTGTTATCCGGCTGCGTTTCGGTCTCCGAGTCTTCTGGCTTTTTCAACACCTCGCTGCTCTTCTCCGTATTGCGCGGCCGCACCAGCATCGCCGCAAGAACATGCAACGCCTCTTTGAGTTTGCCGTGATCAGACTCGCTCAACGGCGCTTGCCGCGCTCCGTCCAGAACCCGGTCCAGCTCCTCCAGATTCACATCGATGCGGCGCCGGGCGGCCTTCATGCTACGCCTCCCAGCAGTTCACGAAACCGCTTGGTCAACGGATAGCCCAGAACCTCTTTAATCGACCGGTTCGGAACGTAGCTGTTGGATTGCTTGCCGCGTCCCGTCGTCCTGCCCAGCAATACCCAGTTGGCCGCACGGTAACAGGTTCCGCGGAACCGCTCCGGATCCACGAACGTCTCCAGGAAGTAAATCGGATGCCCGTACATCTGCTGCCAGTCTTCGGAGATCCGCGCCGCCATTCGGCCCAGGATATGCGATGCCAGATGCTCGACTCGTACCCACGGCAGGATCAGGAAGCGCGTGTTGTATGCGATAAAACGGATCTTGCCGCGCCGCGCCGCGGCATCCCAGCCGATGTAGCGGTCGCGGCTGCCGAGGTGGCGCGGTGCCGACGACCAGGCCAGGCACGCGACTGGCCGGCCTTGTGCCGACACCAGATACTTCAGGTGTTCTCCAACCGGCTGTTCATAGCCAAGATAATGATGTTCCTCCATCAGGCTGTTGAACAGGGGTTCTTGCAAGGTGCGCCGCACCTGCTCGAACTTGAGCGGCTGCAGGCTGCGCAACGGATTCCCGATGGACATCGTATCGATCCGCGCCGGTTCCGGACGGGCTCTCTGTGCCAACGGATTATGTCGCACGTAACTTACTGGAGGTAGCGTAATCTGGCCCGACCGCTCCAACCTCAGCAGCATGCCGCGGCACACCATGTCGCGCAAGGCGCCATTCGTCTGTCGCCACTGCCACGCTTCACAGAGTCTGACTGACAGCTTGCGGCGGCTTTCCTTCGGGTGACGCTCGATCAGCCTGCGTATATAAAGGATGTCTTCCTCAAGGATATCCCGCCCGCGATATCTGAGCTCAACCATTGCCCCGCAGTATGAATCAGCTTTTCTTGGAACGCAAGGGGTATTGATGACTTTTTCGATTCTTACTTCAGAACGCTCACTCGCCGCCACATCGGCGCGGCGTGGGCTCGCGACACATCCCCGGCTACCATCAACAGCTGGGCTTCGTAAGCCTCTAATTGCTTGGCCGCTGAGGTCGACTCCGGCCACCACGTAAACCGCCCTTTGGAAAGACGCTTTTGCGCCAGCCAGTATCCCTGGCCGTCATAGCTGAGTAGCCGAATCGACGTTCCGCTGCGGCTCCGAAAAATGAAAACACAGCCGGTGATTGGGTCCTCAGAGAGCTTCTCCTGGCAAACCCGTACGAGACTGTCAATGCCCTTGCGTCCATCGACTGACTCGATTGCCACCAGCACGCGCATCTGCGCCGTGATATGAATCATCGCTCCGCTTCCCGCCAGGCGCGAAGCAAGCTTGCCCAATCCGGCGCAGAGGAATTCTTCCACTGAATGCGCATCTTGCTTCCAGCCGAGGACTCGAACTCGATCACACACTCCCCGACCGTCGCCGTCGCCGCATGCGCAGAGATCAGTTCGACGAAAGCCGGCGCGGCTGCCTTCCTTCGCACTACCGGAACTTCGCCTAGCCGCTTCTTCAGTCCCATATAGTCCAGCCGCAAAGGCTGAGCAACAGGATGCAGACCGTGTACCCGCGCCAGTTTCACGGCAGCCTGCCAAAGCGCTTCAGGCAGCCTGGTTCGATGCGGCTGAAGGCTTCGAAACTGATCCAATTGGCGTTGCAACTGAACGATTGGCTCGGGAATGGGTGACGCACTTTTGTTGTTCAATATCAGCCGACCTCAGCGGCTGACTGAACTTAGCAACCTGACTCAGATGGCGTCACGCACGCTTGCCGGAAACTCACGGTACATTGGCTTCGAAAACCACTCGTTCTTTCATAAGTCACCTCTGAAGGTTTGGTTGCTGCTAGTTGGTTGTTGGGTTGGTTGGGAACACACCTCCGGCTGTACCATCGGTTGTCACCGGCGGTGGTAAAAAAGTTGGAGATCTGGAAAACAGGCTGGCAGCCCGGGCACGCAACGGGCTCACGCGAGCCGTGCGGACTCCGGTTTTAGGCGGGCGAATCGAGGCCTAGAAACCGATATTCAGGAACCTAAGCTGCGTAGATATAGTCCCAAACCAAGTCCAACGCGCGAACGCCTAAGGAAAGGCATGGGAACGTCAAAACATTTTGGCGATGGCTCTTCCAACCCTCCTTTTTTCGGCTCTGTGCAGGAATCTAAACAGGCCCGCATTTTTACTGGCTGTCGCTATCCGGGGTCCTGGAACGGTAACGCACATCTGACGTCGGGGAAGCAACGTGACGCCAGGGTTTATCGGCCCTTCAATGAGGTCTTTGCCAATCAGGGCACGGAGTGATTCGTTAGCAGATCCAGCCTCGACAGCCCGGCTGGGACCAGCGTGAGCGGTAAGCCTCCAGCACTTTTTCGAACTTGGCCTCAGGTTTTAGGTTACGGTTTCGACCGCCCAAATAATCGTCCTCCTACCCATTGACGGCCGTTAACCCATCATTGAATCAATAGCTTACCTGCCAATCCTCCCAGGCTGAGTCCGGCCCCTGCCAAACGCTTCATCGGATTGCGGGTAAGTCCACTGATCGGAGTGCCACTCCAAGA
>JADGNR010000122.1 GCA_017883415.1 Bryobacteraceae bacterium | reverse complement strand
GACCATCGGATCGGGGACCCCGCAATTGATGGTCAACGTAAAGTGAAGCGGTATGAGACGGCGTAGCCAGCGCGGACTGACGTTGATCGAACTGATCGTGGCCTTCACGGTCCTGCTGATCCTGTCCACGCTGGCGGTGCCGCTGGCCCGCTCCAAGCTGCGCGTGGACCGGGAGCGCGAGCTGCGCTACGCCCTGAAGGAAATTCGCACGGCCATCGACAAGTACAAGGACAATTGCGACGCGGGCTACTTCGGGCAAACCAAACTGGGCACCAACTGTTACCCGGAAACCCTGGAGATCCTGGTGACGGGCATGAAGCTGAATACCGCGGATGGCAAGAAGTTGAAGTTCCTGCGGCGCATCCCGCGCGATCCCTTCACGGGCAAGATGGAGTGGGGGATGCGCAGCGACCAGGACGATCCCAAATCCACCGGCTGGGGCAGCCAGAACCTGTTCGACGTTTACAGTAAGACCGAGGAGAAGGCTCCCGATGGAACGAAATATGCAGAATGGTAGTCCGCCGCCGGCAGGGGACCGCGCACCGGCTGTGGTGCGGCGAGGGCTGCGCGGCTTCACCTTCGTCGAGCTGATGGTGGTGATCTCGATCATCGTGATTCTGATCTCGATCGCCATACCCATCTACAACCGGACCATCATCCGTACCAAGGAAAGCGTGCTGCGCAACAACCTGTTCACGCTGCGGACCTCCATCGACAATTACACCTACGACAAGCAGAAGGCCCCGCAGGCACTGCAGGACCTGGTATCGGAAGGCTACCTGCGGGCCGTTCCCATCGACCCCATGACCGGCTCCGGCGACACCTGGAAGCTGACCATGGAAGACGCCAGCCAGAGCGTCAACCAGTCTGAGCCGGGAATCTTCGACGTCAAGAGCGGTTCTGATAGAATGGGGTTAGATGGGACCCCATATTCCGATTGGTAATCTAATCTATCGCCTGCTTGCCCTCGCAAGTTTCAGCCTACTCGCCACGCAACCAACCCAGGCACTGCCCGCTTCCGGAGGGTGCATAGTCTCCTCGGTGCACGCGCAGGTGCGCGCCGAAGGGCTCACCGAACGGATGGGCGATATCCTTGTGCAATGCTCCGGTTCTAATCCCGGGGCCGTGGTATCGGGCAACCTCACGGTGAACTTTCCGGTGAACGTCACCAACCGTGTGGATGCCAATAACCAGACTCGCGAAGCGGATCTTTCAGTGGATCTGGGCATTGGATTCGTGCCCACCGGAATACCCGGAACGCTCATCAACGACCACAGTCTTACGTTCTTCGGCGTCAACCTGACGGTACCGGCGGGCGGGAACTACACCATCAAAATTTCCAACATCCGGATCAATGTGAACCAGTCGCGCGTGCTGGCGCCGCAATTTGTGGCGGCCACACTGGTGTCGAACAACCCGGCGTTTCTTCCCGTCGATCAGGCGCAAGTTCCAGTCGCGGTCCCGTCGCCGGGTTTGTTCATCAGGCTGCAGGACACGGGCATCGTCTGCACCGGTTCGCCGCTGCCCGCCACGTTGACCCTGGCGAACCTGTTTGGGGCGAAGACCGCCTTCGCCTCGACGCGGCTCACCGAGGGCTTCGGCACGGCATTTCTGCCGCGCACCGGAGTGGAAGACAACGGCACGCGTTTCCTGGTGGAGTACTCGGATTTCCCGGCCAGCGCGCGGATTTTCATTCCGGACATGGTGGCCGGATCGAGCGCGCTCGAGCCCACGTCGGGGGGCGACATGGGCCTGCCCCAGAGCGGCGGGCGGTACGTTCCCGGAAGCGGCACACTGCTGCTGGTCCGCGTTTTCGGCGCGGACGCCAGCGGCGCCGGCGGCACCCCCCTGGCGACACCGGCGGGGCCCGGCGCGGTGGCGCTGGACGCGGTCAGCGAAGTGGCGCTCAGCAACGGCGCGGGATTCGCGGTGTACGAGGTGGCGGACGCCAATGCCGTGCAGCAGGAGAGCGCCCAATTCCCCACCTTCATCGGCCTGTCCAAAACGACCGCGCCGGCGGTGGCCCGGGAGACCGTTTCCCTGGCGCCGGTTTCCACGGTGCAGACGGCGTCGGCCACCGCGCCGATCCAACGGTTCGCGCGGGTGACGCCCGGCTCCGACTGCGACGTACTGCCCGATTGCGACGCGCCGTATTTTCCGCGGCTCTCGATTCAGGGCGACCCGATCCAGCTTACGGCGGTGGGCGGCAACCAGACCGGGCAGCTCGGCGCGGTGCTGGTGCGCAACGCGGGCGGCGGCTTCATGCGCTGGACCGCCAGTATCGATTACCTGCAGGGCTCCGGCTGGCTGCTGCTGGACGATACGTCGGGGGTGAACGACGGCGGTTTCTTTATCTGGGCCCTTCCCAAGGGGCTGGCGCCGGGCACGTACCACGCCAATATCACGGTGGATGCCGGGCTGGCGGGAAAGCAGGTCCTTCCCGCGACCCTGACGGTGCAAGCGGCAGCGCCCACTCCCGCGTCGCCGCCGGCCGCGCCGGTAGTGACCGTAAACCAGGTGGTGAATGCGGCCACGTTTGAAGCGGCGCCGCTGGTGGCAGGCTCATTGGGCACGGTGATGGGATCGCACCTGTCGGGGAAGGACGTCTCGGTCACCTTCGATGGCCGCGCGGCGGTCCTGCTTTACATCGGGGACACCCAGATCAACCTGCAGGTTCCGGCGGAGATGGACGGCAAGACCTCGGCCACCATGGTGGTGACGGTGGATGGCGCGACGAGTGTGCCGGTCACCGTGGCGCTGGCGGCAGCGTGGCCCGCCATTTTCGCCCACGGCGTGCTCAATCAGGACAACAGCCTGAACGCGCCGGCCAGCGGTGCGGCCGGGGGAAGCGTCCTCCAGATCTTCGCCACCGGCATTCCGGCCGGAGCGGCGGTCTCGGTGGGGATTGCCGGCCAGTCGGATCTGGTCCCGCTATACGCCGGCCCCGCGCCGGACGTTCCCGGCGTGCAACAGGTCAACGTGAGGGTGCCCGCCGGGGTAGCTTCGGGAGCGGCGCAGCTCACCCTCTGCGCCACGGCCGGCGCGCGGCAATACTGCGCTGCCGGCTATACGCTGAACGTACAGTAGGGGAGCGGCACCTTGGCCCGCAGGGGCCGGGGAGGGCGATGGTCTCGGCCGGCGGGGGACGCCGGCCAACCCTTTCCTGCGTTGACTCCTTTACTGCCCCGTCTCTTCCAGGGTATGGGCAAATCGAGCGCGGCAGCCATGGCTCAGGGGGGTAGGCCTCCAGGCAGGCCTCCCCGGTCTGCTTCCGCGCCGAAGGCCCGCTGCGCGTGCCGGACAGGCCGGGAGGCCTAACCCAGGAGGCCTACCCGACCTGCCCTAAAGTCCGCGGCAAAACGGCCGATAAGGAGAGTGTGAGGGGCATCCCACAATCCCAGAGCGGCGCCGCAGCCGGCGGCTAAAGAGCAGAAATGAACGACGAAAGAACCCATGTATTTCTCATCAGCAACAATTGCATTCTGAGCGAAGGACTGCGGTCGGTGTTCAGCGCCTCCGGGGAGTTTGAGCTGACGGGCACGTGCGGCGACCCAACCAGGCTGGCGGGGTGCCTTGCGTCCCGGGAGATCGACATCGTGCTGGCGGATGTGGCTGCGGGGCCGACCCTGACGATGCTGCGGGAAATACGCGGTTGGATGATCCGCGCTCAGGTGGTGCTGTGGGGAAACGGCATTTCTCCGGAATTTGCGTTCCACGCCATGGAGTCCGGGGTGCGCGCCGTGATTCCGCTCGAGTTGCCGGCCCCGGCCTTCCTGGCCGCGCTGACGGGCGTGCGCAACGGCCAGTTATGGTTCACCAAAGAGCTGATGGACAGTGTGCTATCGGCCAAGCGGAGCCCCCTCACTAAACGGGAGGGGCAACTGGTCAGCCTGTTGTCCCAAGGGCTCAAAAACAAGCAACTGGCGTACACTCTGGGAATTACCGAGGGGACGATCAAGGTCTATCTTTCCCGTCTGTTCAAAAAGGTGGGGGTGAACGATCGATTTCAATTGGCACTGTATGCGCTGAAGAATGTGATTAACGATCAGGCGTTGGGGCTGGAATCCGGGGCCGAAGGCGGTACGGTAGGTCTTTACGAAGCGAAAACCAACAGCCTGCATTCTCTGGTGATGCCGCCCGCGGGCGGCAACAGCCCTGCGATGGCTCTGGCCGGTTCCGACGAGCGGGGCGCGCGGCTGAGCCGGTGACTTCCCGGGGCGGCGGGTGGGAGGGAACCGCCCGCGCGGGGGGGGCAGGATCGTCTCCGGGAGCTTACCAAGGAGAGTATGGCGGGCGCGTGGAGGGGAGCCGATAAGAGTCCATATGAGACCCAAGCAAGACCGCGTCCCGGAGCGCAGTCAAGTGAACGAAGCGCTTCTTTGCCGAATCCCGGTATTCCGCCCGGTTGCCCTTAAGCTGCTGCGACTGCTGGATGGCGGGGACAACTGCGTACTGGAGATTGCCGAACTCCTCAACTCCGACCCCGCCTTAAGCGCGGAAGTGCTCACCAGGGCAAATTCCGCCGCGTACGCGAGTGCCCACCGGATCAATACCATCGCCCGGGCGATCGTGATGCTGGGGACGGAGCGCACCAAAGCGCTGGCCACCAAAGCCGCGCTGGACGGGATGCGCCGGTCCATCGGAAACCATCCGGTGATCGAGCGTTGTTGGGTGCACAGTCGAGCGACGGCGGTGATCGCGGAGTGGCTCGCGCCGTTTTACCGGATCCACCCGGACCGGGCATACACCGCCGGGCTCATGCACGACATTGGCCGCCTCGGCCTGCTGGCCTTGAATTGCGGGCAGTACGCGACATTGCTGGACAGTACGGCCGGCACCAACGAAGAGTTTCTGGCGGCGGAACAGATGGTCTTCCGGGTGGATCACTGCACGGCGGGGTTGTGGCTCATGAAGACGTGGGGACTGCTGGAGGAGTTCGGGGCGGCATGTTCGCAGCACCACACCGGGAAGCAGACGGTGCTGGAACCGGTCGCCGATCTGGTGCGCCTGGCCTGCGCTCTGGCGCAGGCGACCGGTCATAAGGCGGCGCCTCTGGTCGAGATCGGCACGATGGAAAGCCTTCTGGAGGAGATTCCCGATCTGGCTCGCCCCGATTCCCCCTATCCGTTGACCACGCTCTCGCTCCGGCTCCAGACGGAGCTGGGCGCCTCCCTGCTGGCTCCCGACGGCAGCGAGCGGGTCTCGGCGGTAAACTGAACCGCGGTCACGAGCAGGCGGGGGGCGGGGGCCAGAGTTGGCAGGCGAAAACGCCTGCCCCACAAAAGCGGCACATCACTCCCGGGGCATGGTCAGGTCGGTATGGTCTTCGGCGTGGTGGCGGACGTCGATGCCTTTCACCAGGAATACGACGTCTTCGGCGATATTGGTGGCGTGATCGCCGATGCGCTCCAGGTTGCGGGCCACGAAGATGAGATCGACGGCCGCCGGCACCACTCCGGGGTCGCGCTGCATGGTCTCGAGCAGGTCCCCGTAGACGGCATCGCGCAGGGCGTCCACTTCATCGTCGGAGATGAGCACGGAGCGGGCCAGGGCGGCATCTTCGTGCACAAACGCGTCGAGGCACTTGAGCAGCATGGCCTGGACCAACGACGCCATCTTGGGGATGTCGACCATGGGCTTCACCAGCGGATGATGCATGAGCGAAAGCGAGCGTTCGGCAATGTGCTGGGCCAGATCGCCAATGCGCTCCAGGTCGGTATTGATCTTGAGCACCGAGGTGAGGAAGCGGAGATCGCGGGCCACCGGTTGGCGCAAGGCGAGCAGGCGGGTGACCAGGCCGTCGATCTCCATCTCCATCCGGTTGATCTGCGGCTCGTCGCGAATCACCTGTTCGGCGAGATCCCGGTCCTGCTCGACCAGGGAGCGTACACTGCGGTGAATGGCGGACTCCACCAGCCCGCCCATCTGCAACAGCTTCTGATTCAACTCCTCGAGTTCGACAGTGAAGTGTCGCATCGGGGCCCCTCCCATTTCCGGCTGGTTCGCCAGCGCGCCGGGCGATTCCATTGAAGCACCATTCGCCTATCCAAATCTTCCCGTGATGTAATCTTCGGTCTCCTTGCGTGCCGGGGTGCGGAAGATAATATCGGTCTTGTTGTATTCGATCAGGCGGCCCAGGAGAAAGAAGCCGGTGAAATCCGCGACGCGGGCGGCCTGCTGCATGTTGTGGGTGACGATGACCATGGTGCACTGGTCCTTGAGGCTGAACATCAGGTCTTCGATCTTGGCGGTGGCGATGGGATCGAGAGCCGAGCAGGGCTCGTCGAGCAGCAGGACTTCGGGATCGACGGCCAGAGCGCGGGCAATGCACAGGCGCTGCTGCTGGCCGCCCGAGAGGGCGTAGGCCGAGTCGTTGAGCTTGTCCTTGACTTCATCCCAGAGCGCCGCCCGCTTAAGGCTATGCTCCACGCGGTCGCGCATTTCGCTGCGGGACGCCATGCCGTTGATGCGCAGGCCGTAGGCGATGTTGTCGGCGATCGACTTGGGGAACGGATTGGGGCGTTGGAACACCATGCCCACGCGGCGGCGCAGGCTGGTGACGTCCACGCTGCACACGTCTTCGTTATCCAGCAGAACTTTTCCTTCCATGCGCGCGTTGCGCACGGTTTCATTGATGCGGTTGAGGTTCCGCAGGAACGTCGATTTGCCGCAGCCGGAAGGACCGATCAGCGCGGTAATCCGGCCGGAGAGCATGTCGAGCGAAATATCGAACAGGGCCTGGAAGGCGCCATAGAAGAAACTCACATTGCTGGCCCGCAGTTTGGGGCTCAGTTCCCGTGCGGGACTGTCTGGCAAACGGTTTTCCTTCTCTTGCCGGGAAGGTTTCGACGGCGACACGGATTCGGGCAAGGTGTACATAAGCGTCTCGGTATCAGCCACGTGGAACGGAAATCCCTCTCGCTAAAACCAGGCGAGCGGCGATGTTGGCCACCAGCACCAGGGTAATCAGAACCAGCCCCGCCGCCCACGCCTGCTGGTGCCAGTCTTCATAAGCCGAAATGGCGTGGGTGTAGATCATCTGGGGCAGGGAGGCGGTGGGCTGGGTGAGGCCACCCCAGAACTGATTGTTGAGCGAAGTGAACAGGAGCGGCGCCGACTCGCCGGCAATGCGCGCGACCCCCAGGATCATGCCGGTGAGCACGCCCTTACTGCCGGCGGGCACCACCACCGTGGCGATCATCTTCCATTTACTGGCGCCCAGCGCCAGCGCTCCCTCGCGCAGGGTGGAGGGAACTTCGCGGAGGAACTGCTCGGTCTGCCGCGTTACGATGGGGACCAGCATGACGCTGAGCGCGATGGAGCCGGCCAGGGCGGAAAATCGCCGCATGGGAACCACCACCAGCGACCACGCGAGCAGGCCGACCACGATGGAGGGAATGCCGTTCAACAGGTCGGCCACATAGCGCACCAAGGAAGCGAACCGCCGGTCTTCGAATTCCGCCAGATACACGCCGGCGAGGAACCCGATGGGGAGGCCGATGAGGGCGGCCATGCCGACGATCTGCACGGTGCCGACAATGGCGTTGGCCATGCCGCCGCCTTTTTCGCCGGGCGACAGCGGCAGGCGGGTGAAGAAATGCCAGTCGAGCGAGCGGCCGCCGTAGTAGACCAGATATCCCAGGATCAAAAAGAGAACCGAAATCGTCAGAAAGGTGAAGATACCGGTTAGCGAGAGCATCACCCCGTTGACGATCTTACGCCGCATCAATAGGCCGTTCATCACCGCCGGGACCCCTTCCGCGTGGTGGCCATAATCATGAGCCGCGCCACGCCGTTGATGACGATGGTCAGGCCAAACAGCACCAGCCCCAGCTCCACCAGCGCCGATGGGTAGATCGTGCCTGTGGCTTCGGTGAATTCGTTGGCGATCACCGCGGCGATGGTATAGCCCGGCGCCAGCAGCGAAGCGCTGATTTTGGGATCGTTGCCGATGACCATGGTGACCGCCATGGTCTCACCCAAGGCGCGCGCCAGTCCCAGGAAGACCGATCCCAGGATACCGAGTTTGGCATACGGCACCACCACCTGCCAGGTGCTCTCCCAGCGCGTCGCCCCCAGCGCCAGGGCGGCTTCCCGCTGCTCGCGCGGCACCGCCAGCAGAGATTCACGCGACACCGAGATGATGAAGGGAATGGTCATCACCGCCAGAATCATGGCCGCCGTGAGGTAGCCCACGCCGTAGGCCGGGCCTTGAAAGAGCGGCAGCCGTCCGAGGGTGGTTTTCAGGAACGGCTCGACATAGTTCCGCATCAGCGGGACCAGGGTGAAGATCGCCAGCATCCCATAGATAACGCTGGGGATCGCCGCCAGCAGCTCGATCAGGAACGTCATCCCGTTAGAAACGCCGGCCGGCGCCAGCTCCGAGAGGAAGATGGCCGCGCCCAACCCGAGCGGCACGGAGATCAGCAGCGCCACCACCGAAGTCACTACCGTCCCGTAGATGAACGGCAGGGCGCCGAACTTCTCGGTCACGGGATTCCACTCGCTTGACCTTAGAAAGCCAAAGCCCAGGCTGTGGCGCGCCGCAGCGGAGCCGATCCAGAGCTGCCGCACCAGCAGCAGGGCAACCAGCAAAATGGCCGCCGCGAAGGCCAGGGTGATCAAACGGGCGACCACGTCGCCCGTTTGCGTTCCTCGCCGTTCCGTGAAGGGAGCTGCCACAGCCGCTGGAGTAGACATAAGCGTTTACTGAATCCGCGCGATCTGCTTGATCTCCTTGGCCACCACTTCCTTGGGAAGCGGCGCGTAGTCGAGGCCCGCGGCGTACGTCTGGCCGTCGGCCAGCATCCACTGGAGAAATACCTTGATGCTCTTGGCCTTGTTGGCGTCGGAGAACTTCTCGGGGATGAGCAGCCATGTGAACGAGGCAATCGGATACGCGTTTTTTCCCGGCGAGTTGGTGATGGAGACGCGGAAATCTTCCGGCATGGCCTTGGCTGCGCCGGCCGCCGCCTCGGTCACCGATTCCAGGCTCGGCTTTACCCAGGTCCCCGCCGCGTTCTTTACCGTGCCGTAGCTCACCTTATTCTTAGCCGCGTAAATCAGCTCCACGTAGCCGATGGAGTTGGGCTGCTGCTGCACCAGGCCGGCCACACCCTCGTTCCCCTTTTGGCCCATGCCCGTGGGCCAGCTCACCGAGGTGTTGGCGCCGACTTTGCTTTTCCATTCGGGGCTGACCTTCGACAGGTAATCGGTCCACACGAAGGTCGTGCCGCTGCCGTCGGAACGGTGGACCACCACAATGTCCTTGTCGGGAAGGTTTACGCCGGGGTTGTCTTTCTTCAGAGAGCCATCGTTCCATTTCTTGATGGAGCCCAGAAAGATGCCCCCCAGCGTCTCGGGAGAGAACCTGAGGTCCGGGCCAACGCCTTCGATGTTGTAAATGGGCACCACGGCGCCCAATACGGTGGGAAAGTGCAGGGGCTTCACTTTCATGGCGGCGATCTGGTCGTTGGTCATGGGCATATCGGACGCGCCGAAATCCACCGTTCCCGACGTGAGCTGCTGGATGCCGGCGCCGGAACCGAGCGACTGATAATTGACCTGCACGTCGGGATGCTTGCCGTGATAATCCTGGAACCACTTCTGATAGATCACGGCGGGGAAGGTGGCGCCGGCGGCATTGATCTGCTGCGCCGTCGCGAGGGAGGCGCCCGCCATCAGCAATCCCGTAAGGGCCAGATGCAATCTCTTCATTTGTGTTGTCACCTCAATTTTCTCACTCGAATGTTACAGTACTGTTACGAAGCGCCTTCGGCGCGGGCAGGCCGGGAGGCCTACCCTACTTGATCGCGGGCGCGCCGCCCGGAAGCGTGTAGCGAAGGTTCAGGTAAACCGTGTTGTCGTGCGTGGCTTTAGGCGCATTGGCGGCCACGAACCAGGGGTTGCGAAACAGGTACTCGTACTGGGCCATAAAGTTGAGCGCGCCATACTTAGCGTCTTTCCACAAGGTCTGATTCAAGCCGAAGGTGAGTTCCTGTACGGCGCGATTCTGGCTGTTGGCCGAGCCCCGGAAACCGTAGCCGACCAGGCTGGTTCCGTTGGCGTCGATGGCCACGTTGCGGCCCACGTAGAGGCCGCCATAGTAGGAGTACAGCAGCGTATTCTTGTGGACCACGGCTTCGAATCCGTCCACCGTGCCCCCGGCATGGATCGGGCTGATGCTGCCGTTGGCGCGCACCACCACGTCCGGGGCCTGGCCGAAGATGTAGCGGCCGCCGCCATCGCTCCAATAGTTATTGGTGATCAGGCGGAAGTTCTTGACCACTTCGAAGTTGGCGTTGAGCGATCCGCCGCCGGCCGCCTTGGTGGAATACTGATTGGTAGCAGGGTTCCAATCCTTAAAGGTGCGCTCGATGCCGGCGATTTCCACGTGGACCTTGGAACTCGGGTCAAAGGCGATCTTGGCGATGATGTCGGGGTGTACGTTGGGCGTCACCAGCACGTTGCTCGAATTATCGAGTTGCGTGCCGGCCAGGGCGGTGAGAGCCGCGGGAAGCACGATCGCGGGTCCGCCGGCCGAGCCGCCGATGTACTGGTTGGGATTCTCGAGCGAGACGCCGAGCGTCACCTGGCTGGTGGGATGGTAGAGGAAACGGACGCCGGGCTGGCGGGTCCAGGGAAGACCGATCATGTAGTTCACGTCGATGGTCTGGCTGAAGAACACATCGCCCGGCAGCGCGGAGATGCCTTTGCGGTTGGGGGTGAGCATGCTCCAGCTCTGGCCGCCCAGGATTTCCCACTGGCCCTTGCGCACATCCACCCAGAAGAGGCGCAGGCGCGGCACGAAGGCGCCGTTGGTCACGCCCAGGTTATTGGATCCGCTGGTGCCCAGAAAGTCGAACTCGTTGTAGCCGATGAAGTGGGCGCCCTTCCAGTTGCCGTCCACGCGGAAGCCCAGGCGGGAGTTTTGCGGGCTGAAGCGGAATTCGCCGAGTTTGCCGGCGGTGGTGTTGTTGAACGGGATGCTGCTGAAGTTGCTGCCGATCCCCGAGCCCGCGTTTTTGTCGCGCCACACCGCCGTGGCGTCCATAAATCCGACCGGCATGATGGTGGTGTCGCCGATCTGAATTTGCAGCGGCGCCGGGGCCGCGGTTTCCGGCCCTTGCGGCGCCGGCGCATCGAACGGGCGAGGGGCCGGCGGCGCGTTGGCCGGGGCCGAAGGGAGCGTGGGCGTAGTGGACGCCACTTCTCCCAGGTTGGGCATCATGCGCCGCGGCGAGGCGGCCATCTGATCGAGCATCTTCTGCTGCGCTTCAAGCGCGGTGCGCAGTTGCTCGATGAGCTGCTTCTGTTCGTCCAGTTGTGCTTTCAGTTTCGCCAATTCCGGGGAAACGTTGGTGGTGGATGCGGGGTTCGGATTCGCCGGCGGATCGGCCGCCCGGCCCGTCCCGAGAAAGGCCACCGTCATCGAGCACAATGCCAATACTGCCGTTCGCGATCTGATCATTCAGAGATTTCCTCCCAAGAGAATTCGATTGCAAGTTGCGGATTGCGGTGCGCGAAGGCGCGACGCCGCGATGCGCCTCCACCCGCGCATCCGGATTCGGAAACAGAGATGGGAACCAAGGTTTGAGGTTACTGAAGCCGTGTTACTGTACGATGACTGCGCGGTTAAGGATCGCTCACACGTGCCGGTACCGCGGCAGGGTGATGGTAAACCTGGAACCCTTGCCCAACTGGCTTTCGGCCGCCACGGCGCCGTTCATCTGTTCGATGGCGTGCTTCACGATGGACAGTCCGAGCCCGGTCCCTCCGACTTGCCGGGAACGGGTCTTATCCACGCGATAGAATCGTTCGAAAATGCGCGAAAGATCTTCGGCGGGGATTCCCAGCCCGGTATCCGCGACGGAGACCTCGACCCGGTCGCCGCGGGTGCGGACTTCGACATGCACCTCCCCATCCGGCTTGTTGAACTTGACGGCGTTATCGAGCAGGTTGACCAGCGCTTGTTCGAAGCGGATTCCGTAGCCCAGGATCTGGACCTCCGGGACGGGCCCGGAATCGAGGCGCACACCGCGCAGGCGCGCCGCCGGCTCGATGGCGCGCAGCGCGCCGGAAACCACTTCGGCTACGCGCACCGCCCCCGGAGCGGTTTCCGGGCTGCCGGCCTCGAGCTCCGACAAGGCGATCAGGTCGACGGCGATGTTATTCAGGCGCACGCCGTTGGCCTGGATGATCTCGACGAACCGGCGGCGGTTCTCCCGGTCTTCCAGCCCGCCTTCCAGCAACGTCTCGGCGTAGCCGCGAATGATGGCCAGCGGCGTGCGAAACTCGTGCGATACGTTGGCGATGAAATCCCGCTTGGTCCGCTCCAGCCGCTCGATGGGGGTCACGTCATGCAGGATGGCAAAAGCGCCTCGCGGGGCGCTGCCCGATAGCGGCGCCGCATAGATGTCGAAGGAACGGCCCCCGGCGGCCGGCAGGCGGAGGCGCGCGCGCACCGTTTCGCCCGAATCGATTGCCCGCTCGAAGACGCGAAACAGGCCGGGATCGCGCACGATCTTGATGAGGGGAACGCCTTCCACCACGCCGTGGTCGCCTACCATTTGCTGGAACGAAGGATTGCAGAACGTCACGTTCAACTGCGCGTCCACGGCCACCACCGACTCCGACATACTCGCCAGGAGGGCTTCGCGCCGCGTAAGCTCCGTGCCGAGGCGGTGCACCAGGTCCTCGATTTCGGGCGCCCTGCGGGAAAGGGCTCGGGCCAGTTCACCCAATTCGTCGCCGCCGGTCCGCAACTGGGGCCGCGCGGCGCCGGGGTCCAGAATGCGTTGGACGAAGAGGGTCATGCGGCGGAGGCGCCGCGCCAGCGACGCCGCGTACCACCAGGCCAGCGCCATCCCGGCCAAAGCCACGCTCAGCGCCAGCGCGCGAATTTTGGCATCGTGCACCTGCGGGTAGAGAATGATTGCGGGAGGAGCCGCCAGCGCGAGGGCGATGGCGAAGGCCTTGTGGGAGATGGAACCCCTCATCTCAGGATTGCCCAATGGTAGCATGCGCGATTCCGTTCACAAGTGTGATAACGAATCCATTCGCGCGGCCCGCTCGAAAATGCATTAAACTTTTTCTGAATGATCCACGTCTTAGGTGTGCGGAGGTGTTCATGAAGGGATTGGTGTGTTTTTTGATGCTGGTGGCGCTGGTGGCTCTGGCGCAGCCGGCAGCGGCAGCGGACGTCACCGGGAAATGGTCGGGAACGTTCACGATGACCGGCCCGGACGGAAATACGGACGACAGCGCCGCGTTCATGGTGCTGAAACAGAACGGAACCGAGTTGACCGGCACGGGCGGCCCCGACGAGGGGGAACAGTGGCCCATTGAGAAAGGGAAGATCGAGAACAACAAGATCACCGGCGAGGTGCGCTCCCCGGACGGCGCACTATACAAGCTGGACCTGGTGTTGGACGGCGACCACATCAAAGGCGACGTTACCGTAACCTCGCCGGACGGCCAGACCATGAAAGCCAAAATGGACGCCACGCGGGCAAAGTAAGACGCGGGGGCCCACGATGAACCGACTTGCGCTGTTCCTGCTCGCTCTGGCGCCGGTCCTGGGAGCCGCCGATCTCGCCGGCTCCTGGGTTTTTTACCTGGTGAGTTTTGGGGAAGAGGTGGCGCCCGCCCGCGTGGAGCTAACGCTGGACGGCGAGAAGCTGACCGGAACGCTGAACGAGGTGAAGCTCGAGGGCACAGTCCAGAACGGCGTCCTTAAATTTACCGGCACACGGCCTAACGGCGACCGGTGGGGCGTGTTTGAAGGCCGCCTGGCGGGCGAAGAGTTAACCGGCACGGTGCGCGTCGGGGACGATATGGACACGCGCCAGTGGGTCGCGCGGCGCGCGAAGATTCCGGCGGAGCCACCGCAGACGCGCACGTTTGCGCCGTCG
>JADGNR010000415.1 GCA_017883415.1 Bryobacteraceae bacterium | reverse complement strand
AGGGCACCGTTGACGCCATCATCCGAGCCTTTTGCTTCACGGGCAGGAGAGTCGAAATACACTTCAGTTTCAGGCCATTCCTCCCAGACCCGGGAGGTGAATTTCTTCTGGACGTGGCGATAGCGGGCCGTGCGGACGCTATCGTGACCCACAATGCCAGACACTTCGCGCAGATCGATAGATTCGGAGTCCGGGTAGTGACACCGGGTGAGTTTTTGCGGACAATGAAAGGAGAGGGAATATGAGCAAAAGCATCGCCGTTCCCGAGGACCTGTACAACAAGGCCGCCGAACTGGCCGCACGAGACCACGTCTCGGTAGATGACTTTGTGTCTTCGTTACTCGCAAGCCGGCTTGCTAACCGCGCGTACATCGAGACGAGGGCTCACCTATTCAGCCGGGAGGAGTTTGAGCGTGCCTTAAACGAAATCCCCGACGTGGAACCGGAACCGCATGATCGACAATAGTCTCTGATGGCAGGACTGCCGCTGTTGGGGACGCCTGGGCATGTTTGCGTGCGGTCGTACTGCCGCCCTTGGGGGAAGCACGGCACCGGACGTCATGCGCTGTTGCTTGATGAGGTCGTCAGCGCGAGCGCGCCGCCCCCCCCGACAGTGACTTTGGGCATTTCGCCCAAAACGGTAGACCTCTATCCTTTAAAATCAATCTGTTAGGAGGATGTTTGGGCATTTCGCCCAAAACGGCTCCCGGATGGGGCCTGTGGAGCTGGGGTATGGCCATGGCGGGAACTCGCGGGATGCGACGGAGCGTATTCTGGAAGTGGCTTTAGTGCGGGGGTGGAACAGCTTGGTGTTGTGGTAACAACGCCGGCGGAATTCCTGAGGATGTTGCGAGCAGGCCAATGAGCATCACTGTCAGCGTGCCCGACGAGCTGTACCAAAAGGCGCTTGCGATCGCTCAGGCGCTACACGTTTCCGTGGATGAGGTCTTCGCCTCGGCGTTCGCCGAACAACTCTCTGCCTGGGAGCGGCTGCAGCAGCGGGCCGCGCGCGGCGCCCGCGAAAAATTTCTTGCCGCACTGGACAGAGTCCCCGACGTTGAACCCGACGACCGGGACCGACCCTGAATGTAGCCGTTCGACCGGGCGATTCGATTTCAGTCGCCGGCCAGGGGGTAAGCGAGGCTCTCCAGCAGCCACTCGCGGTTGGCGCGAACGTCCGTGGTAAGGCGGCGGCACAACTCCTCGCGCTCCTCGAACAGGCGGTAGCCCGCGCGCGAGCGCAGATAGCCCGCGGCCTTGGGCTCCCGCGCGAACACCGGCGCCTCCCCTTCGGCCGCCACCATTTCCGCGTAGCGCGCGCGGTTATCGAGCAGCGCTTTGACCAGAAACGGCATGACCACGGAATAGTCCGCCTGCATGCTCTCCGTGGTGTGGAGATAGGTATCCTTGTCCACCTTGCCCCAGGTCACGCCTTCGGCCGGAGGGCAGGAAGAGAGCGAGCCATCGGTCACTGGGGCGGTCACAATCTGCACGTCGAACTGGTAGCCCCGCACGCCGGGCAGGCCCAGCACCTGGCCCAGGGCGGGCTCGGGCTGGAGGTTGTAGTTCTTGGGCACGCCGCCGCCCAGGATCACCGTGGCGAGCGCGTGCGCGCCGTGATCGAACAGGCCCCAGCGGTGATACGCGCAAGCCTCGAACACTTCCGCGTGGAGGTCCAGGTCGAAAGCGTAGTCCTCAATCAGGCCCGCCTCGCGCATCGCCCAGAGCTTCATGGAATTCAGAAACACGCTGCCATCGCCGGGCGCGCCCACGAATACCGGAATGGCGTAGCGGTAACAGGTGGCCAGCAGGCCGGGCGCGACGCCGTTGCGCTCTTCCTGGGCGGCATAGTATTTGCCCAGCAGGTAGCGCAGCTCCGTGCCGGTCATTTTCCGCTGGAACTCGGGGCGTGCCAGCACGGCGCTGACGAAGCGGTCCTGGTCGAGCAGCACGCCTTCGTCGAAGGCCATGTCCGTGACCCGGATGGTGCCATCCTCGCGCAACAGGGCGTCGTCGCTCGAGATCGGGACCTCGTGGATGGGTCCGGACTTGTAGGCGTCCAGGCTGCGATGGCCATCGTGGTAGCAGACCGCGTCGGTGGTGCTCAAGTACGCCACCCAGCCGGTTTCGACCAGCGGGATGAGCCAGGCGTGATGCTGGCCGGAAACCGTCACCGGCCCGGAGACGGCCAGCGTCAAGGGGCATCCCAGCCCGATGGCGCGGTCCAGAATCTGGTAGACGCGCCGTAGATACGCGCCGCCGAATGCCGGCAGACAGTGGGTGAACAGGTCGTCGAGCGTGCGGCATTCATCCACCCGCCGGACCCGGACGTAGCGGCGCGTGCGCTGGGCTTCGGTAGACATTACTCTGACAGTAGCAGGAAGGCGGAGGCTAGGGGCTGGGGGCTGGGGCCGATCCCGAATTCCGGCGCCCGCCCCCAGCTTCCGTCCGGGTCCGAACCGCATCCCGGCGCCAAAAGAGCCCGGCCCCGAAGGGCCGCACCGTCCCCCAGCCCCTGGCCCCCAGGCCCCAGCCACTCCCGTGTTACCGTGAAGTCCTAGGAATGAACATTCTCTTCATTGGGGATATTTTTGGTTCTCCCGGACGCAGGATCGTCGCCGACCATCTGCAGGACATCATCGCCACCAACGGCATCGATCTGGCCATCGCCAACGCGGAGAACGCGGCGGGCGGCTTCGGGATCACGCCGGCGATAGCCGAGGAGCTCTTTTCCCTCGGCCTGGATGTGCTCACCTCGGGCAATCATGTCTGGGACAAGAAAGAGCTCTTCGATTACTTCGCGCGGCAGCCGCGCCTGCTGCGGCCCGGCAACTATCCCGACGCTCCCGGCGGGGGCGTGGTCGTGCTGCGCGCGCGCAACGGGGTGGATTGCGCCGTGCTCAATCTCCAGGGCCGTGTTTTCATGGCGTCGATCGATTGCCCCTTTCGCAAGGCGGACCAGATTCTGGCGTCGCTCGACCCGGCCGTAAAGGTGAAGTTCCTCGACTTTCACGCCGAGGTGACCAGCGAGAAAATCGCCATGGGCCGGTACCTCGACGGCCGCGTCTCGGCGGTGGTAGGGACGCATACCCACGTGCCCACGGCCGACACGCGCATTCTCCCGGGCGGCACGGCGTACCAGACCGATTGCGGCATGACCGGGCCGTACGATTCGGTGATCGGCGTCGACAGCCAGGTGATCATCCGGCGCTTTCTCACCGGGCTGCCGGTGCGCATGGAGGCGGCCAGCAAATGCCCCGAATTGCACGCCGTCATCGTGGACGTGGACGAGGCCACCGGCCAGGCGCGCGCCATCCGGCGGCACGCGCTCGACGGAGACTGAGCCGATGAACATTTTCACCCCCAGCCCGGATATCACCGCCTTCTATATCCAGGAGATTGGGGCGCTGCTGTTCGGGATGGTGTTTCTGTTCCTGTACCGGCAGTCGCGCGTGGTCTATTTCGGCCTGTGGGCGATCGCCTGGCTGCTCCGCATGCTGGCGGCCTTCTTCGGGTTGGAACTGCTCCTCACAGCCCATGCGGGATGGCTGGCGCCCTACGCCACCTTCGAATTCGCCTTCGTCATCGTGCTGATGTCGGCGGCGCGCGCCGGCTTTTCCGCCGGAATCAAGGACTGGCGCGCGGTGCTGCGCCTGATCGCCATTCTGCCGATTTTCGTGGCCTTGGTCTGGGCTCTCGGGCTGCATTCCCGCCTGGAGGCGTACCACGCTTCGCACGCCCTGGTGCTCGGTTTTGTGTATTTGTACAATTTCATCGTGCTCCGGCGCCACACCGGAATCGGGGCGCGGGTGTTCCGTTTCTCGCTGTTGCTGCTGGCGGCGGCTTTCATCGAACATGCCATCATTTTTCTGTATCTTTTCAATAGCGGCGGCGCACCGGTGTGGGCCCGCTACCTGCAGCACGAGACCTACTACGATTTCGCGCTGCACTGCCTGCTGGCGTTCGCGGCCATGGCCATGTGGAGCGAAAGCCAGATCCGGCGGGTAGCGGAGATTTCCGCGGAGCTGGACCACCTGCGCCGCGACCACACGCACAGCCTGGACCTGGACCGTCTCACCGGGCTGTTGAATCAGGCGGCATTGACGCGGCGCATCGAGCGGCCCGGCGAGTTCGAATGCGTGGTGGCGGTCTGCGATATGGACGAGTTCAAGGAAGTCAACGACCGGTACGGCCACCTGGTGGGAGACGAGATCCTGCGCAACATCGGCAACCTGTTGCAGGCCTCCATCCGTCACGAGGACGAGGCGTTCCGCTGGGGTGGCGACGAGTTCGTCATCCTGTTCCACAACCAGCGGCCCGAGGTGGCTCGCAAGCGCATGGCCGATATCGAAGTGCGCCTGCGCGATTTCCGCGTCCGCGGATTCGGCGTGCTGCCCATCTCGTTCAGTTGGGGCACCGCCGATGCCCGCAACCGCCCGCTTCGGGAAGCGCTGGACGAAGCCGACCGCAACATGTATGCGCTGAAGCGCACGCGCGCCGCCGAAACCGCTTCGCGGGAGCGGCCGCCGGTGGGGTAGGCCTCCCGGCCTGCCCCTTTGGCGGACCGAAGGTACTTTGGGGACAGGCCGGGAGGCCTATCCCACTGGCTCACTTCACGTAGAAGAAGGTCCGGTACCGGGTAAAGTCGAACGAGTTCACGCCGTTCACGATGAGGCCGATCACCACCTGCGGATTGGTGATATCGGTATTCTGCGGCACCTGGACGTTGAGCTGCCAGACTCCGGCAAACGTCGGCGCCAGCCCGGAGAACTTGATATGCTCGCCGCTCTCTTTCGTGCAGGCGGCATCGTCCACGCTGCAGGCCCCGATGACCACCGTGGGCAATGTGGGCGTATTGATGAAATGGTCGGTCGGAGCCGCGGAGCCGTCGAGCGGAGCATCCGGCAGAAAGCCCTGGCCGACGGCGAAGATCTGGATGATGTCTCCCCGCTTGGCCGGGTTGGTGGGGCTGTTGGGGGAACTGTCCTGGTTGAGCACCGCCGCCTGTTGCACCGGCCCGAGCGCATTGCCGATGACCGTCGGATTGGGGAGCAGAATCCCGGGTGAGGCCGGACTCATGGGCACCGAACCGGCGCCCAGAACCTGCCCCGTGGAGGCCTGCACCACCAGCAGATCGGCGTTACCGGAGACGGGCGCGTCGTTGGGAATCAGGAAGTTGATCT
>JADGNR010000414.1 GCA_017883415.1 Bryobacteraceae bacterium | reverse complement strand
GACCTTCGGAGTGCCTTTGTTGAAAACAAAAGATTTTCCCGCTTCAGACCTGTCGAACTGCGAAGGTTCGGTTAGGGCAAAGCGGGTCTGCGCCTGCGCGCGCTCGACGTACACGGTCATGGGCAGCACATCGGCCACCGCCAGGCGCTTATCGAATCGGGCGATCTCGGCGCGGACCAGCGGGGCCACCCGCATGGGGTCTCCGTCGGTGCGCACTTCCCAACGGATGGCATTGCCGAACCGCCCGTAGCCATCGGTGACGTACATGGCCTCGTGACCGTCCACGGCCAGCGAGTCGTGGCGCTGGTGCGCCACTACGCCGATCACCTCGAACGTCTCCGGCTGCGGCGTCTGAATGCGCGCGAGCAGGCGTTTGCCCACGGCGGATTCGTGCGGGAAGGCACGCCCCGCCAAAAGCTGGTCGATGATCATCACGCGCGGTTCCGGGGCATTGTCGGCCTCGGTGAAGGTGCGGCCGGCGAGCAGACGCGTGCCCAGCGTATCGAAATAGCCGGGCAGCACGTTGAACACGTTGGCCTGCTGGAACTTCGCCGGGTCGGCGGCCGCCGCTTCGGTGCCCCACCGCGCCAGGGGAGTAGAGCCGTCCAGGGGGAGGGTCGAGGAGGCGGAGACGGACTTCACGCCCGGCAAGGCGCGCACGCGGCCGCGAAAGTCGTTCATGAACGCGGCGCGCTGCTGCGGTCCGCGGGCGGTGGTCACCGGAAGCAGAAAAGTGAGCACGCCTTGGGCGTGGTAGCCCGGATCGGTGCGCGTGAGCGCGATGAAGCTGCGCAGCATGAGGCCGCAGCCGATCAGCAGCACAAAGGACAGCGCGACTTCGGTGACCACCACGGCGTTGCGCAGCAAGTGCCCGGATCCCAGGCCGGTGGTACGCCCGCTGGCGCGCAGCACGTCCATGATATCCGGCCGGGAGGCGCGCAGGGCGGGCAGCAAGCCGAAGGCGGTAGCGGCGGCCACGGCGGCCACGGCGGTGAAGGCCAGCACCATGGGGTCGATGGTCACGGCATCGAGCCGCGGCAGGTTGCGCGGCCCCAGGGCGACGAGGAGGTTGATTCCGAGGCGCGCCAGCCCCAGGCCGAGAAGCGCGCCCGAGCCCGCCACCAGCAGGCTCTCGGCCAGCATCTGGCGCACCAGGTCCCATCGATTGCCACCCAGGGCCGCGCGCACGGCCAGCTCGCGGGCGCGGGCGGCGGCGCGGACCAGCAGGAGGTTCGCCACGTTGGCGCAAGCGATCAGCAGCAGGAAGGTCACTGCGCCCATTAGCGCCAGGATGGCGGGGCGCACTTCGGCCACCAGATGCTGGCGCATGGGCTCCACGCGGAGATACATGCCGGCCGTTTGCTTGATGGCGAAGCGCTGGCGCAGGTCGGCGGCAATGCGGTCGGCCTCTGATTGCGCGGCCTGCGCGGTCACGCCCGGCCGCAGGCGCCCGATGACGCGCAGGAAGACATCGTTTCTTGGCCCGCCCGCGAAATCCACGCGCAAGGCCACCCAGGTCTCCGCCTGCCGCTCCACACCGGCCTTGGGTGGAAGCAGCAGTTCGAAGCCCGGCTCCAGAACGCCCACCACCTGCCCCTTGCCGCCGCCCCCGAAATCGATGGTGCGGCCGAGAATGTTGGGATCGCCGCCATAGCGCCGCTTCCAGAACTCGTGGCTAAGGATGGTCATGGCGGGCGGTGGCGGCGGCCCAGGTTGAGCCGCGGCACCCGGAGGAGGGGGCGCGACCGGCGGCGGCGGGGTGGCATCGGCGTCCACGAAGTCGCGCCCCAGTTCGATGCGCGCGCCCAGCATGCGGAAGAAGTTGGGCGTCACGCCGCCGGTGCGGATCTGCTCGGATTCGGCATTGTCGCCGGTGACCACGACGCGGCCGGTGTTGACCGCGGCGAATTCCTGGAACAGGGTCGCCTGGTGGCGCAAGTCGTCGAAATCGGGGGCGGAGAAGGGGAAATTGACGACGTTGCGGTGCCGCAGATCGCTCTCCACCAGCGCCAGCCGCCCGCCCTCGGGGTAGGGCAGCGGCTGGAGCAGGACCGCATTCACCACGCTGAAGATGGCCGTGCTCGCGCCGATGCCGAGCGCGATGGTGAAGATGGAAGTGATGGCGAATGCGGGGCTGTTCCGCAATCCGCGCGTGGCGTGCAGGAGATCTTTGGCGAGCATGGTCCGGCAGTCCCCTCTCTGTGGAGCAAGCTGTCGGCGATCGGCTTTCAGCGCCCCCAAATTAGACGGCTGTGCGGCCAGTTTGTTGCGGGAGAAAGAAGGGCGGCCACCGCTCCCTCACGGTCGCGGCTCCGACTCGAGCATGTGCGTCTGAAAGCGCCCCGGAGCCTTACCAATCGGCATACGATGACCCGTCGCGCGCCCTCTCGGTGGTCTTACTGTACACGTCGAAGACGTTCTCGCCGCCCCAGGTCGCGCTGGTCGCCTCGTCCTGGTCGCTGCGCAATCCCCACTCCTTGGTCAGGGTGAACGGGTCGCGCGGGATGCTGCGCAGGAACTTCATCTTCTTGGCGTCCGGGGTATTGGTTTTCACACCCTCCACCAGGATGTCCAGGCTCTCGGGGTAACACCGTGTGTCCGCTTTGGGCTGGCCGAAATACCCCTGATCGCAAATATCCTTATATTTGTCGATGGCCGCACGGATCTCCCGCAGGGCACGGTGCAAGTCCCGCTCGCGTTCCACGCGCACTTTGTAGCGGGCCATGGGCACCGCCATGGTGGTCAGGATCAGCATGATGGTGAAGGCCACGATCAGCTCCACCAAGGTCATTCCGCGCTGGTTCGGACGGTTCATACACTACCGGCTTTGCGTTCCTATTCTAATAGACGATGAACTGTGCGCCGGCGTGGAGCTGTTTTGCGCGCAGTCGGGGCGGGGCTCAATAGCGAACCAGCCAGCGCGCCTTCTCGATGACCTTTTGGGCATTGGGCAGGAAGGCGTCCTCCAGCGGCGGGCTGTAGGGAACGGGGGTATCGGGCGCGGTCACCCGCAGGATGGGTGCGTCCAGGTATTCGAAGACGCTCTCGCTAATACTGGCGGCCAGTTCGCCCGCCATGCCGCCGGTGCGCGTGTCCTCGTGCAGCAGCAGGGCCTTCGCCGTCTTTTTCACGCTGGCGCAGACGGTCTCGCGATCGAGCGGCAGCAGGGTGCGCAGGTCCACCACCTCGACAGACGCACCCTCTTCAGCCAGCGTATCGGCGGCGTCGAGCGCCACCCAAACCATGGCGCCGTAGGTGATGATGCTCAAGTCCCGCCCTTCGCGCACCACCTTGGCCTGGCCGATGGGCACGGTGTAGTCCCCGGCCGGCAGGTCCTCCTTGATGCGGCGATAGAGACCCTTGTGCTCGAAGTAGATGACGGGGTCGTTGTCGCGGATGGCGGACTTGATCAGGCCCTTGGCATCGTAAGCGGTGGCGGGGGCGACCACCTTCAGCCCGGGCGTCCGGACGAACCACATTTCGGGATTCTGCGAGTGGTAGGGACCGCCGTGAATACCGCCGCCCGATGGGGCGCGCACCACCATGGGCACCGACGCGCCCCAGCGGTAGCGGCACTTGGCGGCGAAGTTGACGATCTGGTCGAAGCCGCAGGAGATGAAATCGGCGAACTGCATTTCGGCCACCGGCCGCAGGCCCATCAAGCCGGCGCCGATGGAGGCGCCGATGATGGCCGCCTCGGATATCGGGGTATCCACCACGCGCTTTTCGCCGAAGTGCTCGAAGAAGCCCGCAGTCACTTTGAACGCGCCGCCATACACGCCGATATCTTCCCCCAGCAGGAACACGTTGGGGTCGCGCTCCATCTCTTCCCACAGGCCCTGGCGGATGGCTTCGAGGTAGGTGGTGGACATTTTAGTTCACCGCCGAGACGCCGAGATGCCGAGAAAGCAAAGATTGGTGAGCCGGGCTTCTCCGCGCCTCCGCGTCTTCGCGTCGAGATTGGAATCCCGGGCTCATTCGCGGCGCTCGTAGACATCGTCCAGCAGGGTGGCGGGATCGGGATACGGGCTCTTCTCGGCCCACGCCACGGCGTCATCCACCTCCTGGCGGACGGCGGCGCGCAGTGGTTCGAACTCGTCGGCGGAGGCCCAGCCTTTTTCGAGCATGCGCGCCTCGCAGCGGGTGATGGGGTCGAGCTTGCCCCACTCGTCGAACATGCCGGTGGGGACGTAATGAGCGGCATCGTGCGCGGAGTGGCCGGTCATGCGAAAGGTCTTGCACTCCAGGAGGTAGGGGCCCAGGCCCGCGCGGGCATGCGCCGCGGCGCGTACGGTGGCCTCGTGCACGGCGAAAACGTCGTTGCCGTCCACGATCTCGGCCGGCATGTTGTAGGCGGGCCCGCGGTCGGCCACGTTGGCGCAGGCCATTTGCGCGCTGAGCGGCGTGGAGTAGGCGTACTGGTTGTTGTTGCAGATGAAGACCACCGGCAGCTTCTGCACGGAAGCGAAGTTCACGCCCTCGTGCCAGTCGCCGCGGCTGGTGGCGCCATCGCCGAAATAGCTGAACGCGACGCCGCTCTTCCCTTGATAGCGCAGCGCCAGGGCGCAACCGGCGGCCACGGGAACGGTGGCGGCCAGCGCGCTGATGATGGAGACCAGCTTGAGCTTCATGTCGCCCATGTGCATGTTGCCCTCGCGCCCGTGCGTGGGGCCGTCCACGCGGCCCATGTACTGCGCCAGAATGCGCCGGGCGGGAATGCCGCGAATCAGAAACGCGGCCATGTCGCGGTGCGCGGGCAGCAGCACGTCGTCCTCGCCGGCCACCAGCGCGGTGCCCACGGGAATGGCCTCCTGGCCGCGGCCCACGTACACGCCGCCCACGATTTTGCCTTGCCGGTAGAGCTTGCGCTCGATGCGGTCCTCCAGCTCGCGCATCAGCGCCATGTAGTACAGGCAGGTGTGCGCCAGCTCGGCCTCGCCGCCCGCGCGATCGCCCGGAAACGGACCGAGGGCGCGGATCGCGCTCATGGGGTTGCCTCGCTCTGAATGATAGGGCCAGTATAACGCCATCGCCGCGCCGCGGTCGTGACATAATCTCGGGGAGGGAGGGGACTATGAACGTTCGGGTTCTGGCACCGCTATTCCTTGCCGTTCTGGCTTGCGCGCAACCCAAGCCGCGGTACCTCGACAAGGAAACCTTTTTCCAAATGGAGACGCTCACCGCGCC
>JADGNR010000121.1 GCA_017883415.1 Bryobacteraceae bacterium | reverse complement strand
GGCAGTTGGGCCGCCGGCCGGTTCATGGTCGCGGTCGCTAAAACCAGCCACAAGGTCCATGAGGGGGCGAACTGTGACGTGTCGCCATGCTGCATCCGGGGAACGCCACTGCGGTTAAACTGGAAGGAGGCGAGCTCGTGCATTCCCACGCCCATAGCCATCACCGCGCCACCGGAAGCGTCCTTCGCTGGTCGCTCGGGGCCACGCTTGCTTTTGTGGCGGTGGAAATCGCGGCGGGGATCAAGGCCCATTCGCTGGCCCTGATTTCCGACGCCGGGCACAATTTCACCGACGCGCTGGCGCTGCTGCTGGCCGCCATCGGCCTGTACCTGCAATCCAAGCCGGCGGACGAAACCAAGACGTACGGGTACCACCGCGCCGGCGTTCTTTCCGCCTTCATCAATGCGCTGACGTTGCTGGCGCTCTCCCTGTGGATCGGATACGAGAGCGTGATCCGGATCCAGCACCCGCAAGCCGTGCAGGAAGGAATCATGATCGCGGTGGCGGCGCTGGGACTGGTCCTCAACGGCGGCATCATGCTGGCCTTGCGGCAGGCGCGGCGCCACGACCTCAACGTCCGCGGCGCCTTCGTGCACATGCTGGGGGACGCCCTGGGATCGGTGGCGATCATCGCCGGCGCCGTCGCCATCCGGTACACCGGTTGGGTGCAGGTGGACCCGGCGCTTTCCATGCTCATCGCCATCATGATCGTCTGGACCGCCTGGGACATTATCCGCGAAGCGCTGAATATTCTCCTGGAAGGTTTGCCGCGGGGCATTCGGCTGCCGGACGTGACCGCGGCGATGCGGGCCGTGGAAGGCGTGCTGGACGTCCACGATCTGCACATCTGGAGCCTCGGATCGAGCACGCATGCGCTGAGCTGCCACGTGCTGATCGAAGATGTTCCGCCCTCGGCCAGCGACGCGATTCTGCGGCGGCTGAACGGGGTGCTGGACGGGCATTTTCACATTTCCCACACCACCGTGCAATTCGAGCACGTAAGCTGCGCCATCTCGGAAAGCGGCTGCGCCATTCCGGTGAAGATGGAGCATCACGAAGGACACTCCCACCCCCATTTGAGCTGAATCCCTGTTAACTAAAGTGGATTCCCGGGGCAGGGTGGGGTTAACCATCGGCGTACTATCAGGTTCGGAGGCACTGCTGTATATTTCAGGAGCGGCTCCCGGTTGGGCGAGGGGCCCGAGCGAACCCTTATGAGCGTAGCCGAAGCAACTTTGGAGCAGACAGACACCAGGGATTCCCGGCCCACGATACCGGACCGCATCGAAGACCTGGGCATCCCGCGCGCGATGGTGGGCGACCTGATCCTGCGCTACATGTGGTTGCACGGGTCCGGCAGCCTGGCGGCGCTCCACGAGACGTTGAAGCTCTCGTTTCCGGTCCTGGAGACGATGTTCCACCAGTTCCGCCAGCAACACGTGCTGGAAGTGAAGGGGATGGTGGGGAACGACTACGCCTTCGCGCTCACGGATGCGGGGCGCGCGCTGGCGACGGGACGGAACGAAGTGTGCCAGTACGCCGGTCCGGCGCCGGTCTCGATTCAGCAGTACCACCGGGTGGTCAAGGCGCAGACGGCTCACGTCCAGTTGAGCCGCGAAAGCCTGCGCCAGGCGTTTCACGACCTGGTGCTGCCGGACCGGATACTGGATCAGCTGGGCCCCTCGCTCATCGGTCACCAATCGCTGTTCCTTTATGGTGGCACCGGCAACGGAAAGACGAGCATCGCGGAGCGCATCCTGCGGATCTACCGCGACACCGTGGTGGTTCCCTACGCGGTGGAGGTGGACGGCCACATCATCGCCTTGTTCGATCCCGTAGTGCACCGTGTGGCTCCGTCGCACGACGAACTGCTGGATCCGCGCTGGGTGGTTTGCGAGCGGCCGTGCATTACCGTGGGCGGCGAGCTTTCGCAGGCGATGCTCGAGCTACGGTTGGACGAGGCGACGCGGGTCTTCATTGCGCCGTGCCAGATGAAGGCCAACAACGGCATCATGATCATCGACGATTTCGGGCGGCAGATGATTTCGCCGCGCGACCTGCTGAACCGCTGGGTGGTTCCGCTCGACCGCCGAGTGGACTATCTGACCCTGGCTTCGGGAATGAAGTTCAAGGTGCCCTTTGAGATGATGGTGGTGTTTTCGACCAACCTGAATCCTCACGACCTGGCCGACGAAGCTTTTCTGCGGCGCATACAGACCAAAGTGCTGATCGAAAACGTGGAGCCGGAAGTGTTCGACGAGATCTTCCGGCGGGTGATGCAATCCTACCAGGTGCCCGGCGAGCCGGGCGTGGCGGCGTACCTGCGGGAATGTTGCGCCGCCGCCGGCGCGAAGTTCCTGCGGGCGTGCTACCCGATGGACTGCTACCGGCTGATTAAGGCCATCAGCGAATACGAAGGCCGGCCGGTCCGTTTTACGCGCGCCAACATCGACCGGGCGGTAGCGCTGTACTTCACCAAACCGCAGGACAGCGTGGAAGGTTAGGCCGAGTTCTTCACCGCCGAGACGCGGAGACGCCGAGAAGGCAAAGAATGGCGAGCCGGATTTCTCCGCGCCTCGGCGTCTCGGCGGTAACATCACTTCAGAATGCCCAGCAGGTTGGAGAAGTCGTCGGTCCAGATGCGGAAGTTCCGCTCGGGGCGGAGCCGCTTGGCGTCGTTCTGAAGCTCCGGGTGGGCGGCCAGGAAGGCGCGGTCCACAATCAAGGCCCAAGAGCACGAGAAGCAGAGGAGATCGTCGTCGGCGGGCACGAAGTGGTAGGCCAGCGCCACTTTGCCGAACGCGTTGGCGGCGCGTTCCATGACTGGTTCCAGATCGAGATAGGAGTTGGTGATGTTGACCGCCAGAATGCCGTTCGGCTTCAGGTGCCGGAAGTAGGTTAGGAATGCTTCGCGGGTGATGAGATGCACCGGGACGGAATCGCCCGAGAAGGCATCCATGACCAGCAGGTCGAACTGCTGGGCGGCCTCCGATTCCAGAACCAGGCGGCCGTCGCCCATCGCCACCTCGACATGCGCGGGGGTGTCGCGGAGGTAGGTGAAGTCCCTTTGCGCAATTTCGAGCACGAGCGGGTTGATCTCGTAGATCCGCAGGGTGTCGCCCGGCCGGCCGTAAGCGGCGAGGGTGCCGCAGCCCAGACCGAGAATGCCGATCCGCCGCGGCGCACCCTCTAACGCACCCATGGCCCGGCCAATGCCGGATGGCGGGCAGAAGTACGTGACCGGCAGGCGCCGGTACTCCTCGCGCCGCATCTGTTCCCCATGGTTGATGACGCCGTGGACGAGCTTCCGGCAGGCGTCCTGGTCGATCAACGGGTCGCCTTCGTCCGCCACGCGGAGCTGGCCGTAGAAGTTGCGGGCCACCACCAGGTATCCGCGCACCATTTCCCGCATGATCAGGCCCAGGAACAGAAGGTAGCCGCCGAGAACGGCCGCCAGCGCGCCGGTGGCCAGGCGCCTCCGGGCGGCGGAGGAGCGCCGCAGTTCCCGGGCGAGCACCAGGAAGGCGAGGGCCGCCGCGAGCGCCAGTCCAATAGGAAATTCGTAGTAGGCATGGAACACGTTGGGCGCGAACAGGCCGACGAACAGACCGCCCGCGGCGCCGCCCAGCGCCACCGTCACATAGAATCCGGTGAGGAAGCGCGGGTGCGGTTTGAGGCGGACCAGCTCGCCGTGACAGACCATGCAGCAGACGAACAGCGATAGCGCGAACGCGGCGATGATGGAGCGCATTTCCATGCGCCCGTGATACGGCCAGAGCCGCCAGGCCATGAAGGCCAGGGCCGCCGCCAGAAGCGGCAGAAAGATGGCGCGGCGATAGGCGCGGGGAGCCTCAAAGCAGATAATGAAGCTCAACAGGTAGACGCTGAGCGGCAGGATCCAGAGAAACGGGATGGCGGCCACATCCTGGGTGAGGTGCGTGGTGACCGCCAGCAGCAGCACGGAAGCGGTGGCGGCCAGTCCGAGCCATAGGAAGCGCACCGTCCAGGAGGGGGCGGATGGGGCGACTGCTTCGGCGTCCGCCGCATCGTCCGCCGTAACGGGCGGGGCCTGTCCGGGAAGCTTGGAATTCCGCCAGGCGGTGACGCCGCACAGCGCCGCGAAACAGGCGTACGCGGCGGACCAGGCCAGCGCCTGCATCCGCGCCGGCAGGCGGGGCTCAACCAGCAGCGGGTATGTGAGCAGCGCCATCATAGAAGCGAAATTCGACAGCGCAAAGAGGCGATAGGGCAGCGCGCCGCGCCGCTGGCGCGCGTACCATGCCTGCAGCAGAGGGCTGGTGGAGGAGAGCAGGAAATACGGCAGCCCGACGGTAAGCGAGAGCAGCGCCAGAATCCGCAAAGAGGGATGCCCCACTTCGGCGGTTTTCCACGCCGGGTTGGGCAGGATCGGCAGCGCGGCCAGGCTCACCGCCAGCAGCGCGATATGGACCAGCGCCTGCCGGCGGGCTGCGAGCTTCTCATGGAGCCAGTGCGCATAGAGGTAGCCCGCCAGCAGCACCACCTGGAAGAAGAGCATGCAGGTGCTCCACACCGCCGAGGAGCCGCCGAACCACGGCAGGATCATCTTGGCGATGATGGGCTGGACCTCGAACAGCAGGAAGGCGGAGAGAAAAATGGCGAGCGCGTAGAGGAGCATCGTTCCGCTAATCTTCTAAGCTAACCGATTGGAGACGCGGCGTGCAGAAGAACGCCTGAAGTTCAACCGCAAGATTCTGATAGTCGCCGCGAAGGCAAAAATGGTAGTGTCGCGCCGGAGGGTTCAGACGTGAATCGATCATTGTTAATCGCGCTCACAATTGCGATCGGTGGCTGCGGGGCCTTGTGGGCACAAAGCAATCCCCTGAGCACGGATGTTAAGAGGGATTACCAGAGCGTCAGAGACTATTTCATCAGGGCCGCGGAAAAAATGCCCGAAGCCGACTACGGATTCAAGCCATCACCCGATGTGCGCAGCTTTGGCCAGCAGGTGGCGCACGTTGCCGACGATCAATACAACCTGTGCGCTCCAGCCAAGGGCGAAACCAGGAAGGCGGCGTATACCGAGATCGAGGATACGTTGTCCAAGAAGGCGGAGTTAATCGCCGCGCTCAAGGGAGCTTTCGCGTATTGCGATGGCGCATACGACGCGCTGACGGATGCTTCAGGCGCCGAAATCGTCAAGACTATGAAAGGCGGTAGGGCCAGATTTGGCATGTTGAATTGGAATTTGTGGCATACCTGGGAACACTACGGGAACGTAGTGGTGTATCTGCGCATGAAGGGCCTGGTCCCGCCGTCCAGCGAGAGGATGCAGGCGAAGTAGATTCTCGGAGACGGCTGCGGCTCGGGGGTTCATTCGGCGGTGATGGTCACGACGTGGCGGCCGCGGGGGAGGAGGATCGGGGACGCCGTGGGCGGTTGGAGGGCGCCATCGATTTGTATGCGGCGCGGAGGGCGGTCGAGGATGGCGATGGCGCGCGCCGGCGCCTCGTAGGAGAACTCGATCGAGGTGGGGTTCAGGACGCGCGCGGATTGCAAGTCGGCGTTGAGGCGCAGCAGGCGCACGCCGGCCGGTGCGGAGGACGGCTCGACCACGTGCGCGCCGGAGGGCAGCCAGACGGTTTCGTCGTCCGCCACCGGCCAGGGAACACCATCGACCAGGGCGGGACCCTTCCAGGGCAGGCCGACGCCCCGGAGCGAATCGACCGTGGTCTTCGGTCCGGCTTTTTCGAAGCGGGTGACGGCGGCCGAGGCAGAGGGCAGGAGCTGCAAATCGACCGGGAGGAGGGAGTTCTCGAAGTAGAGCGCCACGCGCTCAAAATTGCGGGCGGCGTAGTGCACCAATTGGAAGAGCTCGACGCCGGTCTGCTGTTTGGTGGGGTAGACGTTCTGGTAGCGGTCGACGATATTCAGGTCGATGGCCAGTTTTTCGCGATGCGGGGTGAGGGCGCGGTAGCGGTCGGCGATGGCCTGATAGCGTTGCGGGCCGAGGTGCCAGACGGTGGCGGGATCTTCGATGAGGAAGGTGAAGGAGTGGCGGTCGAGGAGGGGGAGCAGGCGTGCGGCGTCGGCGCCGATGGTATCGCGCATGCCGGTGTCGAAGCGATCGTCTACGTGGGTGAGGACCAGATCGAGGTGGGGCTTCTGGCGGCGCGCGGCTTCAAGCTCGGCGATCCACTCCTCCTCGATGCGGCCGGCGAGCGCGCTGCGAAAGTCGAGGAACGCGCGGCGCGGGGCATCGCCCGAGCGCGCTCCGAACAACTCGATGGGGTCGAATCCGGCCTGCTGGCGGAACTGGGCGCGGACATCGTCGTTCATGGGCGTGAATCGGGACGGATTGGAAATGCCCTCGAGCGATTCGAAATAGAGCTCCGCCATGTTGACGCCATCCCAATCGAAGCGGCGGACCAACTGGGCGACCCCGGCGGAGACGGCGCGGAAGCAGTCGCGGTTGGCCAGGTTCATGAGCTTGCGCCAGTCGAGTTGGGCGTCCTGGAGGACGGCGGTCTTCTCGCGCCACGCGGGGTGGTCGGTCCAGAACTGTTCGCTGACGTGGGGCAACTCGAGCCAGGCATAAACCAGGATGCCTTCGCGGTGGCAGGCCTCGATGAGCTGGGCCAGATACGCGTCGCGCCCGGCGTCGCGCTCGTAGAAGTGCCACGCGGCGACGTGGAGGGCGGCGATGCCGGCGCGGCGCCAGCGGGCGGCGAAGTAATCGAGGTCGACGCGGGCGCGGTAGGCGGAATCGAAGAAGGCCCACAGGCGGGAAGAGCGGAAGGGAGGATCGACGCCCAGATCGCACAGGTCGGCGAGGAGGTAGGGGAAGCGCTCGTGGCCGCGCTCGCCGGGGGCGGCGGCCACCCAGAGGACGGCGCCGGAGCCGCGGCGGAAGCCGGCGATCATGGGCGCGCCGGTCCAGCGCTCGCGGGCGAAAATCTGGGAGCCGGGGGGCAGAGCGACGACGGGGAGTTCGAGGGATTTCTCCCAGACGATGGGGAGCGCGGGCTGGTGCACGTCGGTGAGACTGCCGACGCGGACGTTTTCGCCGCCGCGATGGAAACCGAACATCTCGGCGAGCGAGGATTCGCCCTCGAGGATCAGGACTGCGCCGTTCTGTACGCGAGCGGGCCAATCGGCCGAGGCCGCGGCCCCGGGTCGCGCTACCGAGATGCGTGCGAGCGGCGCGGGCTGGGCTTGGAAGCCGATGGAGGAGAGGATGGCGGGCCACGCGCCGGGGTCGGGGGAGAGGACCGTGTAATAAGGTAGGCCGGCGGCGGCCAGACCGGCCGGTGCGATGAGAAGCAGCAACAGGCTGGCGAGGCTGCGCCTGGGACCAACCAGCTTCCAACTCGCCGCGGAGGCGCGGAGGACGCGGAGACCACGCGGAGAGGACGATGAACGGTTGGTTTTCTTCGGGACCTCCGCTCGCTCCGCGCGCACATCCGGGGCAAGTGCATGGAGGTGCACCCTAAAGGTTCGGGAGCAGAAGCGGCGGAGATCGCCGGGCTGAATTCTCTTTGCTTCTCCGCGCGGCCTCCGTGTTTCTCCGCGTCTCCGCGGTGAATTTGAAATTTGACGCGGGCTAACGAGAGAAGGCATACCAGAATCCCACGCGGAAATCGTTGAAGTTGGGCCGGCGCGGATTGCCGGAATTGACCAGGTAGGCGCCGCGCAGCAAGTCGCAGGTAAGGTAGACGGAACTGGGCAGCAGGGAACTGGCGAAGCGGATGCCAGGGCCGGTTTCGACGAAGTTCGCCCAGTACTGGCGCTGGTTGTCGGCGGTGAGATTGGCGTTCCCATAGACCTGGCTGCGGAAAGTGCGGGGTCCGGCGGAGTATCCCAGGCGCGACTGGCTGTAGAGCAGGAGATCCTTACCGAAGCGGCTGAGGAAGACGCCGTCGAGGGTGGTGGCGGCGAACCAGCCGGACGATTCGCCCGGTAGCGCGCTGCCCACGGCGCGGGCCGCCGAGACGCCGCCGCGGTAATCGGGCAGCATGTGGCCGGAGCGGTAGCCGATGGCGGAGCCGGCCTCGAACCAGGCGGTGACGCCGCGCCACGGCACGGTGCGCAGGCCGGCCGCGAGAATGAAGCTGCTTTCGGAAAGATACTGCGGCAAGGCCGCGCCGATGGCTCCGCGCGAATCGCCCACGAAGCGGATGCTCACGTAGGGCAGGATGGGCAGCCGGGAGCGCACTTCGGTGCGGACCTGGCCGTAGGAGAAGAGATCGTGCCAGCGGCTGGAGAAGATGGGATAGAGCCAGCCCGAGGTGCGGAAGCGTTCGCTGGAAATGCGCAGGTTTTTCCAGGCACGGGAGGCTTCGGAGGCGATTTGCGGGTCCGTGCTGGCGCGCGCCAGATCGAACCAGCGGATGGCGTCGCGATCCTGGTGGAGGAGGTTCGCAGTCCAGGCGAGCTTGAGGACGACGGCGAAATCGGAGGGGTCGGCGGCATGGGCGAGCTCGAGGTACTTGAGGGCATCGTTTATATAGCCGGCCTTGATGCTGCGTTCGGCCATTTCGCGGGCGTCGGGAGCCGAGGCCGTCGCGGCCGCTTGCCGAATAGGGACTTGAGGAGCGCGGAGCACGGCGCGGACGCGGTTGGCAAGCTCGAGGTCGGCGCCGGAGAGGACGCGATCGAACAGGGGTAAGGCGGCTACCTGGTCGCCGCGCGCGTTCAGCAGGAAGGCGAGCTGGGTCGCGGCGAGAAGATCGCCGGGCGCGGTTTCCGTGAGGATGCGGAATTCCTCTTCGCCCTCGGGAACCAGATCCATGCGCAGGAGGAGGAAGCCGAGCTCGCTGCGCAGGGCGGCGTTGGCGGGGTCGAAGGCCAGGGCGCGGCGAAACTCGGGGACGTAAGGGTAGCGGTGCGGGAGGAGTTCGCGGGCCGTTTCGGCGGCGCGCGGCTCGCCTCCCCAGACCGCGTTGAGAAGGGCGGCCGAAGCGTCCTCGGGGCGGTTCATGGCCATCCAGACGCGGCCGAGATCGACCAACACGGAACGGCGGTCGGGGAGCAGGCGCCAGGCCCTTTCGAAATGCTCGGCGGCGAGGGGGAGTTCGTCGCGCTCGACGGCCAGGGTGGCGAGCTCGAAGTGCGCGCTGAAAATGTCGGCGCCCAGGGCGATGGCGGCGCGCCAGCGTTCGATGCCGAGGGCGAGCGGTGCGTCGATGTTCTGAAAGGCCTGTTCGGCGGTGGCACGGGCGGGGGCGTCGCCGGTGCGGCGAATGCGGTCGAAGATGCGGCGGGCTTCGGCCTGCTGTTTGGACTCGAAGCAGAGGAAGGCGTACTCGAGGGCGACATGGTCGTCGTGGGGATCGAGCGACATGGCCTGATGGAACTGTTCTCGGGCGAGCGCGTTTTCGCCGATTTTGAGGTAAGCGTAGGCGAGATCCTTGCGGATGGAGGCGCGGGCCGGGGCGGCTTCGATGGCCTGTTGGAAGGAGGCGATGGCGGCCTCATAGTCGCGCGCGTGGAGTGCGGAATAGGCGCGCTCGAGGGGCTGGTAAGCGGCGTCGGGCGCCTGGGCGCAGGCCAGGGTGCAGGCGGCGAGCAGTACGGCGAGGCGCATGGCGGCTTAGAACGGTAGTGGGGGGAGGCGGGGGGAAATCTCGGAAGAATTGCGAGGGGGGAGAATCCGGCTGGCTAACTGCTTGCTATTCCAGCTTGTCCAGCCGGTCGTCGTGTCCCTCCAGGCGCTGCTCATGGATCTCCGCGACGTGCAGCAGTCTGGCGATGCCCTCCATGATTTCGCCCATGCGCTTGTCGCGCTGCTTGTTCTCGACCGCCATCTGCCGATTCTCCAGCGCCATCAGCTCGACGCTTTGCGTGAGGGCTTCGTGCCGTTCGACCAGCCGTTCTAATCTCTCATCCAGACTCATATCTCAATAGTGGCGGGATAGGCTGGAAGCTGTCAACCGGCCCGCTCGGAAGTCGGATTTCGCAACAGGGGGTGTGGGAAATCTGGAAATGAGACCACACCCCCTTGACGTGGTGCGTGATAGGGAATATAGTGCGTTGTGTAAACACATTATCGTGTCTGAAATTCTGAAATACAGCGTCGCACTGGAAAACTTCGATCTGGCGGCAAAGGCGCTAGAGCGGGAAGACAGCGTGCGAGCAATGGTCACGTTTCCGGAAACGCATCCTCGCGGTGAAGATTCCGGTCCGCATGGACAGCGGCAAGATTGTCCAAGTGGTCACCCACAGACGTTTGACAAAAGTCCCGCGGCTTCTAGCGCCGGGCAACTAAGGAGCATACAGTGAGCACATCAGTTTTTACCACAGCAATCGTCGATCAAGCTTTAGAGACCGTCAAGAGGCGCAACGCGGGCGAACCGGAGTTCCTGCAGGCCGTCAGTGAGGTTCTGCGGTCGATCACCCCGGTATTGGACCGGCATCCGGAGTACGTCGAAGCGCGCATCCTGGAACGCATCGTGGAACCGGAACGCGTCTTCATGTTCCGCGTCCCGTGGCAGGATGACCAGGGGCAGTTTCAAGTGAACCGTGGATTCCGCATTCAGTTTTCCAGTGCGATCGGTCCGTACAAAGGCGGGCTGCGATTCCACCCGAGTGTTTACCTCGGCATCCTGAAGTTCCTGGCGTTCGAGCAGGTGTTCAAGAACTCGCTGACCACGCTCCCCATGGGCGGCGGCAAGGGCGGAAGCGACTTCGATCCCAAGGGCAAGACGGATCACGAGGTCATGCGTTTCTGCCAGAGCTTCATGACCGAGCTGTTCCGGCACATCGGGTCGGATACGGACGTGCCGGCGGGCGACATCGGCGTGGGCGGGCGCGAGATCGGGTTCCTGTTCGGCCAATACAAGCGCATCCGGGACGAGTTTACGGGCGTGCTGACCGGCAAAGGCCTGGCCTGGGGTGGATCGCTGATCCGGCCCGAAGCGACCGGGTATGGCTGCGTCTACTTCTGCGAGCAGATGCTGAAGACGCGCGGCGAGGATTTCCAGGGCAAGACCTGCCTGGTCTCCGGGTCCGGCAATGTGGCGCAGTACACGGTGGAAAAGCTCAACGAGCTGGGCGCGAAGTGCGTTACCCTGTCCGACTCGGCCGGCACGATTTACGACAAGGATGGAATCAACGCGGAGAAGCTGGCCTTTGTCATGGATCTGAAGAACAACCGCCGCGGCCGCATCAGCGAGTACCTTAAGAAGTTCCCCAAGGCGGAGTACCTCCAGGGCCAGAAGCCGTGGACCATCCCGGCGCAATGCGCATTTCCGAGCGCGACGCAAAACGAGATCGACGGCGCAGCCGCCAAGCTGCTGGTCAAGAACGGCTGCTATGTAGTGGGCGAAGGCGCCAACATGCCGACGACCCCCGAGGGCGTCGAGCACTTCCTGGCGGCGAAGATCCTCTACGGCCCCGGCAAGGCGGCAAACGCCGGCGGCGTGGCCACCTCCGGCCTCGAGATGGCGCAGAACTCGATGCGCGTCCACTGGACCCGCAAAGAAGTCGATGCCAAGCTGAAGGACATCATGGCCTCGATCCACAGCGCGGCTTTTGAAACGGCCAAGGAGTACGGCACTCCGGGCGATTACGTAGCGGGCGCGAACATCGCCGGTTTCGTCAAAGTGGCGGACTCGATGATGGCGCAGGGCCTCGTCTAGGGGTCCGTCCTTTCGGCGTATTGTAGAATCTGGTGGCGGGGTGCGGTCGGGCCCCGCCATCTTTGCGTTATTCCCTCCCTTCCAGGCCCCCCACCCGTACGCACCACCCCAACGTGGCGGCAGGCGCGCAAAGTAGTATGATGCGTTCTGTGCAGGTACTCCAAGTGTGTAGTACCGAAAGGGGTTCGGCCATGTCAACAACTGCAACCAAAACGGCGGAAACGAACGCATACGATGTCGCATTAGAGAATTTCGATCTGGCGGCGAACGCGCTGGAGCTCGATGACAATTTGCGGGCGATGATTAAATATCCGGAGCGCGAGCTTGCGGTCAGCGTGCCCGTCCGGATGGATACCGGAAAAGTGATCCGCTTCCAGGGCTACCGCGTGCAGCACAGCACCATGCGCGGCCCGGCCAAAGGCGGGATCCGCTTTCACCCCAATGTCACCATCGATGAAGTGAAGGCCTTGGCGACTTGGATGACGTGGAAGTGCGCCGTGGTGAATATCCCCTACGGCGGCGGCAAGGGCGGCATTACCTGCAACCCGAAAGAGATGTCGATGGGCGAACTGGAGCGGATGACCCGCCGCTACGCCAGCGCCATCCTGCCGATCATCGGACCGGAGAAGGACATTCCGGCGCCGGACGTTTACACCACGCCGCAGATCATGGCGTGGATCATGGACACCTACAGCATGATGAAGGGCTATCCGGTGACCGGCGTGGTTACGGGCAAGCCGATCAGCATCGGCGGATCGCTGGGACGCAACGAAGCGACCGCGCGCGGCTGCTTCTACACCACGCGCGCCAGCCTGGTGCACTTGAACATTCCGTTGCCGCAGGCGCGGGTAGTGGTGCAGGGCTTCGGCAATGCGGGCTCGATTGCGGCCACGCTGTTCCACGAAGCGGGGGCGAAGGTGATCGCCGTCAGCGATACCCGCGGCTGCATCTTCAACGCCAAGGGGCTGGACATGCCGGCCGTAGTGGCGTTCAAGGCGAAGACGGGCTCGGTGGCGGGGTTCCCGGGCGCGGACCGGATTACGCCGGAAGCGCTGCTGGCGCTGGATTGTGAAGTGCTGATCCCGGCGGCGCTGGAAAACGCGATTACCGAAGAGAACGCGCACGCAGTACGCGCGAAGATCGTCTCCGAAGCGGCCAACGGGCCGGTGACGCCGGAAGCGGACCGCATCCTGGACTCCAAGGGCATATTCCTGATTCCGGACATTCTGTGCAACGCCGGCGGGGTGACGGTATCGTACTTCGAGTGGGTGCAGGACGAAAATCACCTGTTCTGGGACGAGAACGACGTCAACGCGAAGCTGGAGAAGATCATGGTGCGTTCGTTCAACGACGTGCTCAAGATCCACACCGACAAGAAAGTGAACATGCGGCTGGCGGCCAACATGCTGGGCGTGGGCCGGGTGGCGGAAGCCTGCAGGATCCGCGGGCTGTATCCGTAAGGTTGGTCCGATAGGGGAACGGGCGTTGTGCCTGGGACGGGCCGGGAGGACTGTCGCCGTTGCCCGCGCCGGCCCCGCGCAAATCGGCGTACACGCCCCGGCGAAGCCTCGCGGAGCGCACGACTGGCGGAGCAGACGGGGCTGGCCAACCTGATCGGGCCGGAAGCCGCGGGCGCGTGCGAGAACCCCGACTTCTCACACGCACCCTAGCGAATGGAGGTTCTGCCTTTCCCCAAGTTGCAGTCCTGACAGAGAGTCTGAAGATTCTCTAACGTCGTCTTGCCTTTATCGTGGACCGAAACGATGTGATCGGCGTGAAGCTCAATGTTCAAATGGGTAGCGGGGCTACGACTACAAGCAACGCACCTGAACCTATCTCGCATGAAGACCTTGAATCTGAGTCCCGGCCTTACTTCTCGGCAATCCTCTTCGTTGCGGACGGACTGGACTGTGGGTTTCGGTTCCGCCGATACTTCTTTCCCGGATAAGGTTGCGCCTTGCGGTGTCTCGCCTTCAGCATTGGCCCAATCCACGAATGCCTGGAGGCTTTTGCGCCAAGTTCCCCATCGGACCACATACGCCCTTCGGCCCCACCACGGAAGGTGCCTGATTCATTTCCAACTATTGCGGGACTCTTCCGTAGTGGGTCCAAACTGCCGCCAAGTTTTCGAAGCACTCTTCGTCGCTGTAGCGTTTGGCATGATTCGATTGTGAGATTCCGGCGACGGACAACGCCCTCCGCCACGTACCGAATCTCCCACGAATTGTGCCCACTCCGATTACCGACAAACGGGAGAACTCTTCTAACCGAGAGGGCATCTCTCCCGGCGATGGATTGGACCTTCGATCTTCGAACAGGGGACCGATCACGAGGATC
>JADGNR010000014.1 GCA_017883415.1 Bryobacteraceae bacterium | reverse complement strand
CGGCGTCGGCTGCCTCCTGCTTCGGTTCGCGGTCCATGCTTCACCCCACCGGCAGCCCTGCCCCCCGCCAGGCGTCGAAGCCGCCGGTGACGTTCATCATCTGGGTGAAGCCGGCCGCTTCCAGCAGGCTGCACGCGATCAGGCTGCGGTAGCCGCTCTTGCAGTGCACCGCCATCGGCCGGGCGCGGTCGAGCGTCGCCATCCCCGCGCGGAACTGGTCGAGCGGCCGATGCTCGGCGCCGGGGATGTGGCCGTCATTCCACTCCGGCTGCCGCCGCACGTCCACTACGGCGAGCTCGCCCCGTTGGGCGTCGAGCTCCTGGACCGTAATCTGGCCGGTCGCGGCCAGCGGCAACCCGGCGCCCGCCCAGCCGGCGATGCCATCTTCCAGCACGCCCACCACGCGCTCGATGCCCACGCGCGCCAGGCGCATGCGCGCCTCTTCCGCGGTCTGGTGTTCCGCCACCAGGATCAGGTCGCGGTCGAGACCGATCAGGGAACCCGCCCAAGACGCGAACTGGCCGCCCAGGCCGATCGCGATCGAGCCGGGCACGTGTCCCGCGCAGTATTCCGCGGCCGGCCGGGTGTCCAGGATGGTGACGCCCTGCCGCTGGCGGTCGAGCACCTCGCGGGGTGCGAGCGACGCCAACGCCGGCAGGTCGTCCAGAGCGGCGGCGCCGCGGCGGTTCACGTCCACATCGCGCTGGAAATACTCCGGCCGCGCGGGAAGGTCCTGGGTGAGCAGCTCGACGAAACGCTCGCGCTCCATGGGCTGCAGCGCGTAATTGGAGCGTCGCTCGCGGCCGATGGTGGAATTGCGGTCCGCGCTGATATTGCGCCCGCACATGGAGCCCGCCCCGTGCGCCGGGTAGACCAGCACGTCGTCGGGCAGGGTCAGCAGCTTGCCGCGGAGGCTGTCGTATAGCAGACCCGCCAGCTCCGCCGGCGTCTTGGTCTCCGACAGGTCGGGGCGCCCCACGTCGCCGATGAACAGGGTATCGCCGGTGAGCACGGCCAAAGGCGCGTCGCCACGCTCCAGGTCCGTCACCACCACGCTGACGCTCTCGAGGGTGTGGCCCGGCGTCTGCAAAAACCGGAGGCGGCACTGGCCGAAGCCGATCTCGTCCCCGTCGCGCACCGAGCGATGCGGAAACGTCGCGCCCGAGCCCTCCCCCAGGTAAATGGTGGCGCCGGTGCGCTCCGCCAGTTCCCTGTGGCCGGAGACGAAATCGGCGTGCAGGTGGGTTTCGATGATGTGGGCGATGCGCAAGCCCAACTTCGAGGCGGTTTCGAGGTAGATGCCCACGTCGCGCTGCGGATCGACCACGGCGGCGACGCCTTCGGACCCAAGCAGGTACGAGGCATGGGCCAGGCACCCCAGGTAGAACTGTTCGAACGTCATCATCTTTAATAGTAAGGCAGGCCCGAAGGCGCGAAAAACTGCATTCCCGCCCACGATCCCCGGCGTATAGATAGGTGAAGCGGATAAAACCTGCGGATCGCAGGCGGAAGCGCCTGAGCCACCAAAATGCATCCTGTGTCGGGTGTGGTGGGGCTAAAGTTTTAGAGGAGGTGGCATGAAGCTGATTCTGGCATTGGCGGCTCTGGGTTGCGCCATGGCGCAGCCGCCCGATATCGACCGCATTATGTACCGCGTGGCCGCCAACCAGGCCACCGCCCAGGAAATGCGCCTGCGGTACGTCTACAGCCAGAAACAGTTGTTGCGCATGACCCGCTCGAGCGGCAAGCTGGCGCGCGAAGAGCGGCGCGAGTACGTGGTCGCCCCCGGCATCCACCACGTGAAGAAGGAACTGGCGAAGTTCGCGGGCAAGTACGAGTACAAGGGGGCGTATGTGCCCTACGACCGGCCGGGATATCACTACAAGGGGCTCGATATCGACGGCGACCTGATCGACGACATGTCCAAGGACATGACCGACGACGGCAACTCCCGCGACGGCATCGCGCGCGATATGTTCCCGCTCACCTACCATCAGCAGTTGATGTACGATTTCCGGCTGGTGGGGGTGGAGACCTATCGCGGCCATGAGGTATACCGGGTGCGTTTCCAGCCCAAACCGCACGTGCATTGCGAGGACTGCGACACCCTATGGAAAGGCGAGGCGCTGATCGATGCCGCCGAATCTCAGCCGGTGCTGGTGACCACCTCCATGGCGCTCAAGATCCCGCTGGTGGTCAAGACCCTGCTGGGCACCGACATCAAGGGGCTGGGGTTTTCCGTTTCCTACCAGAAGTTCGAGGATGGCGTCTGGTTTCCCGTGAGCTATGGCGGCGAGTTCGAGGTGAAGGGCCTGTTCTTTTATAAACGGACGATCTCGGTGAACCTGGTAAACAGCGATTTCCACCGCGCCGATGTGCAGAGCGCCGTGGCCTATCAGATGGAAGACCAGTGACCGAAGTGGAGGACGTGGAGGGGACCGGCTGTGACTTTGCCGGCCTGGTGCGGGAACACCAGGCCATGGTATTCAGCGTGGCCTGCCACTATCTCCATGACCGCGGGCTGGCCGAAGAAGTGGCGCAGGAAGTGTTCCTGAGCCTGCACCGCAACCTGGCGAGCATCAAATCGGCGGCGCATGCGCTGTTCTGGCTGCGAAAGGTGACGGCGCAGCGGGCCATCGACGAGGGAAGACGGCGGCAGCGGCGGCCGCAGGTGGCGCTGGAAGAACTGGCGGAGCCCGCGGCTGCGGAGCAGGCGCCGCGCGACCCCATGCTCGGTGAGGTTCTGCGCAAGTTAGTGGCTTCCCTGCCCGAGACCCCGCGCATGGTGATGGTATTGCGGTACCAGGAAGACCTGGAGCCGGCGGAGATCGCCGAAGTGCTGGGCATGCCCGTGGCCACGGTCAAGAGTCATCAACAGCGTTCGCTGGCGCTGCTGCGCGAGAAACTGGCGCGCCGCGGCATGGGAGAGCACGGATGGATTGGTTAGAACGGGAATTGCAGCAGGCGTTGCGGCGGGAAGAGCCGCCGGCGGATTTCGCCGCGCGCGTGACGGGTGGGGCGCGTCGTCGTCCGGCCCATTTTCCGGCCCAGCGCTGGCTGGCCGCGGCGGCGGCAATTCTGGTGATCGCAGGCGCCGGTCTCGGCTACCGGCAGCACCAGGGGCGAGTGGCCAAAGAGCAGGTGCTGTTCGCGGTCAAATTCACCGCCGCCAAGATGAACCGGATTCAAGCTCAGGTGAGGGAGGTAACCCGATGAGACCTATTCGAGCGCTGTTGCTGGCTGCGGCGGTGGCCGCCCTGGCAGGCGCGCAGCAGTTCAAATTCAACCTCGAACATCTGGCCGGCAAGGCCTCCGAGACCGTCGATCTGTCGCTCAACGGTTCCACCCTGCAGTTTGCCGCGCGATTCCTGGATAACAAGGACCCCGAGGAGGCCAAAGTCAAGAAACTGATCGCCGGCCTGGAAGGAATCTACATCAAGAGCTTCGAATTCAAGAAGGAAGGCGAATGGTCCCCGGCCGACCTGGAGGGCGTGCGCAACCAGCTTCACGCGCCCGAGTGGTCGCGCATCGTCGGCTTCAAGAGCGCCGAAGAAGGGGAAACAGCCGAAGTGTGGATGCGCAACGAGAAGCAGAAAGTGAACGGCGTGGCCATCATTGCCACCAGCGGGAAATCGTTCACGGTGGTCAATATCGCCGGCCCGGTGGATCTGGAATCCCTGGCGGAGTTGGGCGGCAACTTCGGCGTTCCCAAGCTCGAACGCGTGCCGCCGCCCAAGCGGTGAGAGGCACAACCGCGAGCGGCATCACAATTGCCCCTGTAAGTGCACCGTGGCAATTTTCAACGACTTAGAGAGGGTCGGCTGCGGACTTTCACCCGAGGTGGGGTATATGCCGCTGGCTCAGACGCTCCGCAATCACGCATTTACCAATGGACTCGCCGACGCTCAGATCGCCAGCCTCTCCTCCCTGGCTACCGAGGTAACTTTCGAAGACAACGAGGTGATTCTGGTGGATGGCGAGCAATCGAAATCCTTCTACCTGCTTACCTCGGGCAGCGTAGCGGTGGAATTGCGCACCCCCCGCTACGTGGTTTGCGTGCAGGCGCTCGAACCGGGGCAAGTGTTTGGCTGGTCGGCACTGTTGGAGCACCAGGACACGCTGTTCCAGGTACGGGCGCGCGAGCGGACCACCGCGCTGCGCATCGATGGCGCCGCGCTGAAATTGCAATGCCGGACCGACACCCATCTGGGCGCCGAGATTTTGCAGCGCACGCTGCAAGTGGTCGCCGGCCGCGTCAAAGCGACGGAAATCCGGTTCGCCGAGATGTGCGGCGTCCGCGTCTGACCGCTGCGTAGGAAGGCCAAGCCCGGTTCCTGAATCCCCCGCCGTACGCTTCGCATCTATCTTGATATCGAGATAAAAGGAGCAGCTATGGCCACGGAAAAATGGAATTTCGATCCGGTGCACTCTACCATTGCGTTTTCGGTACGGCACCTCATGATCGCCAAGGTGCACGGACAGTTTAAGGCCTGGACCGGCACTTTGCAGGTGGATGAGTCCCAGCCCGCGAACTCCAGCGTGGAAGTGCGCATCGAAGCGGCGAGCATCGACACCAGGGAGAGCCAGCGCGACGATCATCTCCGCTCGCCCGATTTCCTGGACGCGCAGAAGTTCCCGCACATCGTGTTTCGCAGCACGAAAGCGGAGAAGGCCGGCGACGGCCACTATCGCGTGGCGGGCAGCTTCACCATCCGCGACGTTACCCGGGAAATCGTGCTCGATGTGGAGTTCCTGGGCCGCCGCAAGGACCCCTGGGGCGGCGAGCGGGCGGGCTTTGCTGCCAAGACATCCATCGACCGCAAGGATTACGGGCTCAAATTCAACATGCCCCTCGAAGGGGGCGGTGTGCTGGTGGGCGATCGCGTCGATATCGCGCTCGACATCGAGGCCGTGAAGGATACCGCCGCGGCGGCGTAATTCGTGGTGGGGCGGACCCACCACGGGCCTCGATCCGTAGGGTGGCCGCCAACTATAAGTCTCTTGGCGTCAGGCCTGTCTTCTTGGCAAGAACCTTCATGGCCGTGGGGCCGAGAGTGACTCTGTCGTGGTAGGCAAACAGGATATCGGGCCAGCCTTGACGTTCAAGGATTCGGTGCGACGTGCCGCCCTGGCGTTTGATCCTCCAGCCGATCCGAAGCAGCGCGGCCAGAGCCTTCGGTGCTTTGACGGACGGCCAGTTTTGAGATGGAATCTTAGGCGGCAATGAAGGAGACATTCATGGGGCCGGGCAGCGTTTCGCCATGCTCCAAACGGTCTGCAATCAGGCGCAGTGCCAGCGCCTGGACGGCTGCGGTGGCCTGTTTCTTGGTGCGCCCGTAAGCCGTCACGCCGGGGAGCGCAGCGATATCAGCCAGCCAGCGTCCATCCTCTTCTCGGAAGTACTCGATGGCCAGCGAGAACCCTTCGGCGGCCAGCGTCTTCGGCATGTCTCTATCATGCCATCAAAACCGTTCCCAAGAAAGGCGATGGGCAACTGCATATGGAGGCCTCAACCCGAGCGGCGGAATCCTCGTAATGCGCGGGCGCACGGTGGACTCCGCTGCGCGGGATGACATCCGGTCTCACACCCTCTTTTGACCGCGCCGGAGTGGGCAGGCATACTGGACGTATGCCCGCACCGGCGCCCACGGCGACGCTTCGCGTCCGCAATCTCCGCAAGGCGTACCGCGATGTCGTGGCCGTCGATGGCCTGGACCTGGAGGTGCTCCGCGGCGAATGCTTCGGCCTGCTCGGGCCGAACGGCGCCGGCAAGACGACCACCATTGAGATCTGCGAGGGTCTCACCGCGGCCGATTCGGGCGAGGTGGAGCTGCTGGGCATGCGCTGGGACGTCCACGCGCGGGAACTCCGCGAGCGGCTGGGGATTCAACTGCAAGAAACCCAGCTCTCCGAAAAGCTCACGGTGTTGGAGACGGTGCGCCTGTTCCGCAGCTTCTTCCGGTGCGGGCCGGACGCGGCGGAAGTGATCGCCCTGGTGCAGCTCGAGGAAAAACAGCGGTCCCGCGTGGGCGGTCTCTCGGGAGGCCAGAAACAGAGGCTCGCCATTGCGTGCGCGCTGGTGGGCGATCCCGAGTTTCTGTTTCTCGACGAGCCCACCACCGGGCTCGACCCGCAGGCGCGCCGCCAGCTTTGGGAGCTGATCGAACGGTTCAAGCTGGCGGGCCGGACCATCCTGCTGACTACCCACTACATGGACGAAGCCGAGCGGCTCTGCGACCGCGTGGCCATCATGGACCACGGCAAAGCGATCGCGCTCGGCACGCCGCGCGAGCTGATCGCCTCGCTGGGGGCGGAGCACCTGGTGGAGTTCTCGGCCGGCGTCGCGGGCCGCGCGCTGGATATTTCCGCGCTGGGCGCCGTCGAAGGTGTGCGCGATGTGCACGCCGACAATGGCAGCGTGCGCATGCAGGTGACGGAACTGCACCGGGCCGTGCCCGCCCTGCTCGCGGAGCTGGCCCGGCAGGGCGTTCCGCTCACCGAACTGCGCACCCATTCCGCCACCCTGGAAGATGTCTTTGTCACCTTGACGGGAAGGTATCTGCGCGATGAGTGATGCCACCGCCCTGCCCGAGGTCCGCGTGCGGGAGGCGGCGGCCGGCCGCCGCGGGGGAGGCGGGATGGCCGACCATCCGCTGGTGCAACTGACGCTGGTGCGGTTTCGCGAATTCGTGCGCGAGCCGGAAGCGCTGTTCTGGGTCTTCATCTTCCCGGTGCTCCTGGCCGCCGGCCTGGGCCTCGCCTTCCGCAACCGGCCGCCGGACGTGCTCAAGATCGCGGTGGTCACCCCGGAGTTGGCGCAATCGCTGGGGCGCGAAAAACTCCTCGATGTGCGGCAGTACTCCTACGCCGCCGCCGAAGAGGCGCTGCGCACCGGCAAAGTCGCGCTGATGGCCGAGCCCGGGCCCGCCGGAGCGGTGGTCTACCGCTACGACAACACCAATCCCGAGGGACGCAGCGCGCGCCTGCTGGCGGACCAGGCCGTACAGCGGGCCGCGGGCCGGACGGACCCGGTGCCGGCGACCGACCGCCTGATGCGCGAAGCGGGCTCCCGCTATATCGACTTTCTGGTCCCCGGCCTGTTGGGCATGAACCTGATGGGCAGCGCCATCTGGGGCATGGGATTCGCCATCGTGGATGCCCGGCGCAAGAAGCTGATCAAGCGCATGGTGGCCACTCCCATGCCGCGGCACTACTACCTGCTCTCGTTCCTGCTGTCGCGCCTGGTTCTGCTGGTGGTGGAAGTGGGGGTGCTGCTCGGCTTCGGCGTGCTGGTGTTCGGTGTGCCGCTACGCGGTTCCCTCGCGGGCCTGGTGCTGCTGTGCGTCCTGGGTTCGCTCTCCTTCTGCGCCCTGGGCCTGCTGATCGCCTCGCGCGCGCGCACCATCGAAGCCGCCTCGGGCCTGATGAACGCGGTGATGCTGCCCATGTGGATCGTCTCCGGCGTGTTCTTTTCGGCGCAGCGCTTCCCCGATCTGCTGCAACCGGCGATCAAAGCTCTGCCCCTGACCGCCGCCATCGACGCCTTGCGCGCCAACATGCTGCAAGGCGCGACGCTCGCGCAACTGGCTCCACAAGTGGCCATCCTGGGCGCGTGGCTGGTGATCGGTTTCACCCTGGCGCTGAAGCTGTTCCGGTGGCGATAGGGCCGCTTCAATCCTCGCGCAGGGCCTGAATCGGATCGATGCGCGCGGCGCGGCGCGCGGGCAGATAGGACGCCAGCAGAGAGACCGCGGTCAGCAGGATGGCGGCGGTGGCGTAGGTGGCGCCGTCGGTGGGGGTAATGCCGAACAGCAGGCGGCTGAGCGCGCCACTGGCGGCGGCGCAGATCCCGAGCCCGATGGCGAGACCCGCGGCGGTCAATAGCAGCGACTCTTTGAGCACCGTGCGCAGCGTCTGGCGCGGGGTGGCGCCGAGCGCCAGGCGGATGCCGAATTCGCGGGTCCGCCGGGCCGTGTAGAACGCCGTCACGCCGTAGAGGCCGATCGACGCCAGCGCCAGCGAGCCGATGGCGAACAGGGTGAGCAGGGTCACCACGGCGCGGATGGGCGACGTGAAGTCGCGCCACTCGGCCTCCATGGTGCGAATCGAGAAGACCGAAAGACGCTGGTCGGCCTGGCGTATGGCGGCGCGCACGGCAGGCGCCAGGGTGGCCAGGTTACCCGCGTAGCGGATGTGAAACATGCGCTCCTGCGGCGCTTCCTGGTCGGCGATAAAGAGGAAGGGGCGGCGTTCCGATGGGGCGAGGCCGGAAAAGGACCCGTCCGGCCCTACTGCGTTGAAGGCGGCGTCCGGCACCACGCCGATGACTTGCACGGCGCGGGTGCTTTGCGCCAGCGTGAGAGTGTGCCCGAGCGCGGATTGGTTGGGCCAGAGGGCACGGGCCAACTTGCGGTTGATGACGGCGGCATCGCGGTCGGCGAGCGCAAAGTCGCGGCCGGCGACCATCGGGACGCCGAGGGTGCGCAGATAGCCTGGGCCGGCCAGGGTTCCGTCGGTGGGAACGGATCGATCCGTGCCGGCGGCGTAGGTGGGCAAGCCCATCCAGGGGTGGCTGTGCGGCGGCGCGGCAATCGCCCAGGAAACCGAGACCACTCCCGGTAGGGTGGCCAGGCGTTGGCGGATCCGCGGCAAAATGTCCGGCGCCGGAACGCCGGCTGCATTGACGCCGGCGAGCAGCAGATGGTCCCGGCGAAATCCGAGATCGGCGGTGTCGATCAGGGAGAGCGAGCGCCGGGCGAGTCCGCCGCCGATCAGGAGAATGACGCACAGCGCGAGTTGGGCCACCATGAACGTGCTGGCGAGCAGGGAGCGGCCGCCGATGACGCCGTGTTCGCCGGCTCTGAGCGACGGCAACAACTCCTGCCGCCAGGCGCGAAGCACCGGTGCAATCGTAAAGGCGAGCGTGCCCGCCAGCGCCAGTGCCAGGGCGTAGACCGCGACGCGCCAATCGGGCGTGAGGTCGACATCGAACTGCGCACCCGATTCGAGCGGCGGCAACAGCGTGACCAGCGCCCGCGTGGCCCAAGAGGCGAACAGCCACGCAACGGCGGCGGCGGTGAGCGAAAGCACCAGGCCCTCGGCGAACAGCATGCGCAGCAGCCGTGCACGGGAGGCGCCCATGGCAAGGCGGACGGCGATTTCACGCTGGCGGGCGATGGCGCGGGCCAGCATCAGGTTGGCTACGTTGGCGCAGACGATCGCGAGCGTCAGCAGGGTCACGCCCATTACGATCGCCAGGAACAGGCGCGCCTGCCGCCCCGAGTTGGGGCCGAAGGCGGTGGCGGTATAGGGAGCGAGCACAACCTTCTTGCCGCGTTCGGTCTGGGGAAAGTCGGATTGCAGCCGCTGTGACAGGCCGTCGAACTCGGCTTGCGCGGAGGCGAGCGAACGGCCTTCCGCCAGGCGTCCGATCATCTCGATGCCGCTGCCCAGGTGTTGCTGCAACCCGGCGATTCCTCCGAGCCGCGCGTAGGCGACCAGCGGAACGCAGATCTCCAGATTGGGTGCGAAGCGCGTGCCGTGAAAATGCGGCGGGGCGACGCCTACGATGGTTGCCGCGTAACCGTTGAGCAGCACAGTCCGGCCCAGGACCTCGGGCGCCGCCTGGAACTGTGTCTGCCATACGGGCCAGGCGATGATGGCGGCCAGCGGCGCGGCGCCGTGCGATTCTTCCGCGGTGAACTCGCGGCCCATGGCCAGGCGCACACCGAGCGTGGCGAAGTAGTTCTCCGCGACCAGCGTGCCGCGCAGGCGATAACTTGCGCCATCGGGGAGGATCATATTGAAGCGCTCGGCCCCGCTGGCGGCGATGGATTCGATGCTGCGCGAGTTCGCGGCGTAATTCAGGTACTCGGCATAGCTGTTGTCGCCGGGATCGGTGAGACGGCCGTCGCGCATGACGCCGAAGCTGACCAGACCACCGGCCGAGATGGCGGGCGCGGGCTTGCTGAGGATGGAGTGAACGATGGAGTAGATGGTGGTGTTCCAGCCGAGACCGAGCGCGATCATGGCAATGGCGGCGGCGCTGAAGCCGGGAGCGCGCGTGAGGATGCGCGCGCCGCCCCGCAAATCGCGGAAGAGTTGCTCGAAGGAGAACGGTGCGCGCGGGTTGCCGGCGCCGGGGTCGGGAGGAACGGCGCCATCGTCATCGTGGAGATTGAGCGATTCGATCTCGGCGGGCGGCAGATCTTCGAACTGCAGTTGAGTGACCGGGTACGAAGCCGTGCGGCGATACGCCCAGCGCGCGATGACGATCAGAACCGTGAGCAGGATCAGGAAGCCGATGGGATGCTGGAGAGCGTGGTACTCGAGCTCCACGCCTTGCGTGGTGAGGAAGATGAACCCGATGGCGCCCAGGCCGAGCCGGACGTGCAGGTTGGCTTTGCCCGGAAGGTAGGAGCAGGCGAAGGGGATCTTGCGGAAGCGATAGAGTGCGAGGTCGGTCATCAGGACCGCGGCGACGGCGAGGATGGCGAGGTGCTGGAGCGAAGGCCGCATCGGCCAGATGGCCAGGTAGAGCGCCGCCCATGCCAGCCAGACGGGCAGCGCGCAGAGCGTGAGGAGCGCTTTACGGACGGCGGCGCGGTAGGCGGCGGGCTGGTGGACGGCGGTGATGCGGAACGTCCAGTTGGCCGCGAGCTCGATGGGCAAAGAGAAGACGGCGCGCGTGGCGATGACGGCGAAGAACAATAGGATGAAACTGCCCACCAGAAGCGGCGCGTTGGGCTGGTTCCAGTGCAGGGTGCGCCAGAACCGCTCGTAGGTGGACGGGCCGTAGAGCAGATCGCGCGCGTAGGCGAGGGCGATGGCGAGTCCAATGCCGCCGTACGCGGCCAGTAGCAGGCGATGATGCCGGCTGCGCGCGATGGTGCGCGCGGTGAACAGCACAATGGCGCGGTCGATGGGTTGGGAGAACAGCTTCCGGGCGATGGGCCAGGAGCGGCGGGCTGGAGCGATATCGGGCTGTTCGACGATGCGGCGGTTGTTGCGGCGAAACGCGAGCGCGAAGGCGGCCGCGGCGGTGGGTACCACGATCGCGAGCGCAATCCAGGCGCGCGCGGCGAGCGAGGCCAACGCCGGATCGGCCGTGCCGTTGAGCTGCTGATAGAGGCCCAGGAACCAGGCCGAGGGCAGCCGGTGCGGAAACGGGGGCTTCAGAAAATACGCGGCCAGGATCGCGAAGAACGCGGCGAGTTGCAGTACGCTGGAGAGCCTCAGGAAGAGGCGGTAGGGCAGCAGTTGCGCGGCGAGTCCTTGCATCGCCAGCAGGGAGCAGCAGACCAACGTGCCGGCGGCAATCATGGCGAGCCACCAGGCCGCGAAAGACCGCAGGACGGTTGGAATGCCGGCGCCGGGCGCAGCGGAGGCGAAGGGGTAGGACAGGCCCGTGAAGAGATTGATGGCGGCGATGCTCAGCCCGAGAATGGTGGCGAGCGCGGCCAGCTTGGCGCAGAAGATGGTGCGCTGGCGCACGGGCAGCAGGCCGAGGATGAGGCAGTCGCGGCGGTCGGGCAGCACGGTGTTCCAGGCGAGCACCGTGAAGAGCCCGGCGACGGCCATGGTGGTCGAGATGAGCAGGTCCTGATCCACTTGTGCCAGCTTGCTGAGCGCGGCGTAGGGCAGCTCGGAAAACGCATAGCGGGGCACGAAGTAGATCGCGAAGGTGAAGCTGAAGGCGGCGAGCAGGGCGCCGAACTGCGCCAGCAGCCGCTCGAATTCGCCGCGCGAAGAAAGCAGCTCGAGATCGAGGATGCGCGTCACGAAGTCGCGATACAGAATGCGGAACTGCGCCATCACGACTCCATCAAGCGGACCATTTCCCGGGAGATGGCGGCGGTGTCCTGCTCGATGGCCAATTGGGAGAAGATCTCTTCGAGCGTGGGAAGCGACATGAGGGCGCGCAACTGCTCGATGGAATCGTTGGCCACCACGCGGCCCTTGTGCAGGATGACGACGCGCGAACAGACGCGCTCCACGGTATCCATTTCGTGCGCGCTGAAGAGGACCACTTTCCCGCGCGCGGCGAGCTGGCGGATGAAATCGCGCAGGACGAGCGCCGAGTTGACGTCGAGGCCGGAGAAGGGTTCGTCGAGCAGGACGAGCTCGGGGTTGTGGAGCAGAGCGGCGGCGAGGAGCACCTTCTGGCGCATGCCCTTGGAGTATGACGATATGGGCACGTGGCGGTCCTCGTGGAGCGAGAGGAGGTGTAGGAATCCATCGATCTTGGCCGCGAGGGCGCGCTCCGGGAGGCCGCGCAACTGTCCAACCATCTCCAGATACTCGGCGCCGGTCAGGTGGGGATAGAGGTGCGGCTCCTCGGGGACGTAGCCGAGGATGCGGCGCCAGGCGATGCGGTCGCGTCCGATCGGTTGGCCGCGAAACAGGATCTGGCCTTCGGTGGGATCGATGAGGCCGGTGATCATCTTGAGTGTGGTGGACTTGCCGGAGCCGTTGGGGCCGAGATAGCCGGTGACCTCACCGGCGCGGGCGACGAAGCTGACGCCGTCGACGGCGGTCACCCCGGGATACCGTTTGGTTACCGAGCGGAGTTCGAGCATAGAAGGCGCCTGCGCGAGATCCGGTCTACCCAGGAGACCAGGAACAGCATCGTCAGGACCAGGCCGCCCACCACCAGGACGGCGAGGAAAATCAGGTTCTCCATGGTGATGGGAGTCTGCGCCAGGGAAGTGTTCCCGGCAGGTGGCGTGACGTTCAAATGAGCGATCTGGCGGCGCCCGAACAGGAGCATGCCGAGGCCGCCGGCGGCCACTTCGAGCAGTGCAAGAGACAGCGCGGCGGCCATCTTCCAGAAGCCGGAGCGGAGCAGCCATTGACGCGCCAGGGAGCGGGCGGCGTCGGTAAGGAGCGGCCGCGGGCCCTGGCCGGCGACTGCTTCGTCGAAGATCCACAGCATTTCACCGGCGAACTCGCGGCGGAAAGCAGACGGATGGAGCCGGAGCAGGCAGCGGTAGAGGGCGCGGGTCACAGGGCCCTCCGCGGAACGCGCAGGTGCATGCGGGCCTCGCGCACCACCTCTTCCAGGCGGCCGGCTTCGGCGGTGAGCACGCGGCGGCCGAAGGCAGTCAGGTGGTAGTAGCGCCGGCGCGGATCCTCATTCGGGAAGCGGCGGGTGGATTCCGAGACCAGGCCCTGGACCATCAGTTTCTGGAGATTGTCGTACAGGGTTCCGGGTCCGAGCTTGTACCGGCTTTCGGACTGGCGGGCGACTTCCTGCATGATGCCGTAGCCGTGGCGGTCCTCCCCGGCCAGCGCCAGCAGGATGTGGAGGCTGGCGGGCGACAGCGGTAGAAACGGGGCGATATCCTCTGTCATTCGGATATCGTTATATCGGATTCCGAGTGACGTGTCAAGGGGGGCTGATGAGCCGGGGCGCGGTTGACGCGAGTCGCGGCGGGTGGTAGCCAATAGGGACATGATTCTCGATTCCTTCCGCATCCCGGGCAAAAACGCGCTGGTCACCGGATCCCGCCGCGGCCTGGGCGCAGGCATGGCGCTGGGCCTGGCGGAAGCCGGCGCCAACGTGGTGGTTCACGGCTTGCGGGGCGACGGCCTGGACGAGGTGGGCGCCGCCGTGCGCGCCGCGGGGGTGAAGGCCGTGCCGGCCCACGCCGACGTCTCCGATCCGCGGGCCTGCGCCGACCTCATCGAACTCACGGTCCGCGAGTTGGGCTCCATCGACATCCTGGTGAACAATGCCGGAATCATCCGCCGGGCTCCCGCGGCGGAGTATGCCGTGAAGGACTGGGCGGAGGCGATCGAAACCGATCTCACCGCGGTGTTCCGGCTCGCGCAACGGGCGGGCCGGCACATGCTGCGGCAGGGCGGCGGCAAGATCGTCAATGTCGCTTCCCGGCTGTCGTTTCAGGGCGGCATTCTGGTGCCGGCCTATGCCGCGGCCAAGGGTGCGGTGGCGCAACTGACCAAGGCGCTGGCCAATGAGTGGGCGGCCAAGGGGGTCAACGTGAACGCCATTGCGCCGGGGTACATGGAGACCGACAACACGGCGGCTCTGCGCGCCGATGCGGTGCGCAACCGCCAGATCCTGGAGCGCATCCCCGCCGACCGCTGGGGCACCCCGCGCCACCTGGCCGGCGCCGTCGTGTTTCTGGCCTCCGCCGCCAGCGACTATTTGCACGGACACGTCCTGGCGGTCGACGGCGGATGGCTGGCGCGCTAACACGACTCAGCCCCGTGCCGTTGGGAACCCGCTATGATCGGTAGTATCGTTCTGGGTTCGCCGATGCCGGTTGCGCTCCATCGTCTCGCCGCCTTTCTGTTGCTCTGTGGCGCGGCTCTGGCGGGAGACGGCGCCACGTGGGCGGTCGCGAAGAGCGAACACTTCGAGGTCTATTCGCAGGCCGGCGGCAGCACCGCCCGCGTGGCCCTGATGTGGTTCGAGCAGCTTCGCGCCTTCTTTCGGAGCCAGACCGGGTTCGAGTTGGCCGGCCGGCCCCCGGTGCGCGTGATCGCCTTCCGCTCCGCGAAGGATTACGAGCCGTACCGCCTCCGTTCCGCGGCCGACGCCTATTACGCCGGCACCGAAAGCCGCGACTACATCGTGATGACCCTGTCCGCACCGGGCGGTTTCCGGGTGGCCGCCCACGAGTATGCGCACCTGGTGTTGCACGCCGTTGGACTGCAGCTTCCGCCCTGGCTCGGCGAGGGGCTGGCCGAGGTCTTCTCCACGGTTCGCCTGGGCGAGGGCGTGAACCAATTGAGCGGCAAGATGCCGGCGCACGCGCAGCTTCTGCGGCGCCGTGCATGGATGCCGCTTGCCCAATTGCTGGCCTTGCCGCCGGAGTCTCCGGTCCGGGCGGATCCGGACGGCGCCGCTTTATTCTACGCGCAGAGCTGGGCGCTGACGGAAATGCTGGCGCTTTCGCCCGATTACGGCGTTGGTTTTCCCGCCTTGATCGCGGCGCTCACATCCGGCCTGACCGGTGCGCAGGCGCTCACGTCGGTGTATGCGAAATCGCTCGACGCCATCACGCGCGACCTGCACGCCTGGTGCGGGAAGCGCCTGCCGGCGCCTATTCCGCTTGCGGCCGCCGCCCCCGGTTCGGTCGCCGTGGAGGTCAGCCCGGTGTCCCCCTTCGTCTGGCGGTCGCGCCTGGCCGAAGTGTTCCTGGCGGCCGGCGACGTGGCGCGCGCGGAATCGTTGTATCGCGATCTCGCCCGCGAGGCGCCGGAGAATGCGGACTGCCGCGCCGCCCTGGGCCTGATCGCCCTCCGCCAAGGCGACCGCGATGGCGCGCGGCGGGAATGGAAGCGCGCCATCGACCAGCACGTGGCCGACGCCACGCTCTGCTACCGCTATGCCCTGCTGGCCGACAGCGCCGGTTTGCCGCGCGATGAGATCCGCACGGCCCTCGAGCGCGCCGTCGCGCTTCAGCCCGATTTCGACGATGCGCGCTACACCTTGGCCTTGCTCGAGAAGAATTCCGGCAACTATGAGGCCGCCCTCGCCCTTTTCCGCGGCCTGCGCGCGGTAGCCTCCGCGCGGGCGTACAGTTACTGGACCGCGATGGCGGACACCTTGAACGAACTAGGCAGACGCGAGGAAGCCCACGCCGCCGCCGTAACCGCCCGACGGTATGCCGCCACTCCCGACGAGCATGCCCGCGCGGCCCAGCTTGCCTGGGTGGCGGAATCCGATGTCGCGGTCCAGTTCGCGAGCGGCGCCGACGGGCGCCCGCAACTGGTAACCACGCGCGTGCCGCACCAGACGCCGGACTTCAATCCGTTCATCGAGCCCGGCGACGACATACGCCGCGTGCAGGGCGCCTTCCGGGAACTGGTTTGCGCCGGCACGGACGCGCGCATCGTGGTGGACACCGCGGAGGGCTCGCTCACACTCGCCATCCCCGATCCGCTGCGCGTGCAAATGCGCAACGCTCCCCCCGAGCTGATCTGCGGCATGCAACCAGCCGGCGCGGCGACCGTGACCGTGGAATATGCCGTGGCCCAGGAGGCCGCCACGCGCGGCATCGTGCGCGGCATGACGTTCCGGTAGCAGTGGGGTAGGCCTCCTGGCCTGTCCCCATGGCCCGAAGGGCCACCAAAAGTGCCCAGCGCGCGTAGCGCGCCTTCGGCGCGAGGGCAGGCGGGCCCAGAGGGCACCCCGGCCTACCCCACTTGCTACCGCAGCGTGTACACGGCGCGCTCGGGCGCCGGATGCGCGATGGAAAACGCGATGTTGCCGCGCTTGTCGGGCGCGAGCCCGTCCGCCGGCAGGGGCGTGGTCTGCTCGAAGGTGAGCGTCGTGTCGGCCAGGCGCACCGTGCGCTTCCAGTCCTTGCCGGTGAACTCCAACGCGTCGCCAGCGGCGTGAACCTCCACCGCGCCGGGCGCGCCGAAGGCGCCCTGCTCGGGGAGAAAATTCAGGTTGGTGTCCTTCCAGTTGAATTCCAGCCAGCGGCCGCCCTCGGCGGCGGAGAAAACGGCGCGCACCTTTTGCGATTCCAGCACCCACTCCGCGGAGCCGTCTGAATCCAGATCCGCGGTCCATGGCACCGTGCGGCCGCGCGGCACCAGCACCACGCGCATGGGCAGATCGAGCGAGGCCGCGCCCGAAACGTGCAGCCGCCAGTCGCGCAAACCCTCGACTCCCTCGCGGGCGAATACCCGGAGCGGCACGCGGCGCTCATCGATGGCGCCGACGCTGATCTCGGTCTTCGGCGGAAAAAATTCGAGGCCCTCGCCCGAGGCCGTCACCTGAAACGTCTCGATCGACGGCCAGTTGTTGCGGATGGAGATTTCCAGGTTGCTGCCGCTCTTGGGCTCGATGGGAGCGGCGGGCGGATCGGGCGTCAACTCGGTCTCGCTGCCGAAATGGATTTGCATGGCTTCCATGAGGCGGATCGACGCCGGCCGGAACAGTTGCAGACGCGCGCGGCCGAGCAGCATGCCGTCGGCTTCGAGCGCGAGGCTTACCCAGTCGCCGTGAATCGCGTCGCCCGGAACACTGACCACATACTCGATTTCGGTGGGCGATTTCACGGTGCGGGTGGCGCTGAAGCCTTCCGGCAGGCGCAGGCGCGAGCGCGCGGCCACGTCCTCGGAGGAATACGCCGTCGCCACCGGGTTTCTCTGGCCGATCACCAGACGACGGGCTTCGTTGAAGAAGGCCGAGGTCTCGGGCGCCTCGATGGCAATGCCGATGCGGACGCGATTGCCGGGGGCGGCATTGGCCGGAATGGCGAGGCGCGCGCGCAGGGTCTTATCGTCCCAATCGAAGTGCGTCGGCTTGCCCGCGGCCAGGAACGGCCCCACCGGCTGGCGCGCCAGTTGCAGCACCACTTCGCCCGCTTCCGGCGCGGCGAACTCCATGGCCAGGATGCCGTTTTCGAACTCGATGGACAACAGCTCGGCGGTGGCGTAGACGATGTGCTCGGCGGCGGAGAAATTCGAGCATTCCCGGCACAGGCCGTTGGGGCCGATCGAGACGCCCACCGGCAGCCACAGCGATTCCCCGGGCGGCACCGTGACCCCGGGAACGATGAGCGTGTGCCGGGTGGCGGGATCGAGCACGCGCAGGTCGTCGTGGAACGGCTGTTTGCTCCGGTTGGTGATGCTCACCGCCGAAGCCGCCGCCGAAACCACTTCCGTGGCCGTGACCCCTTCGGGCAGCTTGCCCGCGGCGGGCTTGCGTATAACCGCGACACGCAGCGCGCCGAACAAGGGAGCCCAGTGGCGGAGCAGCGCCGCGTCGCGGCGCAGCGCAATGGCGGCGGGGCGTTCATCGCCGCTCAGCCCCACCGCGCCCCGGCGCAGAAGCAAGGAGGAACCCGGCTCCCATCCCGCGGGATAGAGCGCGTCTTCCACGTCGCTCCACAGCAGCGCGCCGCGCGCCGAGGCGATGGCCTGGCGGCTGCGCGCCAGCGCCGATGGATCGCCCGCGGAAATGGCGGTGACCGGCGCGGGAGGGAGGGCCGCGTCGATGGCCAGCCCGCGGCCTTCCACGTACGCGATGGGTCCCCCATGGCTGGCCGTCTGGGTGGCCAGCAGCGCTTCGAGTGCTTTCAACCAGCCGCGTTGCGCGCGGGTATCGGAAGCCACGATACCCGCCGGCCAGCCATTGTCGAGCCAGCCGGGAACCGGCGGCAGGGGGCGCACCCACGCCCGCAGATCGAGCTTGCGCAGCAGCTTCACGAACGCCACCAGATCGCGCCGCGGGCTGGTGCGGCCCGTGAAATCGAAATCGCCCGCCGGCAGTTGGTGCCAGTTCCAGGGGATGGAAAATTCCACCGTGCGCACGCCGATGGCCTTGAGCCAGACCAGCTCGCGCTCCCACAGCGCGCGCGGGTACAGGTAGTAGGCGAACTCGACGGCCTGCACATACTCCGGCTTGGCCGGGGCGGCGACCGGCGCCGGCGCAACGGCCGCGAAGGCCAGCAGCAGGGCCACGGCGCGCATCAGAACTTCTTCGCCTTTCGCAGCCGGTAGTCTTCGATGAGGGGCATCTTAATGACCGTGCACATTTCGAACAGGCGGGAGCGCGCGCGCTCGCCAATCTGTTCGCCCAGCGTGCGCCGGTATTCCGGCTTGTCCAGGGCACTCTTCCGGGTCAGTACGCTCCCGGCGTCCGCGTCGGGCACGTTGGTGGTGGCAATCAGCGGCTTCCGGTGGTTGCAGCGGAAGGTGACGATCGAGTTGATGGTATCTTCCACCCAGTCCGTCACGCGGTGCGCGCCCAGATCGTCGAGCAGCAGCACTTCCGCGTCCAGCGCTACGCGGTAGGCTTCCTTGTCGGAGGAATTGGAGCTGGGGTCGTAGCCCGAGCGTATGCGGTCGAGCAGGTTCTGGTAGTCGCAGAACAGGCACGCGAAGCCCTTCTCCACGATCTTGCGCAGCGCGGCCACGGCCAGATGGGTCTTGCCCGAGCCGGGCTCGCCCACCAGCAGCAGACCGGGGCGAGAATCGTCCGGAAAATGGTCCACGTACTTTTTCACGGCCATCAGAACGGTGGTCAGTTCCCGGCGGGCGATGGGGTTCTCCGGGCCGGGCACCACGAAATTATCGAAGGACGCGTTATGGTACAGCGGCGGGATTTGGGCGCGCTCTTCCAGGCGCTCCGCGCGGCCCTGGAAGCGGCAATCGCACGGCCTGGCGCCCGAAATATCGGCCCGCTCGACGATCACAAAACCCGTGCCGCCGCACTTCGCACAAACCGTGTCCGTGGCCATTGGTTCTATTATCGGTCAGAGTGGCGGAGCCGCGCGACGGCACTCAAACCCGACGCGGAGTCGCGGAGACACCGAGGCTCCGCCTGCTCCGCGCACCAATCCGGGGAACGCGCGCATAACGCCACCTCTGAGCGCGCAGCGAAAAATCTCAGACCTTAAGTTCGTCCGCTCCGCGCGGCCTCCGCGTCTCCGCGCCTCCGCGTCGAGACTTGTTGCACTGCCCCCTACCGCGATGCCAGCAGGCTGTAGGCCAGCACGCCCAGCACCGTCAGCGTGATGGCCACGTACAAGCGGTCGCCCTGGCGCGCAAACGCATAGGCCGAAGAAGCCACCCGCGCCACCGGCGTCGAGATCAGCAACAGCACGCCGAGCTGGATCAGGCCTGGGCCGCGCAACGACAGCGCCTGCCAGAACACCGGGACGATGCGGCGCAGCTCCGCCGGCTCGCCGCGAAAGGTGTGGTAATCCGCGCGCTCCCACCCGTGGCCGGCAAGATAAAGCACCGCGCCCGGCAGCACCAGGGCGATGGCCGCCAGCACGCCCACGCGCAACAGGCGTCCCAGGGTCCGTTCCATGGCCATCAGAATTTGCCCGCCACGCCGTTGTAGATCATCTCGCCCGCCGCGCACGCGATCGCGGCCGCGAACAGCACCCGCAACCGCCGCGTCTCTACACGCGGCAGAAGGCGCGCCCCCAGAAACGCTCCCGCGAGCACTCCGGGCACCACCGGCATGGCCAGCCCCGGATCGATATAGCCGCGGCTAAAGTAGACGCCCGCGCCGGCCGCGGCCGTCACCCCGATCATGAAGTTGCTGGTGGCGGTGGAGACTTTGAAGGGAAGCCCCATCACCTGGTCCATGGCCAGCACCTTGACGATGCCCGACCCGATGCCCAGCAGCCCGGAGAGAACCCCGGCCACGGTCATCAGCCCGAAGCAGACCGGGACGCGATGCGCCTGGTAGCTCACCAGGCCCGCCGCGCCGGGGTAGGCGCCGTCCATCCCGAAGTACGCCGCCACCGCGCTGCCGCCACCCGAGGTCTTGCCCTCGCTCCTCTTGCGCAGGTTGAGCCAGGCGGCATGCAGCAGCACGATGCCAAAGAGCACCCCGATCGCCTGCTTGGGCAACGCCAGCGCCAGGGACGTCCCCGCGAGCGCGCCCAGCGTGGTGCCGACCTCCAGAAACATGGCGATGCGGATATTGGCGTACCCATCGCGGACATAGGCCGCCGCGGCGCCCGACGAGGTGGCGATGACCGTGACCAGCGACGCTCCGATGGCGTACCGGATGTCCACCCCGAAGCCCAGCACCAGCAGCGGAACCACGATAAACCCGCCGCCCAGCCCGGTGAGCGAGCCGAGGAAGCCGATGGCCAAACCGCTGACCGCCAGCAAGGCGGTGAGTTCGAACAGGTTCACGGAGCCCTCCCCCCCGCATGATGCGTCGCTACACACTATATCGTTACACGCTACATTGTGTCAAGACGCAGCCGGAGCCGGGGCGTGCCGAGGGCGCCGGCCCCCGGTAGCGCTCCTTCGTCGCTGCGACGCCGCCCAAACGGATCGGCGCATCGCTGCGCGGCCGCCGCCGGGTCCATGCCCGCCCGGATGCGGTCTCAGGGCGCCTCTTTCGCCGGCGCCAGGAAACGCGCCAGAATCGCGGTGGCCTGTTTCCAGCCGCTGGCCGCCCGTTCCAGTTGCTTCCGGCCGGCGCGCGTGAGCTTGTAGTACTTGGCTTTGCGATGGTTGTCCGACACGCCCCATTCCGAGGCGATATAGCCCTCCTGCTCCAGCTTGAGAAGGGCCGGATACAGCGTCCCGTAATTCACCGACAGCAGATCGCCGCTGGTCTGCTCGATGCGGCGGGCGATGCCGTACCCGTGGAGCGGTCCCAGGGATTCCAGCGTCTTCAGCACCATCAGCGCCAGCGTGCCTTGCCAGACATCGGTTTTGCCGCTCATGGAATTCTCCGTCCTCAATCCATATTACGGCAACTCCTATGGGAATGCCATAGAGAAATTCCGATAACCGGGACTGTTACTCAAAAAGGGGACAGACGCATTTTTCGCGGCGTCAGCGGCAATCCGGCCTATCCCGCCAGCGCCTGCTCCAGATCCCCGATCAGATCGTCGGCGTGTTCCAGGCCGGCCGAAACGCGCAGCAGGTTGGCGGGCGTCCTGGTCTGCGGACCTTCGACGGAGGCGCGGTGCTCGATCAGGCTGTGCGCGCCGCCCAGGCTGGTGGCGCGGATGAACAGGCGGCAGCGCGCGGCTGCGGCCATGGCGGTTTCCGCGCCGCCGCGCACCTGGAACGCGAGCATGCCGCCAAAGCCCGACATCTGGCGCGCCGCGATCCCATGGCCGGGATGGTCCGCCAGGCCGGGATAATGCACGCGCTCGACCGCCGGGTGGGTCCGCAGCCAGCATGCCATCCGCGACGCGTTTTCCGACTGCGCCCGCACCCGGTACGGCAGCGTCTCCACGCCGCGCAGTGTCAACCAGCAATCGAACGGCGAGGGCACCGCGCCGCCATAGCGCTGTGCCTTGCGGGCGCGCTCGAACAGGTAGTTGTCGTGCCGCGTGATGAGCGCGCCGCCCACCACGTCGCTGTGGCCGCTGATGTACTTGGTGGTGGAGTGGACCACCATATCGATGCCGCAATCGAGCGGATGCTGCAACACCGGCGTGGCGAAGGTGCCGTCGCAGACCGTGACGATGCCGGGTCCCGCCTGGCGCGCGAGGGCGGCAACGGCGGCGAGATCGGTCACCTTCATCAGCGGGTTCGATGGCGTTTCCACCCACAGCAGGCGGGTCGCGGGGCGCACCGCGGCCGCCACCGCCGCCGCGTCGGTCATGTCCACATAGGTGGTTTCCAGCCCCGCCTTTCCGAACACCTCGGCGATCACCTTGCGGAATCCCCAGTACACGTCGTCGGGAGCCAGAATATGATCGCCCGGCTCCAGTCCCTGGATCACCGCCGTGGCCGCGGCCAGGCCGGATGCGAACACCAGCGCCTGCGTGCCGCCTTCCAGATCGGCCAGGCATTCCTCCAGCGCGCGCCGGTTGGGGTTGCCCTCGCGCGAGTAGCTGAAACCGAGCGGGTACTCGCCCGTGGGGCCGCGCTCGAAGGTCGTCGAGAGGTGGATCGGCATCGTGACCGCCCCGCTGGCAGGGTCGATGCGCCGTCCCGCGTGCACCGCCCGTGTTTCGATTTTCATCACCTGCCCAGTGTACCGTTTCGGGTGATTAGACCAACGGCCGCCCGCCGCCTGCGCGGATTCACCCACCCCCAGCGGCAGGAATGTGGGGTTTCACCTCTTGTTCTCTATCACTTGGCTCCGGCGGCCGGCTGGCCCCGGAATTGCAGTTCTGGGCATATATGGCATACGTAATTACGGACACCTGTACCAAGGATGAATTGTGCGTGCAAGCCTGCCCGGTGGACTGCATCCACCCCAAGCAGGACGAGGGTGGCTTTGCGGACTTCCCGCAGCTCTTCGTGAACCCCAACGATTGCATCGATTGCGGCGCATGCGTTCCGGTTTGCCCCACGAATTCGATCTTCACGCTGGACGAACTGCCGGCCGAGCTGGCACGATTCACCGAGTTGAACGCCAACCACTACAACTGAGTTCCGCCCTGCATCATCGGGCCTGGACCGGGGATTGACAGAGCGTTTCGCGCCGCGGCGCGAGAAACGCTCCGTCTGTCCCCGGTCTTTTTTTGTGGGCGCGCTTCAGCATCCTTCAAGGATGGACCGCGACGAACGCTTTCGTCCTGAAGGTCGCGCCATCGGGTGTCTGGACCATCAGCGTCAATTCAAGCGGTACGGTTCCATTCGAAGTCACTTGCGGAATCTCGACGTTGACCTGGTACACGCCGGCCGGCTGGAACGGCGCCGGACCTGCAAAGACGACGCGTATCGGAACCGGGGGGATCGGAACAAGTCCGGGGCCTGGAGACGTGGCCGTCACCTGCGAGACGAGGTTCGGCAGCGGCGGCTGGATGATTGCGCCATCGGCGGGGGCGGGCGAAAGCGGACCCAATCCCGTCGTGTACAGCTCTACGATTTGGCCGGGATGGGCCGGGTTCGCCGGGCCGTTCACCGAGGTGCCCGCATTCCGCGCCGCCGCGTAGAACCGGCCGTCCGAGGCGAGATATTGAAAGATGCCGGGAGCCGCCGCGCTCAGCGTCACATTCGTACAACTGTTCCGGCCGCCGAAGCTCACGCACATCCGTGACGCCGGTTTTCCACCGAGACCAAACGGCGCCACGGCATTGATTTGCGCGCCCTGCGTGTAGACCAGCGGGGCGGGCGTGCCGTCGAACGTCACCTGGACTCCGCCGAGCAGCCCACCCAGCGCCTGCTTGCCGTCTAGCACGGCTGTGACAGGCGAATCCGGCCCGAGGCCCTCTCCGAAAATGCTGAAGATCTCGCCCGGCGCGAGCGCTCCGCCCTGGAACGTCGCACCGTTACCGTAGCATCCGAGCGCGGTCACCGCGGTATCGCCCGCGGCGGGTTCGATCCGGATCACGCCCACGGCGCCCAGTCCCGTGCCCATCGAAGCGGCGATGAAACCCGCTCCCGGCTGCAAGCCGATGTCAAACACGCTGGCGGAGCCGACCGAAGCCAGGTACGTCGTCTGCAGCAGGTCGCCCGCGGGGCTCAGCCGGACCAGATACGGATTCGCCTCGCCCGGCGCCGGACAACTTCCGGTGGAGTTGTGCACCGGAAAAGCGATGAGCGTCGTGCTGCCGGCTATGTGCGCCACTCCCTGCCCGTCCACCGCAATCCTTCGGATCGGATCTTCTGTGATTGGATCTTCATCGATCGGGAGCGGCTTCTCGTATGCGACGCCGGTTCCGTCAGCCGTGTATTTCCGGACTGCCTGCACGAACAGCGGGTCTCCTCCGGCCTGTAAGCTCAGCGTGTGGACTTCGCCGAGGGAACTGACTGCGAAGGTCTCCAGGTCTTCGGTGGGACGCCCATAGACCGTGTAGATTACCGCGGTTCCCGACGAGTTCAGCTTGGTCACGAACGGCGAGGCGTGGATATTCTGCGATTTGATGGTGCTTGGACCGGGCAGCGGGCTGGCCGCGCCTCCCGGCAGATCCGGCGAATCGGTGCTCCCGCCGATGTAGATGTTGCCGCCGGAGTCTACGAGTATCCGCCCTATCAGCGCGAGATCTAAGAAGCTGCCGCCGAACTCGGCCGCGAACAGGAGATGGGAGCCCGCGGCGTCGAGCTTCATCGCCAGCACGTTGCGGCTGCCCAGCGAAACCGCGCCCGGCGTGGCCGCAACCGGCGACTGGTTCCTTCTCGCCACCACGTAGCTGTTGCCCGCCGCGTCGGTGCCGAGTGCGGCAAGCTGCATCAGGTTATCGTCCAGGTATGTGCAGAATCGCGGCGTGCCATCCGTCCCGCTTAACTTGCACACGAACGGAGTCTGGTCGCCGCCGGAGGTGGTGCGGTAGGCGCCGGCCGTAACGGGAAGCCCCGACGCGGTAGCGTTCCCCGCCACGAATACATTGCCGTCGGCACCCGCCACCATCGTCCGCACCAGGGAGACTCCTCCCAGTTGCAGTACGAATGTCACGTTGCCGGCCGCGCTCACCTTGCCGATACGCGCCGATCCGGAAGCGGGATCGCCCGCGAGCTTCGTCACCTGCCCGTTATCCGGCCCCAGGAGCAAGACAAAAACATCACCCGCCGCAGTAACCGCCGATATCCCGTCGGTTACGTCTCCAAACACCCCTGACAGTTCGGACACGACCGGATGGGAAACCAGAGGGGTATCGGGCGACGCCGCTGTCTGTGCCGCCGCTGCCCAACTTAGAAAGAACAATGCTACTAAGACCGGTTTCATATTTGGCCCGACTCCAGCAGTAGCACGGGGCGGTACTTAGATCAAGCCACCCACTTGGTGTTCGCTATCGGGAATCTGAAAAAGGGCCAACTGAGTCTGATCGAACCGGGCACCACCTACAGGTCGCGGCCGTCCGGACGTCGGGGCGCTGGTGCGGTCAATTTCTTTCGCAACGCCTGGCTGCGCTCTCTCCGGGCGAGCTTGCCTTTTCGTTCGCGGTGGAAGCGCGCTTTATCTCCATTGATTGCTGACATGGTGACCCAAGCGTAGCAGAATCCCACTGGTCGCGCTCGGTGGGGCGGTCCCCCTGGACCGCGCGGGACGCCCTCGTCCCGCTACCGGAGGCGGAGGCGGAGGCAGGGGCCTCCGCGCGGGCGAGGGTTCCCGCCCCGCGCCCCCCTACTGCAGGATGCCCAACGCTCGCCCGCTCCCCGCCTCCCGGGAATAGGCGTTGGGCTCGTGCGCGAGCGCCCCTTCGGGAAGCCACTCCCACAGCAGCCCCAGGTCCTGGCGCACGAGGTCTACGTAAAACCGGGGAAGCTCCGTGGCCTCCTGTTCGAAATAGGGAGGAAACTGCCGGTCCTGGTCCAGCCGCCGGCGAATGTCCCGGTAGTACCTGAGCCTTCCGAACCCTTCCGTCGACACGGCCCGCACCAGGTTCATGCCCCGCGCGGTCAACTCTCGTGTCGCGCGGAAGCGGCGGAAAACAGCCTTCCAGGAAAAGGAATACCCGGTCAAGTCGATCACATGGTCATAGAAGTCACGCCAGGAATAATTCCGGGGTCTCACGTTCATGGCCTGGTTGTTGTTCAGGAAATGAAAGGGGAAGGGCAGCACGCGGTTGGTCCGCTGGTAATCCAGGTTGAGCGGCGCGGCACGGCCGAATGCCGTCAGCAGCGAATAGCCGGGAAATGCGCCCGGCGTCAGGTCCAGAAATCGTTTGGTGAGTTCAAAGGGCTCACCCCCTTCGTCGGAATCGAGTCCCAGCACGAAGTTGGTCTGTACATAAGGTATGTAGCGCAAAATCAAATTGACGTGTTCGGCTACCTGGCGGACCTTGTCCATCCCCTGTAGTGCGCCGGTCTTCGATTTGTTGCCCAAATCGAACCACGACTCAATGCCCGGAAGCAGGGCTTTGAAGCCATTTCGCTTGAGCCGCTTCAGGTGCGGTTCGGAAAGAAGCGAAAGGCTGCTCTCGGCGAGGAAGTCGATACGGCCGGGCGGCACGGCGCGCTCAATCGCGTCCAGGGAATCGTTAAATCGGACGCCGAAATTGGGATCGTGCCACGCTACCATGGGCCGCTTGAACTTCGTCAGCAGGAACTTGAGATCCTCTTCAATCCCGTCAGAGTCCATAGGCTGATAGGGCACCTCCGCATCGATACAGAAACTGCAGGTATACGGACACCCCAGGCTGCCAATCATGGGAACGATTTTGAGGAACGGCGCTTTCTTAAGAGTGGGTTCGATGAACTGCCAGCGCTCGCGCACTCCGGGAAGGGTTTTCGGCTGCTGCCGGGCGGCGATGTGCGCGCCCACCGGCCGATGCGGGGAGCAGTCCCGCAGCACGTCGCGGAGGGTTTCCCGGTCGGTAAAGCCCAGGACGTAATCGAAGTACCGCTGGGCGTCTTCCGGGTAGCAGCGGGCGTGAGGTCCCCCAATCGCGGTGATGGCCCCGCGCGAGCGGAACAGGGCGCTGAGAGCGTACGCGGTGTGAGCCGCTTCGGTGAACGCGCCGATGAAGACCAGATCGACCTTGGACGGTAACTCTTTCAGCAGATCTTCTAATCCGGTATAGCAGACGAAGGCGACATCATGCCCCTCTTCCCGGCACCATACGCCGATTGCCTGCGGCATGATGCTGGCCAGGTTGGGATTCATGACGCGGGCATACAGGGCCCGCGTGGGGCCCCTGGAGACGATATCGATGATCCCGATGTGGAGTTTTCTCATGTGCAAACCGATTCAACCGGTCCCGTGGTGCTTCATCCGAGTGTAGGCTATTTTACGAGAGCATTGGCCGGAGGCCCTAGCCGCCTAGCCGCCGGCGATGGCCCCCACCACCAGAAAAGGCTCCGTCCCCGCCGCCACGGCGTCGGGCAGCGGGGCGTCGGGCGATTCGTGGGACAGATCCTGCCCGCAGGCGAAGAACCTCACGAAGGGCCGGCGCACCTGCGTGACGTGATCGCGAAGCGTGCCGCCGAGCGTTGGATAGCGGGCCTCGAGTGCGTCGAGCACCGCGCGCTGCGTGGCCGCGCCCTCGACCTCGAGCCTCACCTCGCCGCTCACGCCCGCCAGGCTCCGCAGATGCGCCGGGAGTTCGACGCGAATCATGACAGCGTCTGGACCTCGACGGAAAGCACCGCCGGCAGGTCCCGCACGATGGGAGCCCAGGTGTCTCCGGCATCGGCCGATGCGTATACCTGCCCGCCGGTGGTGCCGAAGTACACGCCGCACTGGTCGAGCGAGTCCACGGCCATGGCGTCGCGCAGCACGTTGACATAGCAGTCGCTTTGCGGCAGGCCCTTGGTCAGCGCCTCCCACTCGTTTCCGCCCGTCCGGCTGCGGTACACGCGCAGCTTTCCCTCGGGCGGGAAGTGCTCCGAATCGCTCTTGATCGGGACCACGTAGATGGTCTCCGGCTCGTGCGCGTGCACGTCGATCACAAAGCCGAAGTCGGTGGGCAGGTTCCCGCTGACTTCGTGCCATGAGTCGCCGGCGTTGTCGCTGCGCATCACGTCCCAGTGCTTCTGCATGAACAGCACGTTCGGGCGCGAGGGGTGCATGGCGATGCGGTGCACGCAGTGGCCCACCTCGGCCGTCGGGTCGGGAATGCCTTGCGACTTCAGTCCCTGGTTGATCGCCCGCCACGTCCCGCCGGCGTCGTCGCTGCGGAAGGCGCCGGCCGCCGAGATGGCGATGAAAATCCGCGCGGGGTTGCTCGGGTCGATCAGGATGGTGTGCAGGCACATCCCCCCGGCGCCCGGCTGCCAGTGGGGCCCGGAGCCGTGCCCGCGCAGTCCGTTGAGTTCCCCCCACGATTTCCCGCCGTCGGTCGAGCGGAACAGAGCGGCGTCTTCCACCCCGGCGTACACCGTGTCCGGGTCGGTGAGCAAGGGCTCCAGATGCCATACCCGCTTGAACTCCCACGGGTGCGGTGTGCCGTCATACCACTGGTGCGTGCCGGGGACGCCGTCGTACACGAACTTGTTATCCACCGGCTCCCACGTCGTGCCGCCATCGTTGGAGCGCTGGATCAACTGCCCGAACCAGCCGGTGGACCGCGACGCATACAGCCGGTTCGGGTCGGCGGGCGATCCCTTCACGTGATAGATTTCCCACCCCGCAAAATGGGGGCCGCTGACGTCCCAGTCTTTGCGCTTTCCGTCCGACGTCAAAACGAACGCACCCTTGCGTGTTCCCACCAGTACCCGTACCCCGCTCTTCTTGTCTGCCATGAGTGCTCCTCCA
>JADGNR010000120.1 GCA_017883415.1 Bryobacteraceae bacterium | reverse complement strand
CGCCTGATCCTGCTCGATCTCAAACTCCCCAAGGTCGATGGCCTGCAAGTGCTCCGCGAAATCAAAGCCGACGAGCGCACCAGAAACATCCCGGTGGTGATTCTGACTTCTTCGAAAGAGGAGAAAGATCTGGTGGCCAGCTACAACCTGGGAGCGAACAGCTATATCCAGAAGCCGGTGGATTTCACTCAGTTCCAAAACACCATCCGCGAAACGGGCTTCTACTGGTTGCTGGTGAATCAACCCTTGCCCCCGAAGCCCTAGTAGTACTGAGCCGTTCGTCTCCGCGCGCTCGCCATCGAGGACGGCCCCACCGATTTCGAGATCCTGGAACATCTGCGCGCCACGTCCGCGCCGGGTAGGCCTCCAGGTAGGCCTCCCGGCCTACCCCACTGGGCCCTCGTGCGAGAATTGTCTTCGAGCCCATGAAGACATTCACGATTGCCACGATCGCCGGCGATGGCGTCGGCATCGAGGTCGTTCCGCAGGCCAAGCGCGTCCTCGAGAAGATCGCGAAGAAGCACGCCGTCACTTTCTCGTTTCAGGATTTCGACTGGGGCGCCGAGCACTTCTTTCGCTGGGGACGCATGATGCCCGCCGGCGCCATCGACCTGCTCCAGCCTTGCGACGCCATCCTGCTGGGCGCGGTGGGCCATCCCGATATTCCCGATCACACCACGCTCAACGGCCTGCTGCTCCCCATCCGCCGCGCCTTCGACCTCTACGCCAACGTGCGGCCGGCGTATCTCTATCCCGGCGTCGAATCGCCGCTCGCGAAGCCGCGCGGCGGCGAGATCGATTTCGTGGTGGTGCGCGAGAACACCGAAGGCGAGTATGCGCAGGTGGGCGGGTTCGTCTACCACTTGCAGCCGGAAGAGGTGGCCATTCAGACCTCCGTGTTCACGCGCCGCGGCATCGAGCGCATCGTGCGCTTCGCCTTCGACCTGGCGGTGAAGCGCGATAAGAAAAAGCGGGTCACCTCCATTACCAAATCCAACGCGCAAGGATTCAGCATGGTGCTGTGGGACCGCACCTTTCAGGATGTCGCCGCCGAATACCCGGCCGTCGAAACCGAGTCGCTGCTGGTGGATGCGGCCGCCATGAACTTCATCCGCCGGCCCGAGAGTTTCGACGTGGTGGTGGGGTCCAACCTCTTCGGCGACATTCTGAGCGACATTTCCGCCATCATCATCGGCAGCATGGGCCTGGCCGCGAGCGCTAATCTCGATCCCCTGCGCCGCTTCCCTTCCCTGTTCGAACCCGTGCATGGCTCGGCGCCCGACATCGCCGGCCGCGGCGTGGTCAACCCCTTGGCCACCATTCTGAGCGCGGCCATGCTGCTCGATCACCTGCAAATGACCGATGCCGCGCGCGCCGTGGAAGAAGCCGTGGCCGCGGTGCTGGCCGGGCGCAAAGTCCGCACGCCCGACCTGGGCGGCACGAGCAGCACCGAAGAAGTCACCGGCGCGGTGCTGGAGAAGCTGGGTTAGTGGCCAGACCAGAGCACCGGGAAAGCAGTGCGCGGCACGCCTTTCTGGTCGCGGCCGGCATCCTGATCAGCCGCATGATCGGCCTCGTCCGGCAAGGCGTTTTCTCCAAGTACTTCGGCCTCTCCATGGAGGGCGATGCGTTCACCGGCGCCTTCCGCGTGCCCAACCTCCTGCAGAACCTCTTCGGCGAAGGAGTGCTCTCGGCGTCCTTCATCCCGGTTTACGCCCGCCTGCTGGCGGAAGGCGACGAACAGGAGGCCGGCCGCGTCGCCGGCGCCGTCGGCGCGATTCTGGCGCTCACCGCCTCCGTCCTGGTCCTGGCCGGGATCCTCGCCACGCCGTACCTCCTGTTCGCCATCGCCCCCGGGTTCACCGGCGAGAAGCGCGCGCTCACCATCCGCCTGGTGCGCATCCTCTTCCCCGGCGCCGGGCTGCTGGTCTTTTCCGCCTGGTGTCTGGGCATCCTCAACAGCCACCGCAAATTTTTCCTCTCCTACACCGCGCCCGTGGTCTGGAACCTGGCCATGATCGTTACGCTGGTGGTGTGGGGCCGCCTGGATCCAAGCACGCTCGCGGTCTACCTGGCGTGGGGCTCGGTGGCCGGCAGCTTTCTCCAATTCGTAGTGCAATTGCCGGTGGTGCTGGCGCTGGCCCACCGTCTCCGCTTCCGCCTGGAGACGCGCGCCGCCCATGTCCGCGAAGTGCTGCGGAACTTCGGCCCCGTGTTTGTCAGCCGCGGCGTGGTGCAGATCAGCTCCTATATCGACCAGATGCTCGGCAGCCTGCTGGGCAACGGTCCGGTGACCGCGCTGGTCAACGTCCAGTCGATGTACACGCTCCCGGTGAGCCTGTTCGGCATGGCGATCTCCGCGGCCGAGTTGCCCGCCATGTCGAGCGCGCTCGGAGACCAGGAGCAGGTCGCGCGCCAACTGCGGACGCGGCTCGATTCCGGCTTGCGGAAGATTGCCCTCCTGGTGGTTCCCTCGGCCATGGCGTTCTTCACCCTGGGCGACGTCATCACCGCGGCGCTTTACGAGCGCGGCCGCTTCACCCACGCGGACACCATGTACGTGTGGGCCATCCTGGCGGGATCGGCCATCGGACTGCTTGCGACCACCCTCGGCCGCCTCTATTCGTCCACCTATTACGCCCTGCGCGATACCCGCACTCCGCTGCGGTTTGCCGTAATTCGCGTCGTGCTCACCACCATCATGGGATTCCTCTGCGCCATCCCGCTGCCCTACTTGTTGGGATTCGACAAGCGCTGGGGCGCGGTCGGCCTCACGGCGTCGGCGGGGGTGGCGGGATGGGTGGAGTTCACGCTGCTCCGCCGCACCCTGAACCGGCGGATCGGCGTGACGGGCGTGCCCGCGGAGACCATCGCCAAGCTATGGACGGCCGCCGCCCTCGCCGCCGCGGCCGCCTGGGCCGTCAAATTCGCCATCGGCCCGCACCGGCCGATCCTGGTGGCGGTGCCGATTCTGGGCGCCTACGGCGTAGTCTATTTCGCCGTCGCGTACCTGCTTCGCGTGGAGGATTGCGTGCGCCTCCTGAAGCGCCGCTCTTTCAGCCTCTGACCTCCGCCAACTCGAAGGCCGGGCTGCGATGCGGGGCGGACCTCGATATCGACTTCCTGTCCGAGCGCGACCAGGAAACGCATGAGCCGGCCGATCGAGAACTCGGTGAGCCGCCCGCGTTTCAACGCGCTCACCTTGGGTTGGTTGATGCCCAGCAGTGAGGCCGCTTCCACCTGCGTGAGCCCCCGCCGCTCGATGATATGGTTGATGTGCCGCACGAGTTCCGACCGTGCCAACATCTCATCGGCATTGGGGAAGCCGATGTCGGCGAAGACATTGCCGCTCCCCGCGACACTTCCGCCTTGCGCGAGAGCCCGCTGCCCCCCTGCTTGCTCTGCGGCCTCCGCCTGCTCCAGGTTCTCATCTCTGGTTTCTTCTCCGCGTTTTCCTCGGCGTCTCAGCGACTCCGCGTCGAGTCCAAGCTTAGAACGGCCGGGACACTCACCCCTTCAAATCGCGGAATGCCTCCTCGATCTCCTTCTTCGCCGCTTCGCCGGGCACGCTCAGCGGCAGCCGCGGCGGGCCGCCATAATACCCGTTCAAATCCATGGCGTACTTCAGCCCCGGAATCCCGTACTTGGTGGTCACCAGCGCCGACGCCCGCCCGATGCGGTTCTGCCAGTCGAGGCCCGCCACCTCCTCGCGCGTGCGATACGCTTCCCAGATGGCGATCGTCGAATACGGCGCCGCGTTGGCGTAGGCCAGGATCGCTCCGGTGGCGCCCATCAACAGCGAAGGCCACAGCGTCGGCGCGGAGCCCACCAGCACCTGGAACCCATGCTTCACCTCGCGAATCATCTGCATTACTTTCTCGAGGCTGCCCGAGCTCTCCTTGATGGCGATCACGTTGGGGTGCTCGGATAGCGCCACCACCGCCTCCACCGGGATATCCACGCCGGTGGCCTGCGGCCAGTTGTAGATGATCAGCGGAATGCGCGACTGGTCGGCCACCGCGCGGTAATACAGCATCTGCGCATCGGCGCGGTTGATGAGGTTCTTATAATAATGCGGCGTGCGCACCATGGCCGCCTTGTAGCCCATCGCCGCCGCGCGGTTGGTCAGGCAGACCGTCTCGCGCACGCCTTCCATCCCCGTGCCGGCGATCAGCAGCTTGTCGGGCGCCGCGTGCTTCGCCACCAGTTCCCACACGGCCACCTTCTCTTCCGTGGTCAGCAGCACGCTTTCGCCGGTGGACCCCATCACTACGTAGCCGGAGAGCGACGTCCGGTTCCACTTTTCCACGTTGTGCTGCAGTTTGGCCGCGTAAATATCGCCGTTGTAATCAAACGGCGTGGCGATTGGTGGGAAAATACCTTGTAGCTTCATATGCCGGGTAGAATCCCACGATAACAATGTTCACTCTCGAAATCGAATGCGACCCCGACGACCGCGATCTTCTCATCGCGGAGCTGTGGGAGCAGGGCTCGGCCGGCATCATCGAGCTCGATGCGCTGCGCGTGCGCGCCTTCTTTGACGACGCGGTGAACCGCGACGCCCTGCTCCAGCTCTTCCCCAGCGCCGCTCTTCGGCCGGTGGAGGACCGCGACTGGGTCGAGGCCGCGCGCGACCTCCTCCAGCCCATGGAAGTCGGCTCGCGGTTTTATCTCGTGCCTGCATGGCGCGACGATCCCGCGCCGGCCGGCCGGCTGCGCATCGCCGTGAACCCGGGCCTCGCCTTCGGCACGGGTGTTCACGAAACCACGCGGCTGTGCATGGAGGCGCTCGAAGAGTTGGTCCAGCCCGGCATGGCCGTGCTCGATGTGGGCACCGGCTCCGGCATCCTGGCGCAGGCGGCCCGCTTGCTCGGCGCGGCCAAGACCTATGCGTGCGACATCGACGCCATGGCCATCAAGATCGCCGGCCACGGTTTTGTGGGATCGGTGGATGCGGTGGCCGGCGCTTCGGCCGATCTCGTCGTGGCCAACATCAACCCGCGGACCATCGTGCGCCTGGCGCCCGACCTGCTGCGCGTCCTGAAGCCCGCGGGCATGCTGCTCGCGAGCGGCTTCGAAGCGCAGGAAGTGGCGCAGGTGCAGGCCGCCCTGCCGCCCGCGCGCGCAATCCGCCGCAAGGGGGATTGGGCGCTGATCATTGCCGCATCGTGCTGCTGACCGCGGCGCCGATCAATGCCAGATCGTGGCTGGTGGGCACCACCTCGAAAAAGCTGCCCTGCAGCGGGCTCATCTTGACCATGTCCTGGAGGTACGCGCCCAACAATCCGAGGTCGACGAAATCGGCATTCGGTCCCGAGATGTAGAAACGGCCGGGCCCCTCGAGATGGATGCTGGTAGCCGTTCCGGCGGCCAGCGCGCGGTGCCACAGCTTCACGAAATCCTGGGCGCGCCCGTCGCCCTGGCGTGCGGCGGCGAAAACCTCTTCCGGCTCCATGTCGAGAAAACGCAGGCGCATGGCGCGGTTCCCCATGATGCCTTCCAGGTGCCCCTCTCCGCCGCATCCGCAGAACCGCTCTTTGGGATCGAGCGAAATCACCGTATGGCCGCCTTCCCACACGCCCGCGATGCGCGGATAGCGGCCGAAGCCGATGCCGTCGCCCAGATACCAGACGCGGAGAAAATCATGGAGCGTGCCGCGCGTGGCGGCAAGGCCGGCGGCCAGTGCGTCGGCATCGTTCAGCGCCACCACCGGCGCATCCAAACCGTCCTCCCGCAAGCCGGCGGCCAGTTGCGCGGCGATGTGCAGTCCCTTGAGCTGGCCTAGATTCGGCGAATCGTCCACCACGCCGTCGCGCACGATTCCCGGCAGGCCCACACCCACCGAGTCGATCGGCCCACCCCCACGCACCAGCGCGATCTGCTCCCGAATCCGCGCCATGAAATCGTCGGCCGGCATGGACTTCAGGTCGAGCAGCGCGCCCGGTTCCGGATACATGCGCACCGAGCCGAGCTGGGTCCCCTCCACCACCCCCACCCAGATGTAATGCGTGGCCAGCACTCCGATGCTGCGCCCCATTCTTGCGCCTCCCTTTACAGCCGCGTCAGCTTGTTGATCCCATTGAAGGCCGCTATTTTGTAGCATTCGGCCAGGGTGGGATAGTTGAACACCGTCTCCACGAAATAGTCCACGGTCCCTTTCAAGATCATCACCGCTTGCCCGATATGCAGCAGCTCCGACGCCCCTTCGCCGATAATGTGGACGCCCAGAATCTCGCGCGTCTCGCGATGGAAGACGATCTTGAGCCGGCCCGTGGTATCGCCGCGGATCTGGCCCCGCGCCGTGTCGCGGTAGTAGGCCAGCCCCACCTCATAGGGAACGTCCGCGTCGGTCAGTTGCTCCTCCGTCTTGCCGATGAACGAAATCTCCGGAATGGTATAGATGCCGTACGGATATTTCTCCGGGTTGGACTGGATCTTCAGCCCGAACGCATTGGCGGCGGCGATGCGCCCCTGCTCCATGGAAACCGAAGCCAGGCTCGGAAACCCGATCACGTCGCCCGCGGCGAAAATGGTGGAGACCTTGGTGCGGTACTCCGCGTCCACCGCGATGCGCCCGCGGCTGTCGGCCTCCAGGCCCGCCGCCGGGAGGTTCATCTCGTCCACGTTGCCCTGCCGGCCCACGGCGTACAGCAGCGCGTCGCCCGAAATGCGCTTGTTGCTTTTCAGGTTGGCCACCACGCCGCCATCCGGCGTCTCCTCCACGCCGGCCACCTCTTCGTTCAGCCGCATGGTCACGCGATGGTCGCGCAAGTGGTACGAGAGCGCCTCCACAATTTCGTTGTCGGCGAATTCCAGCAGGCGCGGACGCTTCTCCACCAGAATCACGCGCACTCCCAGGATGGCGAACATGCACGTGTATTCCACTCCGATCACGCCGCCGCCGACCACGATCAACGTCTTGGGAATCTCCGGCATCTGCAGGATCTGGTCGCTGTTGATGATGTTGCGGCCGTTCACCGGGACCGTGGGCGAGATCGAAGGCTTGGTGCCGGTGGCGATGATAATGACCGGCGCTTCGAAATCGGACTGTCCGCGCGAATTCTCCACGCGGATGTGAGTCTGGTCGAGGAAGCCGGCACGCCCGTTGATCACCTCCACGCCATTGCGCGTGAGCTGGGCCTGCGTGACATCGGCTTCGGTCCGGATCACCTGGTTGACGCGGAAGCCCAGGTCGGCCATGGCGATCCTTTCCTTCACATGGTAGTTGATGCCGTATATACCCTGAAACTGGAACCCCGAGAGATGCAGCACCGCCTCGCGCATGGTCTTGCTCGGGATGGTGCCGGTATTGATGCATGCGCCGCCGATGACCTCGCGCTGCTCGATCACGGCCACGCGGCGCCCACACTTCGCTCCCTGGATGGCCGCACGCTGCCCGGCGGGCCCGGAGCCGATGACGATAAGGTCGAAGGTGCGCATGAACCGCCGAGGCGCCGAGGCGCGGAGAAGACAACGCTACTCTCGGCGTCTCCGCGTCTCGGCGGTGAAATCTATTTCCCTGCGTTGAAGCGGTTTTCGATTTCCGGCCAGTTCACCACGTTCCACCACGCCGCTATGTACTCCGGCCGGCGGTTCTGGTATTTCAGATAGTAGGCGTGCTCCCACACGTCCAGGCCCATCACCGGATACTTGCCCTCCATGACCGGGCTGTCCTGGTTCGCCGTGGAAATGATGTCGACCTTGCCGCCGGACTTCACCAGCCACGCCCAACCGGAACCGAAGCGCGTGGTCGCGGCCGCGTTGAACTTCTCCTTGAAGGCGTCGAAGCTGCCGAACGCGCCCGTGATCGCCTGGGCCACGTGGCCCACCGGCGCTCCGCCCGCGCCGGGCGCCATGATCTTCCAGAACATGGAGTGGTTGATGTGGCCGCCGCCGTTGTTGCGCACCGCCGTGCGGATGCTCTCCGGAACGGCGGCGCAATTGCCGGCCAGCAGTTCCTCGATGGTCTTGCCGGCCAGCTCGGGGGCCGATTCCAGCGCCTTGTTCAGGTTGGTGACGTACGCGTTGTGGTGCTTGCCGTGGTGGATTTCCATGGTCGTCTTGTCGATGTTAGGCTCCAGCGCCTCGGGCGCATACGGCAATGGTGGAAGTGTGAAAGGCATCGTGTTTGTTCTCCTCTTATCCCCTCTGTTGAGTCCGGGCGTTCCCCACGCCCATGGTTTTCTCCAGCGCATCCGCAAGGCGGAACATCGTGGCCTCGTCGAAATGCCTGGTCAGAATCTGCATTCCCACCGGCAGCCCTTCGGCCGTCTCCCCGCACGGCACACTCATGCATGGGATGCCCGCCAGGCTGCCGGTAATCGTATAGATGTCCGAGAGGTACATGGCCACCGGGTCGTCGATCTTCTCGCCCAGCTTAAATGCCGGGAAGGGCGAAACCGGCGCCACGATGGCATCCACCTCTTGCAACGCGTTGGCAAAATCGCGCGCGATGAGCGCCCGCACTTTTTGCGCCTTCAGGTAATATGCATCATAATACCCTGCGCTGAGCACGTATGTGCCCAGCATGATGCGCCGCTTGCACTCGGCGCCAAAACCTTCCCCGCGGGTGTTGCGATACATATCCGATAGCGTTTCCCCATGGCCCGAGCGCGTGGTGTACCGCACGCCATCGTACCGCGCCAGGTTGGAGCTGGCTTCGGCCGTGGCGATGATGTAGTAGCAGGCAATGGCGTAATCGGTCGCCGGCAAACTGATTTCGCGGACTTCGCAGCCCAGCTTCCGCAAACGCTCCACGCCGCGCAAGATCGGCTCGCCGGTTTCCTTCGTCAGCTCTCTTAGATACTCGCGCGGCAGGCCCAGCTTCAAGCCTTTCACATTGCCGTCGAGAAGTGCAGTATAGTCCGGCACAGGCGCCGCGGCCGATGTGGAATCGCGCACATCGCGCCCCGCAATCACGCCCAACAGCGTGGCGGCGTCCTTGACCGTGCGGGCGAAGGGCCCGATGTGGTCGAGCGAGCTGGCGAAGGCGGTGAGCCCATACCGCGAAACGCGCCCGTACGTGGGCGTGACGCCCACCACGCCGCAGAACGAGGCGGGCTGACGGATGGAGCCGCCGGTATCGGAGCCGAGCGCCACCACCGCCGTGCCTTGCGCCACCGCCGCCGCCGAGCCGCCGCTCGAGCCGCCCGGGACGCGGTCCAGTGCCACCGGATTCCGCACCGGTCCGAAAGCCGAATTCTCGTTCGACGACCCCATGGCGAACTCGTCGCAGTTGGTCTTGCCGAGCATCACCCCGCCCGCCCGCTCCAGCCGCGCCACCGCCGTGGCGTCGTACGGCGGCACATAGTGGGCCAGCAGCTTCGAGCCGCAGGTGGTCCGCACGCCCTGGGTCACGATGACGTCCTTGACCGCCACCGGCACCGCCGCCAGCGGCCCCGGATCCTCGCCACGCGCCACCTGCTGGTCCACCCGCCGCGCTTGCGCGAGCGCGCGCTCCGTCGAAAAGTGCAGGTAGGCGTTGGTCCGCGGGTTCTCCGCTTCGGCGAAACGCAGCGCCTCGGCCGTCAGTTCCACCGCGCTGAAGCGCCGCGCGAGCAGGCCCGCCCGCACGCCGTCGATGGTCAACGAGGGAATGTCCATGGGTCCGCGCGTGCGGTCCTTCCTTAGCGTTCAATCACCTTGGGCACTTTGAAATACCCGGCTCCGCGCTGCGGCGCATGGGCCAGGGCCGCTTCGTTGCCCAGCGGCGCCACGGGGATGTCCGCGCGCAAGGTGGCGGTTTCGCCGGCCGCGAACAGAACCTGCGCCATGGGCTCCACCCCGCCGGTATCGGCCTCGTTGAGCTTATCCATGTGCTCCAGAATGCCGTCCAGGTCCGCCCGCAGCCGGGCCACTTCCCCGTCGCTCAGCCGCAGGTTCGCCAGATCGGCGACGTACCGGACTTCCTCCGCCGTGATCTTCACGCCTGCGCCCTCTTGCGCGATGCCCGGTAAATGCTGCGCAGCACCGGGTCGGCAATCTCATCGGCTTCGTCGGCCGCGAGCCCCGGCGCCGCCTGCGCCGCTCGCTCGGGCTCGCGCCGCCGCGGCACGATCCGGAATTCCACGTCTTCCACCACCCCGCCCCCCAGGCTCTTCTCCAGGTTGCCCACAATGTGCCGGCTCAGCGTGAACAACTGGCGCTGCCAGGCGCCGTCCTCCACCTCCACGATCAGCCGCGTGCGCACCATGCGGGCCGCGCGCGTATGCGCTGCGATTTTCTTGCCCACCGCCAGGGCCCAGGCGGCGCAAGCCAGTTCCTCGGCGCTCATGGCGTCGCCGCCGAGTCGCAATCTCCGGATGAGCCTGCTGGCGCGTTCCATCTTTTATTTGGTGGCACTATTCTATCACTCCCCCGCCGCCGCACGTCCGCTCGCGCCGCGCTTCGCGCCGCGGGACACCGCGCGCGCTATGTTAAACTGACCCTTCGGAAAGGTTGGGAATGCGTCCGCAAACGTCGAGTCGCCTGACGCTCGAGGAGCACCAGGACCTGGGCCGCGAGATCCGCAGCGCCCACGCGCGCCTGCGGGAATTGTGCCATCTGGTGCTCACCGTGTACGGCCCCAACAATCAAGCCGCATTCACTTTTGTGAAGGTCACCGAAGATATGGACCGTCTCTCCCAGGACCTGCAATCGCAGGCCGCGGAGGACCTTCCCGGCTTCCCCACCAGCGGCTTTTACCGGTAAAGTCGACAGGCGAGACAAAGCTTCTGTCCCACGTCCTTGTGGGGCGGCCAATTCTGGCTGCCGCCGGGCTTTCAGCCGGCGCTATCCAGGCGAAAGCGCCTGCCCCACCCCGCACAGTCACGGCGCCTGCCATTCCCGGAATTCCCGGATGGCGATTTGAATTCCGATGCGCATATCTCTTATACTGTGGGATCGGTTGCACTCCTTAGGAGGATTTTCCCCATGGTCTCTAAGACGGATACGTTTGCTGTCGAGCGGCGTACGATGATTCGCGTGCTGCTCACGCTGCTGGTGGCGTTCCTGCTCACCGCGCCCCTGCTGGCGCAGCCGCCGGAAGCGGGAGGCGAAGCCAATTTGAAGCTTCCCGATCTCGGTTCGGTCTCTTTCCTGGGCGGGATCAAGGGCAGCACGCTGCTGATGGGCGGGCTGGTGGTGAGCGCCCTCGGGCTGGTATTCGGCCTGATGATCTTCATGCGCCTGAAGAACATGGCGGTGCACACCTCCATGCGCGAAGTCTCCGAGCTGATCTACGAGACCTGCAAGACGTATCTCGCCACGCAGGGGAAATTCCTGCTGCTGCTGGAATGCTTCATCGCGGTGATCATCGTCCTGTACTTCGGGTTCGGGCAGCAAATGGAGGCGTACAAGGTGGCCATCATTCTGCTGTTCAGCGTGGTCGGCATCTCGGGCAGCTTCGGGGTGGCGGCGTTCGGCATGCGGGTCAACACCTTTGCCAACTCGCGCACGGCCTTCGCGGCGCTCACCGGCAAGGCCTTCCCGTGCTACAACATTCCGCTGCAGGCGGGCATGAGCATCGGCATGCTGCTGGTCTCGGTGGAGCTGCTGATCATGCTCTTCATCCTGCTGTTCGTACCGGGCGACCTGGCCGGCCCGTGCTTCATCGGCTTCGCCATCGGCGAATCGCTGGGCGCGGCAGCGCTGCGCGTGGCGGGCGGCATCTTCACCAAGATCGCCGACATCGGTTCGGACCTCATGAAGATCGTCTTCAAGATCAAGGAAGACGACGCGCGCAACCCGGGCGTGATCGCCGACTGCACGGGCGACAACGCGGGCGATTCGGTGGGCCCCTCGGCCGACGGTTTCGAAACGTACGGCGTGACCGGTGTCGCGCTGATCACCTTCATCCTGCTGGCGGTGCACGACCCCATCGTGCAGGTGCAGCTTCTGGTGTGGATCTTCTCCATGCGCGTGATGATGGTGATTTCGAGCGGCGTAGGCTACTTCATTAACGGCGCGATCGCCAAGGCGCGCTTCGGGGACCTGGCCAAGTTCAACTTCGAGACCCCGCTCACCACCCTGGTATGGCTCACCTCCCTGCTCTCGATCGCGCTCACCTATGTGATCAGCATGTTCATGATTCCGAGTCTGGGCGGCGACGAAACCATGTGGTGGAAGCTGGCCACGGTGATCAGTTGCGGCACGCTGGCGGGCGCGGTGATTCCGGAATTCGTCAAGGTTTTCACGTCGACCAACTCGCGCCACGTGCGCGAGATCGTCACCAGCTCGCGCGAGGGCGGCGCTTCGCTCAACATTCTCTCCGGCTTCGTGGCGGGCAATTTCAGCGCCTACTGGCTGGGCTTCACCATGCTGGCGCTGATGAGCGTGGGCTACCTGATGAGCACCATGTTCCTGGGCACGCTGATGCTGGCCCCGGCGGTCTTCGCCTTCGGCCTGGTGGCGTTCGGCTTCCTGGGCATGGGCCCGGTGACGATTGCGGTGGACAGCTACGGACCGGTGACCGACAACGCGCAATCCATCTACGAACTCTCCATGATCGAGACCCTGCCGAACATCAGCCAGGACGTTCAGAAGAATTTCGGCTTCGCCCCGCAGTTCGAGAAAGCCAAGGAGAACCTGGAGGAGAACGACGGCGCGGGCAACACCTTCAAAGCCACATCCAAGCCGGTGCTGATCGGGACGGCGGTAGTGGGCGCCACCACCATGATCTTCTCCACCATCGTGGCCCTGACCCACGGGCTGGAAGACCGGTACATGCGCATGATCTCGCTGATGCACGCGCCGTTTCTGCTGGGTCTCATTGCCGGCGGCGCGGTGATCTACTGGTTCACGGGGGCCAGCGCGCAGGCCGTGACCACGGGCGCGTATCGCGCGGTGGAGTTCATCAAGAAGAACATCAAGCTCGACAGCGCTGAGAAGGCTTCGGTGGCCGATTCCAAGAAGGTGGTGGCCATCTGCACGAAGTACGCGCAAAAGGGCATGTTGAACATTTTCCTGGTGGTGTTCTTCGCCACCCTGGCCTTCGCGTTCCTGGAGCCGTTCTTCTTTGTGGGCTACCTGATTTCGATCGCCCTGTTCGGCCTGTATCAGGCGCTCTTCATGGCCAACGCAGGCGGCGCCTGGGACAACGCCAAGAAGGTGGTGGAGACGGAATTGCACGCCAAGGGCACACCGCTTCATGACGCCACGGTGGTGGGCGATACGGTGGGCGACCCATTCAAGGACACCAGCTCGGTGGCCTTGAACCCGATCATCAAGTTCACGACGCTGTTCGGCCTGCTGGCGGTTTCGCTCGCCGTCAACCTGACGGCCAAGCAGGGGGCGACGCTGACCACGGCGCTAGCGGCTGTCTTCTTCCTGATTTCGGTGATTTTCGTCTATCGCAGTTTCTACGGGATGAGGATCGAGTCGGAGAAGTAGTGGGGTAGGCCTCCTGGCCTGCCCCAATTTTGACCGTGTTCGTAAAACCGCGCCTTCTGTAAGGGGACAGGCCGGGAGGCCTATCCCACTTTTCGAGCCTCCCGAATGCGGGCGGGCGTCATAGGCAACTGCAGCAGCCGGAGGTTGGTCGCGTCGTAGATCGCGTTGGTAATGACCGCGCCTACCGTGATGATGGGTGGTTCGCCGCAGCCCGAGGCCGGCGTCTCCGGGTTGTCGATGAGGATGGTCTCGATCTTGGGCACCCAGGAGAATCGCGGGATCTGGTAGCTGTCGAAGTTGCGGTCGAGCACCACGCCGTCTTTGAAGCGCACCTCTTCCGCCAGCGCCTGGCCGAGGCCCATGGTGATCGAACCCTCGATTTGCTGGCGCGAGCCGTCGGGGTTGACGGTGAGGCCCTGGTCCTGCGCCGTCACCACCCGTTTCACTTGCACGCGCCCGGTCGACGGGAACACTGCCACTTCGGCCATGGTCGCGACATAGGTGCCGGAGTAAATGCCGCAGGCAACGCCCACGCCGCGCCCGCTGGGCGGCTTCCCCGCCTGCCATCCGAACTGCTTGGCAGCGGCTTCGAGCACGCGCCGCATGCGCCGGTCGGATAG
>JADGNR010000413.1 GCA_017883415.1 Bryobacteraceae bacterium | reverse complement strand
GCCGAAGGGCGTCTTCCCCTGCCGGTGAAAGGTCTCCGGGTTGGGCGCGGCGCGCAGCGCCGTGAACCACGCTTCAGCCGTGCCCGTGGCGCGGATCGAGTGCAGGCCCCAACTCTCCATCAACTTGTTGACCGGCTCGGGGCCGCCCACCATGGCGTAGGCAATATCGGTGGCGGTGTTGTCGCTGACGATGATCATGAGGGTCAACAGGTCCTTTGTGCTGAGCAGCACGTCCGGGTCCAGCGAGCGGATGATGCCCGTGCCCGGGCGCTTGGCGGATTCGGGGATGGACACCCGCTCGGTGAGGGCGAACGTTCCGGCCTCCATGGCGTGAAAGGCCGCGACCAGGAGAGGGATCTTGATCACGCTCATAGTGTCCATCTGCTGGTCGGCATTCAGGGCGATCTCTTCGCCGGTCTCGAGACACTTGATGTAGATCCCCCAGGTGGCGTTCACCGAGCGGGTGATCCGCTGGATGTTACTCTCCAGGCGCGCGAGGGGCGGGGTCGGTTGGCCCGCGGGCGGCTGCGCCCCAGCCAGCGTTGCCAGGCACAACAGGAAGCAGCTTCTCATTCTGAGGAAAAGATACCACGCCCCGAGGTCTTAGAATAGTGAGACGTGAGGATCACGATCGAGTTGAAACCGGAACACCGGGCCCGCCTCCTCGCACTGGCCGCGTGCCGTGGGGACAAGGGAATTTCGCCGGTCATCGCCGAAGCCGTAGAAACCTATCTGGAGGGCGTGACGGAGAAGGCTCGGGTGCAGCGCAGGGCGATCAAACTGCGCGGGACCATGCCGGACGCGGAGGCCGAGCGCCTGCGGCGCGATACCACGGCCTCGCGTGAGTTCTGGCGATGACCGCTGCCGACACCGATGTGCTCATCGATTTCCTGAATGGGGCGAAGCCCGCAGCCGATCTAGTGACCGCGGAGTTGAAGCGGGGCAGTTCGGTCACGGCCGTGATCTCGCGATTCGAATTGCTGTCGGGCGAACGCCGGTCCCGCGGGCATCGTGCTGCTCCACGGCGCGGCGCTCCTGACACGGAATCGACGGCACTTCGCACGGGTAACCGCTCTTCGCCTGGTCGACATCGAGGCATGACCGATGCCGGTGTTTGATGCGGCCATCATCGGCGGAGGGCCGGCGGGCGCGACGGCCGGGCGCCTGCTGGCCGAGTGGGGGCACTCGGTGGTGATCCTGACCGCTCCGGCGGACACGCACCCCGCGCTCGCCGAATGCCTGCCCCCCAGCACCGGCAAGCTGTTTCGGTTTCTCGGCATCCAAGACGCGATCGACGGCGCCGGATTCTACCGTACCAGCGGCAACACCGTGTGGTGGGGCAACCGGCGGCGGCGCGTGGAACCCTACCCGGCCGGGCTTGGCTACCAGGTGCCGCGCGGTGACTTCGACGGCCTGCTGCTCGCGCTCGCGCGGTCGGCCGGCGCCCGCGTACGGTTCGGCAAGGCCTTCAGCGTGCCCGGCGCGGCGGGTCCGCGCATCGAGTTTCAAACCGCCGCCCAGCGCGTGCCGGTGCGCGCGCGATTCCTCCTCGATTGCTCCGGCCGCGCCGGCGTGATCGGACGTGGCTTCCGCGTGCGGCAGCGAAATTCCCGGACGGTGGCGCTGTGCGGCGTGTGGCGTCAGGCTGGAGGCTGGAAACTACCCGACATCAGCCACACGCTGGTGGAGTCCTACGGCGACGGTTGGGCGTGGTCGGTTCCGCTTTCGCCCGAGGTGCGCCACGTGGCCTTCATGGTGGACCCGGGCGAAACGAAGATGGTCCGCGGCCAGGGCCCCGGCGTCCGCTATCGCGCCGAACTGGCGAAAACCGCGGCCTTCCGCAGGATCTTCTCCCGTAGTGCGCTCGAGCGCGGGCCCTGGGGGCGCGACGCTTCGCTCTATACCGCCCGGCGTTTTTGTGGCCCCGGGTTTCTACTGGCCGGCGATGCGGGCGCCTGCATCGATCCGCTTTCCTCCTTCGGGGTAAAGAAGGCGATGGTGTCGGCATGGGCCGGGGCCGTGGTGGCGAACACCTGCCTGCGAAAACCGGCCATGCAGGAGACCGCGCTCCGGTATTTCGACGAGCGCGAGCGGCAGGTTCATGAGGAGTACGCCCGGCAGTCCGCCGCGTGGTTCCGCGCCGGCTCCGCGCGCCAGGGTCGTCCGTTTTGGGAGCATCGTTCCGAAGAGGCGGGCGCGGCAAATGGGCGCGCGGATGCCGAGGCCGCGCGCGCCGCGCTCGAGGATCTGCGGCGCAGGCCCTCCCTCCGGCTGCGGCGGGCCGAGAGCGTGCGGGTGGTCGAGCGCCCGGGAATCGAAGGCCGCGAAATCGTCCTGCGCGCCGCGCTGGTGGCGCCCGGCGTCGAGGGGGTACTCGATTTTGTGGCCAACGTCGACCTGCCGTGTCTGGTGGACCTCGCGGAGCGGGGCAGCAGCCAGGTACCGGACCTGTTCGAAGCCTATAACCGCGCCTGCGCGCCCGTGACGCTGCCGGACTTCCTGACGGCGCTGGCGGTGCTGGTGGCGAAGGGAATCCTGATCGATCATTCCCCGCGTGACCTTTCCCCTTCGCGATAGTTTATAGACTCAGAGGAGCAATGGCCGCGCGAAAACCGGCAGAGCAGGTGGCCCGCGTCGAGACGGACGAACGTCTGCTGGTGGAAGCTGCGCAACGAGACCCGGCGAAGTTTGCCGATCTCTACGAGATTCATTTCGAGAAGATCTACGCCTTCATCGGCCGGCGGGTGCGGGATCGCGATATCGCCGAAGACCTGACGTCGGAGGTCTTCCATCGCGCCCTCGTCAACTTGCGCAGTTATGAATGGCGCGGCGCTCCTTTCGGGGCATGGCTGATGAGAATTGCCGCCAACGCCGTGGTGGATCGGTCCAAGCGCGACGCGCACGAGGCTCCGGCCATCGAGGATCCGCCGGAACCGAGCGCCGCGCCCGATCTGGAAGCGCTGGAGAATCGGGCCCGCCTGTTTCGCCTGGTGCGCCAGCTTCCGGACGACCAGCGGCGGGTGATCCACCAGCGTTTCGTCGACGAGATGACCATTCGCGAGATCGCGCAGCGGTTGGGCAGGACCGAAGGCGCCGTGAAGCAACTGCAATTTCGCGCTTTGCAAAGCCTGCGGGCGCGGATGGGAGGCGCCCATGGCTAAGGTGTCTCGCGCCGTCCAACTCGACCACGCCATCGACGCCCTGCTGGCCGGCCGCGCGGACCAGGTCCCGGACCCGGGCTTCGCGCCTCTGCTGGCCATGGCGCGCGAGTTACGCGCCCTGCCGCGGGAGAATTTCAAGGCACGCCTCAAATCCGAATTGGAGAGGAAAACGCTTATGGCAAGTCAAGCAACCACGGCAGCCGCCGTCCGGCAAACGGCGATACCACGCCTGCGCGTCAGGAACGCGGCGGCGGCCATCGAGTTTTATAAGGAGGCATTCGGCGCGCGCGAGCTGATGCGCTTCGTGGTCCGCGGCGAGATCGCGCATGCGGAGCTGGCCCTCGGAAACTCCCTCATCATGCTGGGCGAGGAGACGCTGGAGTACGGTTTCGCCGCTCCGGAGACCTTGGGCGGTTCCCCGGTGAGCATTGCGCTCGCCGTGGACGACGCGGACGCCGCGGTCGAACGGGCCGTGGCTGCCGGGGGACGGATCACCGGCCCGGTCAGTGACAAGTTCTATGGCGACCGGTCCGGCTCGGTCACCGACCCCTTCGGCTACACCTGGAACATCACCACGCGCAAGGTAGAGATGTCGGTGGAAGAGATGCACCGGCACTTCGCCGTCCTGGAGGAGGAAGAGCGCGCGAAGCGCCCCGCCCCAATCCCGATTCCCGAGGGCTACCACACCATCACGCCGTACCTGGTGGTACAGGATGCGCCGGGACTGATCGATTTCACCAGGCTGGTTTTCAACGCCGAGGAAAAGTTCCGCGCCATCGGCTCGGCGGGCGGGGTTCACGCCGAACTGCGCCTGGGCGATTCCATGCTCATGATGGGCGGCGGCGCGCCCGATCTCGCCTGGCAGGGGCAGACGTCGCCCGGCGCGCTGCACGTCTACGTGGAGGATACCGACGAGGTGTACCGCCGCGCCCTCGCAGCCGGAGCGGAGGCGATCGCCGCGCCCGAGGACCATCCATACGGCGAGCGCGGCGCATCGGTGCGCGACCCGTTCGGCAATCACTGGTACATCGCCACCGCGAAAGGCGAGAGCTACACGCCGGCGGGCATGCGCTCGGTGACGCCCTGCCTGCACCCGCTGCGCGCCGATCCGGTCATCGGCTTTTTGAAGCGCGGACTCGGGGCCGAGGAGGTGGCCCGCCACGCCACGCCGGAGGGCGTGATCCAGCACGCCACCGTCCGCATCGGCGATTCACTAGTGGAACTGGGCGAGGCGCACGGACCCTACCAGCCAATGCCCAGCATGTTCTACTTGCACGTGCCCAATGTGGATGCGAGTTACATTCGCGCACTCGGCGCCGGTGCCGCCTCCATCGCGGAGCCCACCGACCAATCCTATGGCGCCCGCACCGGCGCCGTAAAGGACGCGTTCGGCAACCAGTGGTACCTCGCCACGCCGATCGATGTGAAGCCGTAGCAATTCGACGCATGTGGGGCGGACGCCCTCGTCCGCGCGCGACCCCCCGGTCGCGCTCTTGCGTTGATGTCAAGCTTGTTGAGCTAAACTGAGGATCGAGATGCCACAAGGGACCGAAAGAACGGAAGCGGGAGGGGATCAGGTACGGCTTCCGGCAGGCGTTGTCCTTAAGGCGCCGGTCACCCTGGAAGACCTGAAGACCGATACCGAACATGACCCGGCAGGGGCAGAAGAACTCGTGGCGCTGATCCGGTCTCTGCGCAGGGAAGTCCCTCGGCAGACCATTAGCGGTTTCACTGATCACGCTGGCCGAAATCGAGTACGGCAGTCGACGGCTTGATCATCTTAGGCTTTCCTCTTCAACGGCGGTAGGCGCAGGACCGGCACCAAAGAACACAAGATTTTCCTCGCGCCCATCACGGGATACTGCCCGGAACGTGTACTCCTCGGCCGTGCGTCTGGCGACGTAATGAGGCTGCCGCCCTCAACTACCGCATCCCCGCCGGCGGAAAGTAAATCCCGCGGTCTTCCCGGCGCCACCAGCCGTGTTCGCCCCAGCGCGTGAAGTGGTACAGGTAGACGCGGGCGCGCACGTACCGCGGCGGCGCCTGGGGAAACGGGTTGTAACGCAACAGGCGCAGGACGGCGG
>JADGNR010000119.1 GCA_017883415.1 Bryobacteraceae bacterium | reverse complement strand
CCATCACCTGGAACAGCCCTTCCGGGTGGCCGCGGCGGATTTCAAACAGGTGGCGGAGGCGCGGAAAGTGCCAATTGATGGTGTAGAGCAGCCAGAAATTGGCGATATCGGCGGTGGTGAACTCGGCCAGGCTTTGGTTTTTCTGGCGTCTCATTCCGGCCAGAGCACCGCCGCGAGCGGATAGAATCTCAACCAGGCGCCGGGCGATGGTCATCAGGAAGTCGCTGGCGGAGAAATCAAGCAGCGGCGGCACGAACTGGGGGTCCAGTTCAAAGGTGTCGCCCGCAATCCGGAGCACCCGGGCCACGGGCATGCACACCGCCCCTCCCCTCGGTTCCCCTTCCACCAGGAGACGAAAGTTCTTGCGAGCGAATTGCACGGGCTTTTCCGAAGCCCCCGAATTCTCGTCGCGGAACGAGGCGACTTCGGCCACGTAGCGCGTATCCATGCCGCGCTCGCGCACGGAGAGGTTGACGCCGCTCAGGCGGAAATCGGGAATCGCCAGGTAGACGTCGAGGGACTTCTGGTCGGGGTCGAAGAACCCGGCCAGAGGCTTCACCGGCGGGGCCGGATCGGAGCGCGGAATATCGAAGGGCAGGCCATCGGGAAACAGGCCCGCGGCCTCGTGGATTGCCAACCGGCCGGCCGCCAGGGCGTCCTGGTTGATTTTGAGCCGGCTGAAGCCCCAGGGACGGAACTGCAGCGCTTCCAGCCGGAATTGGAGGACACTTTCCGCGAAGCGGTCCTGGATCTGCATGTGCTGCGGGCTGAGGAAGGTGCCTTTAGACCAGATCACCGGCTGTAGAATGCGCATGTGAGTCACCGTAGCAAACATAGCGGCCCACGGCAATGCGGACGGCTGTGGTTGGTTCGTGCGATCGTGCGCACGGGGGAGAGCAAAGGGCGCGGCCCTCAGGCGCAACAGTTGTACGACCGGTCCGGCCCCTCCTTGTTCGGCAGCGGAGCCGGAGAATGTCGCCACACTGCGGGTGGATTGGGGTAAGCTGGAGGCGCTGCCGACAACGGGCGCTCGGCCGGCTCCGGCGCGGACTGGCGGCTGCGGAGGCGGGAAAGGAACCATCGCATGCCGTATGATGTCGAAGTCGTACTCAGGGTCTTGTTGGGGTCGCCGGACGGGAGGAGCCCCATCACGAATCCTGAGGCCCTGTCTCACATTCGCCTGCTGGACGACGATACGCGCCAGCGCTGGCATGTGAATGGCAGACATGACCATCGCTTTCCCGGCACCGGCCCGCTTTATCTCACGTTCAATTGGGACGGCGGCAACATCATCCTCTTGAACAAGCACAGCCATGAATGGGCGATGCTCGAGGGGTTTCCGCATTGTCCGACCGTCAATAGTCAGGGAACTGCCTACTTCAGCAACCTCAACTACCCGCCCTGCGGCTACACTGGTAACCACAAATGGTACGGCAGTTGGTTTGTCAACCGGAAGGCGCTGCATAATAACCTGCCGCTGGTCGATCCCAACTCAAGCTGGATCAAACAAGCGATCGACTCCTGCTCGGACGACACCGGGTGGCGCTACGATACGTCATCCGGCATCGGCGGCTCGGGTGGCGCCGGTCTCGGCGGAGGGTATCAGCACCAGAATCTCGTCTTCATGCGCAAGGAACCGAACGACGTACGCCGGTGGGTAGTGACCCTCAATGCCGCCGGTGTCGGCCTCACGACCCCCGGCGTCTCCGTGGGCGGTTCCACCGAATCGGCCCCCAGCACGGCGCTCACCGAGTTGCGCAGCGGACCGGGAGGCAAGAAGCCGTTCCCCATCACCGATCTCGCCGGCGCCGTCCTATTCTTCGACGGCGGCGGGGGCGTCGGCGTAGGCGTGAGCAAAGCGGGCGCCGGAGTGGGCGTCAGCACCACCACGTATCTTTTTCTGGGCGGATCGTACGCCGATGGAACCATGCCGCTGGTCGCCAGTGTCAAAGCCATCCTGCAAACCCTGTCGAGTTCCGGCTCGGGCGGAAAGTCCGGCGGCCTGGTCTCCGCCGGAGCCGCGGGCCTGGTCTACGCCGGCCGCGGCACGGTCAAACAACGGTAGGGCCGGATCGCAAGCAAGGAGGGGTATGTTCGATTGCGATGTCAGACTCGACATCACGCTTTCGGAGAAACGCAGTGCTTCCGCCAGCGTGGACTTCAAGGTGTCGGTGGGAATCAAGCTTGCCGGCGGGGAGGACGGAGGCAACTGGCGCCAACTCGGTACGCCCGATCCTCGCATTCCCCTGGAAGGCCTATGGGTTTACGTTCCTCCTTCCGCGGAATTCGGCCATCGAGGCGTGGTTCTCAAGAGCGGCAAGTCCCAGCCCTTTGCGTATATGAAATGGATGTTGCTTCCGCCACAAGTTGGCGCCACGGGCGACCTCATGGTGTTTTCCCCGGGCCAGCGCGAGTATGCCTCGCCGAATCTTGCATGGCGCGGCCATGGCAATTTCGAGGTGCTGGCTCGTCAGGCAAATCTTCCTTACCCGGAGGCGCCCTGGACTTTGACCCTCGTGAAGCGGAACATCTGGGACAACGTTGGGACGTTTCTGGGATGGCAGTTGACCACCACCCGGGGCTTCTCGCTGGCGGCGGGCGCCGGCGGGCGCGGTATTGAGTTTCTCCATGGAATCCTGTTCATGAAGAAACAATCGAAGAAGGCAGGCGAGGCGGACGAAGAAAGATCGTTCAACTACACGGGTACGGGAGGCGGTTTCATGTTTCCCGGAGGCGGCGGCTCGTACGCCGACTCGGATTGGCCCAGCATCGGGTCATACCTCACCAAAGGAAATATGCCGGTCAGCGAACCGTTCCGGCTGGAAGATCTGGAAGGCATGTGCCACATTGTCGACCTCAACTTTGGCGGCATCATGCCTACACCGACTCCCGGCAGCCCGCTTCCCGGCGGCCTCGGCGTGGCGGGAAACGCTTTGGGATTTATCTTTGGAGTCCCGGGCGGGTTGGCGCTCGGTGGCTTCAAGGCGTGCGGCTGGGTGGCCGGGCCCGCGGCGCTGGCGGGAAAGTCCGGGATCTCCGGCGGCGCAACTTTGAACATCGGGAAAATTACGTTGCAGCGTTAGGAAGGGTCTTCCTTGGAAACGACTCTTGGCAACTTCTATCTCCAGATTCAGTTCTCCAGTTTGACGGCGGTCGTGTGGATTGCCGACAACTCGGTTTGGCGGTTGATTGAGTGCTCTCCGGACAGCGAGTGGCCGCCAATGAACACCTGGCGGCGCGGCACGTGGAGAACCGGGGACAACGGCATGGCCCGCTGCTACGCGTTGGGCAGCGGCTCGGATGCGCCCAGCGCGAACAATCAAACGCAGGTGGAAGTGTTTCGTCTCTCGCAACTCGAGTTTCCCCCGGATATCGGCAGCAACCAGGGATTCTGGGTGAAACAATTCTTCGTGAGTGCCCTCTGGGCCGATTCCAAGGGGATCCAAAAGGGGATCGTCAAGACTTCGCCCGGCCACTTGACCATGCCCACTCACGGATCCTGGATGCCGTTCATCACTGGCCCCGTCACCACGGCGGTCGCCCAGAGGCTCAAGGCCTTTCAAGAGGAACTGACGAAACTGGCGGTGCAGATTGGGCTCGACATCGCCGCGTTGGTGGACCCCACCGGCCTGTGCTCGGTTCCGGCTTCCGCATTCGCGCTGCGCAACGGCGACTATCTGGGCTCGGCGCTGAACCTGCTGGGTGTCATCCCGCTGTTTGGAAAAGCGGCTTCGGCGGCCAAAGCGGCGTCAGTCACCGGGCGCCTGGCGTTCCTCACCAAGGAAATCACGTTCCTGCAAAAATGGCTGGAGGTTTCCGTGGCCACCGGCCGCCGCCTGCGGCAGACGGCCCAAATCGAAAATGCTCTCAAGGTGGAGATCCACGGGACCACGAAAGCCGCCAGGGTGGCGAAAGCGGCGGGCGAGGGTTCCGGGTTGCTCAAGAACGCCGGCTGGATCCTCAAGATCCACAACGCCGAGAACCTCGGTCTGCTCCCCGAGGAACTGCAGGCATTGCGCAGGCTGGCCGCCGACGGCTATTACTTCGTGGTGCGCAGTTGCAACAAAGCGCGCGTCGAGTGGCTGCGCGCGGCGAGGCAGAACGGATGGGGCATGATCGGCAAGCCGGTATGGATGAAGATCAAGTCGCTGAAGGGCGTGAAGTTCGACGGGCTGGTGGGGTTTCGCGTTGCCGACAAGGAGTTCCGCACTACGGTCAAGGACCTGCGGGAAGTTACCGAGGTGCCCGGCTCTCTGGACCTGGGATGGCTGGCCGCGCGCGGCATGTCCAAACAGGACGTCAAAGTTTTCCGGCTGCAACGCGGCTTCAACGTTCCCCACATCGAGGACTCGGAAATGATGCTCAGCCATTATTTCATCGACACCGGGGATGCGTACGTGATCGTGGACCGTTTCGGCAAGCCATACGTGCCGGATATCGATATCGTCACCATCCAAAGAGCCATTGGCCCCGGGAGGTTCGGCCCCGCGGGATATAACATCGGCCCGTCGCAGCCGATCACCGCTTTCAAAACCGCCGACGACGCTCAGTTCACCGCGTACTGGAACTCCGCGTTTCACGGCGTCAGCTACCCGAAGGGCTACCAGCCGTTTGGCTGGCACGGAGGCCGCGGCGGATCGGCGGCTTTTATGGGTAAGGCAGGGAAGAACTTCGATCCGGCGATGGACGTGCGCTCTCTGGGCTGGAATCCGGAAAAGCCGGCCGAAGACCTGATTGTGGCGCTAAAGGGCGTAGACAACCTCGGCGACACCGTTGGCTACGTGACCGGTTGGGACAAGTTAGGTATGTTCCAAAAAGCCAACGAAGGTATGGGTGAGTGGCGCTTTAAGATTTAAGCACTGACGAACCCGGCGCGGGGGGCTCCGCTTTCCCTGAAGCGTCATGAGAGTCCTGGTACCAATTGCTCCCGCCAAGAGGACAAAGTGTAACCAAATCAACCTGGGGAACGTTGGACGGATGTATACTTAGCTAAATCAGGAGTGCCGCAAGGAAGTCCTGAACGATGGTCGGCTTGACGCTCTTTGCCAGGCCACAAGTAATGAATTCGGTTTGCCTTGGGAGGTTCAATGGCTCGCGAAAGCGTTCATGCCAAACTGGAAAGAGTTCGATCCCCGCGGGTCCACGTTACTTACAACGTGGAGATCGGCGACGCGATCGAACTGAAGGAAATCCCATTCGTCATGGGGATCATGGCCGATCTCAGCGGTCAGCCGGCCGAACCCCTGGCCAAAATCAAGGACCGGCGATTTGTGGAGATCACGCCGGACAACTGCGACTCGGTCATGGAGAGCATGAAGCCCCGGGTAGCCTTCTCGGTGGAGAACAGGCTCTCCGACGATAGCGGCTCCGGCAACCTGGGCGTCGATCTTACCTTCAAGAGCCTGGAGGATTTCGAGCCGGAACAGGTGGCACGCAAGATCGGTCCGTTGCGCGAATTGCTGGAATTGCGCACCAAGCTCTCGGACCTGGTCGGCACCCTGCAGGGGAACGAGAAGCTGGACCGGTTGCTGCAAGAAGTCATCAACAGTTCGGACAAGCTGGAGCAGGCGCGTAAAGAACTCTCCTCCGGACGGAAGGACAGTGAACCACATGGCAAAGCGTGAAACTTCCAATAATCCCGCCCCGGCGGCGGTGACTGCGCCGGCCGCGGAGAGCGCCGGGTTCCCGTTGCTGGATCAGATCGTCCGCGAAGGACGGGTGGGCCGCGATGAGACCACCCGCGATTGGGGAAAAGGGCTGATCGCGGAGTTCGTGAAACAGGTCCTCGACGGACAGATGACCGTCGCGCCGGATACCGAGGCGATGCTCCACGCCCGCATCGCACAGATCGACCATCTGGTGTCGTTGCAGCTCAATGAGGTTTTGCACCACCCGACATTTCAGAAACTGGAAGCCACGTGGCGCGGCATCCGGTACGTGCTGGAGAACAGCGAAACCGGCGTCAACCTGAAACTCAAAGTCTTCAACGCCACCAAGAAGGAAGTGCTGCGGGACCTGCAGCGCGTACCCGAATTCGACCAGAGCCAAATGTTTAAGAAGGTCTACGAGCAGGAGTTCGGAGTCTTCGGCGGCGAACCCTTCGCCTGCCTGCTGGGAGACTACGAGTTCGGGCGCGGACCGGAAGATATCGAGTTTCTGGAGCGCATGTCGCAGGTATCGGCGGCGGCTCACGCGCCGTTCCTGGCGGCGGCCTCGCCGGAGTTGATGAACCTGGAGTCGTTCACGCAACTGGATTCTCCGCGCGACCTGGCCAAGATCTTCGACACCACGGAATACGCGCGATGGAAGGGCTTCCGCACGTCGGAGGACTCGCGCTATGTCTGCCTGACCTTGCCGCACATCCTGATGCGGGTGCCCTACGGCAAGGACACCAAGAGCGTGGACGGCTTCAACTACGAGGAGGGAGTGAAGGGGGACGACCATTCCCAGTACCTGTGGGGCAATGCGGCCTATGCCCTGGGGGCGCGCATCACCAACGCATTCGCGCGGTACGGCTGGTGCGCGGCCATTCGCGGCGTGGAAGGCGGCGGGCTGGTGGACAGCCTGCCCTCGCATACGTTCCGGACCGAAGAGGGCGACGTGGCGCTCAAGTGCCCCACCGAAACCATCATTACCGACCGCCGGGAAAAGGAACTCGCGGATCTCGGTCTGGCTCCGCTGGTGCATTGCAAGGGCACCGACTACGCGGCGTTTTTCAGCGTCCAGACCTGCCAGAAAGCCAAGATTTACGATACCGAAGAAGCCAACGCCAATGCGCGTCTTTCCGCCCAGTTGCCCTACATGCTGGCGGTTTCCCGTTTCGCGCATTATTTGAAGTCGATGATGCGCGACAAGGTGGGCAGCTTCACGTCCCGCAAGGAATGCGAAGTATTCCTGAATAACTGGATTGTGAACTACGTGACCGAAGACGACACGGCTGCGCACGAAGTGAAGGCACGGTATCCGTTGCGCGAAGCGCGCATCGAGGTGGCCGAGGATAAATCCAAGCCGGGCGTATTCAAAGCGATTGCATTTTTGCGGCCGCACTTCCAGCTCGAGGAGCTTTCGGTCTCGCTGCGGCTGGTGGCGGACCTGCCCAAGTCCGCCCGGTAACGGGTAAGCACGATTTGAGAACAGCGGAGAGAAAAAAGTGGCTGACGATCAAAGATATTTCTTTCTAAACATGACCCAGGCCGGCGTAAAGGGCGGCAGCCTGAAAGCCGGGCACCCCGACTGGATTGAGTTGGACAACTGGGATTTCAGTATGAGCCAGACGGCCGATCCGAACGTAAAGGGGGGCCGCCCGACCAAGACCTCCGCCACCGGCAGGTTCGGGTTTTCCATCAAACACAACGGTCCGCAATTGTTCAAACTGGCCGCCGCCGGCCAGTACATCAACACGCCCGTCACGTTCCAGGCGGAACGGGCCGGCTTGCAATCCGCCGGCGCCCAAAGCTCCAGCATGGTCTACCTTCAACTGGTCTTCAACAAGGTCGTGGTCTCGCACCGCAGCCTGTCCGGAGACGACGGCCAGAAGATGGAGCATATCGAGCTGGTCTTCGAGAAAGTCGACATGGTTTATAAGCAAGTGATCGACGGCAAGCTGGGGTCGGCGATCTCGAAAAGCTACGACGGCAAGACCAACCAAGTCACGTAGGGCGGGACAGAAGAAAACAGAGGCGCGAACACAATGTCGATGTATCTGGATATACCGGGAATCGCCGGCGAGAGCAAGAGCCCCAATGCCGACTGGAGAGACAAAATCGAAGTGCAGACCATGGCCTTCGATGTGTCCCAGAGGACATCTCTGGAAGCGGGCAGCGGCCTGATTTCAGGGGGGGCGATCTTTGGAGCCCTGCACATCACCAAAGCCATGGACAAGAGCACGCCCCTGTTGTTCGGGAAACTGGCCGGCGGCGAGCCCATTCTGACGGCCACGCTCCGGGTGAGCCGGCCGGGAGCGAGCACCACCGGACCCGTCGGCGGTCTCTTCGAGGCGGAGACGTACACCATGAAGAACGTGATCGTGGGGTCGTACCAAACCTCGGGTGCACCCGGTCCGGGCGGCTTGCCCCTGGAATCGTGGACCTTGGCCTTTACCTCCATCACGGAGGTTTACCATACCGTCGATGCCGCGGGTAAGATGCAGCCTGCGCAGAATGCCGGGTACGACATTGCCGCCGGCAGACCGATCGGTTGAGAACCAGTCTGGCGCGCGTTCCGCGCGGGGAAGCGCGTCAGGCTGACTGATCGACATGCCTATCGACATTGACGCCTTGCTCGAGCCCATTTCCGAGTCCCAGCCTTGCGGCGCCGATCTCCGCAACCATCCCCTCTTCATTCAGATTCGCGAAGCCCGGCGCCAGGAAGAGAATCTGGCGCAAGGGGTCTGGAAGCGGGACGTCAAAGAGGCCGATTACCCCCTGGTCCTGAAGCTCTCCCGGGAGGCGCTCACCAAGCGGGGAAAGGACTTGCAGGTAGCCGCCTGGACGGCGGAGGCGCTGCTCCGGCTGGAAGGCTTCGCCGGTCTCCGCCAAGGCCTGGAATTGATCCACCGGCTGGTGGACACGTACTGGGATTCCATCTATCCGCAAATCGACGAAGACGGCGATCTGGAGATGCGCGCCACGGCGCTGAGCTGGGCAGGTTCGCAGCTCGATACCGGAATCCGGTCGGTGCCGCTGACCAAAGGCGGTCACAACTGGTATCAGTACAAGCAGTCGCGCGCCATCCCGAGCGAGGAGGCGGCCCATAGCGACCCGGCAAAGCAGGCGGCGCGCGACGAAGCGATCCACGACGGCGAGATTCCACCGGAGGAATTCGCCAAGGGTTTCGAAAGCACGCCCGTCGCGTTCTGCGAACAGACTTACGACGCGCTGGCCGGGCTGATCGAGGCCGTGCAGACGTTGCGCGAGGATTGCGACGGGAAGTTCGGCGGCGACGGTCCGGATTTCGGACCGCTGCGGACCACGCTCGAAGACGTCCAGCAAACTGCCCGCGTGCTGCTGAAACAGAGGGGCGGCTCGGAGACGCCCGAACCCGAGGCGGGGGGCGATCGAGGAGCCGGGTCCGGAGAGACCTGGCAGGACGAAGCGGCCGCGGCGGGTGCCGGCGAATCGCCGGCGGACGAGACCGCGCCGGCGGCCGCGGCCCCGCGCCGGCGCGGTTCTAGCGGCGGCATCGAGCCCTCCAGCCGGGAAGATGCCATCGACCGGCTGCTCGCGGCGGCGCGCTACCTGCGGCGGGAGGATCCCAACAACACCGCGGGATACCTGATTCCCAGAACGCTCCGCTGGGGCGAATTGCGCGCCGCCGGGGCGAATGCAGACGCCAACATCCTGGCGGCGCCGCCTTCGGACCTGCGTATTTCACTCAAGCGGCTGGCCGCGGAGGGCGCCTGGGATCGGGTCCGGGATCTGGCCGAGAATGCAGCCGGCCAGCCCTGGGGCCGCGCCTGGCTGGACGTGCAGCGCTATGCCTGTTACGCCTGCCAGTTTACCGGCGCCGACGCCGTCGCCGAAGCCATCCTGGCCGGCTTGCGATCGCTTTTGGCGGACGTTCCGCAACTCCTGGAGTGGACCCTGGCCGACGATACGCCGGCGGCGAATCCGGAAACCGTGGCGTGGATGAAAGAGCGTGGCGTGGTGCCGGGCGCCCCGCCGGAACCCCAGCCCGCGGCCCCGCTGGTTCAGCAGATATGGTATCCGCCGCCCGACGCGGCGCCGGCCTCCGAGGAAGGCGCCGAGCCGGCGCCCCCCGACGCCTACCAGCTTGCCATGCAGGCCGCGCAATCGGGAAACATGGAGGAAGCGCTCGAAATCCTCTCGCGCGAGCTGGCCCAGGAACCCTGCGGGCGCGACCGCTTCCTCCGCAAGCTGCAATTGGCCCAGCTCTGTCTCGCCACGGGCAACCAGGCGATCGCGCAACCCGTTCTGCAGGAACTGGCCGGAGAGATCGATCGCCGCAACCTCACCGAATGGGAACTCGCCGAGACCCTCGCGCAGCCCTTGACCCTGCTCTACCGCTGCCTGGACGGTACGCCCGAATCCGCCGCCGAAAAGCGCGACCTCTACGCGCGCATCTGCCGATTGTATCCGGCGGGCGCGATCCGGTTGGCGAGGTGAGCATGGCCAGGAGATCCCACGACCGGAATATTAAGCCGTCGCTGCTCGACCGGCTCATCGACGACGAGCCGGGCAATCGCGGGGAGGCGCCGGACAGCCGGGCGCAGTCGTTGAAAGAGCTGAAGGATTCCGTGCGCCGCGATCTGGAATGGCTGCTCAATTCGCGCCGCCCTCCGGCGGAGCCCGCCCTCTCCGCCAAGGAGCTATGGCGCTCGGTGTACTGCTACGGACTACCGGACACCACCGGCCTGGCCATGAGCTCCGCGGACGACAGAGGCCGGATGGCGCGCATGGTGGCGTCGGCTGTCGCCGCGTTCGAGCCGCGCCTGATGAACGTCACGGTCAACATGGAACCGGCCTCTGCCGGGAGCCGCATTCTGCACTTCCAAATCGACGCGCTGCTGCGCATGGAGCCTTCTCCGGCACGCGTATCTTTCGATACCACCCTGGAGTTGAGCAGCGGGGAGTACGCCGTCACCGGAGACGCCCGTGCGCGATGAACTGCTGGCGTACTACGAGCGCGAGCTGACCTTCCTGCGGCAGAAGGGCGCGGAATTCGCCGAGCAGTATCCCAAGGTCGCATCGCGTCTGTTGCTGGAGCCGAACCGCTGCGAGGATCCGCACGTGGAGCGCTTGATCGAAGCGGTGGCGCTGCTGGCCGCCCGCGTCCACCTCCGCCTGGATGACGACTTTCCGGAAATCACGCAGGCCCTGCTGAATGTGGTGTACCCGCACTACACGCGGCCCGTTCCCTCCATGTCGGTGGCCGAGTTTCATCTGCGCGAGGGAAAGCTCACCACCTCGTTCCGCGTGGCCAAAAACTCCACCTTATACTCGCGGCCGGTGGATAGCCAGCCTTGCACCTTCCGCACGTGCTACGACACGGATGTGTGGCCGATGCGCGTGCGCGAAGCCCAGTGGACGGGGATCGATCGCCTGGACCCCCCGCTGCGGGCGCCCGGCGCGATGGCGGCACTGCGAGTGCGGATCGATTGTTGGCCGGACGTGCGGTTCGCCGACCTTCCCCTGGAATCGCTGCGATTCTATTTGAACGGCGAACCCGCGCTGGCGCACACGCTGTATGAGTTGCTCTGCAGCAATTGCATTTCGATCGTCCTGCGCGACCCGAGGCCCAAATTCCGCCAGCGGCCCATCGAACTGGTTGCCGATGCTTTGAAAGCCGTGGGCTTCGAAGACGACGAGGCCATGCTGCCGTATTCCGACCGCTCCTTCGGCGCCTACCGCATCCTGCAGGAGTACTTCGCATTTCCCGAGAGGTTCTTCTTCCTGGATCTGCGCGGCATGGATGCGCTCCGCGCCGCGGGCTTTCAGGACAGCGTCGAGATTCTGTTTCTGGTGTCGCCGTTCGAGCGGCCGGAGCGTCAGGAAACCCTGGAGAGCGGCGTGGGGGCGCGCACCCTGCGGCTGGGCTGCACGCCCATTATCAATCTCTTCCCGCACACCGCTGAGCCGATCCAATTGGACCAGACCCGGTATGAGTACGAGGTGAATCCGGATTTCCGGCATTCCCGCAGCATGGAAGTGTTCTCCATCGACAGCGTGGTCTGCACCTACGAACGAACCGGCGAAACCGCGGTCTTCGAGCCGTTTTTCTCATTCCGGCACGGCTCCACGCAGAAGGAACCCACGTTCTGGCAGGCTACGCGCCGGCAGAAGGGCCCGGAGAAGAGCGGCTCCAGCGAGGTTTCCATATCGCTGGTGGACCTCTCGGGACGGCCGCTGACGCTCGATCTGGACACGCTCACGGTACGTTGTACCTGCTCCAATGGCGACCTGCCCTCGCAGTTGCCGTTCGGCGAGGAGTCGGGCGACTTCGACCTGGAGGGAGGCTCCGCGATCGAGCGCGTGGTGGTGCTGCGCAAGCCCACGGCAACGCTGCGGCCCGCCTTGGGGCGCGGCGCGATGTGGCGCCTGATTTCCCACCTGTCGCTAAACTATCTGTCGTTGGTGGAGGGCGGCCGCGAGGCATTGCAGGAGATTCTCCGGCTGTACCAGGGCTCCTCGCCCTATTTGGAACGGCAAATCGAAGGCATCGCGGCGGTGCGCAGCGAGCGCCGGTTCGCCCGAGTAGTGGGCGATCACGGCATTTCCTATGTGCGCGGGGTGCGCGTGGAACTGGATCTCGACGAAGAGAAATTCGTAGGCGGCGGAGCCTACCTCTTCTCCAGTGTGCTGGAACATTTTCTGACGCAGTATGTGTCGATGAACAGCTTTAGCCAACTGGCGGTATCGACGCGCCAGCGAAAGGAGATGCTCAGGGAATGGGAGCCGAGAGCGGGCAACCGGATCCTGCTGTAAACACCGCGCCGCTGCCGCGCCCCCTGAGCGCCAGGCCGTGGGACTTCTCTTTCTTCCAGGCGGTGCGGCTGGTGCAGCGGCTGTATGGCGCCCGGGAGCCGATCGGGAGCTTCGTCCACCCGGCACGGGAGCCCTTGCGCCTGGGAACGCATCCCTCGCTGGCATTTCCGGCGGCGGAGATCCAATCGTTGCGGGAAAGCCCCGGAAGAGCGCCCCAAATGCTGGTGAACTTCTTTGGATTAGACGGACCCTCGGGCGTTCTGCCGACGCGCTATATCGAGCTGATTCTGGAACGGGTGTATGCCAAGGATACGACGCTTCGCGACTTCCTGGACATTTTCAACCACCGGATGATTTCCCTGCTCTACCGCGCGTGGGAGAAGTACCGGTTTCCCGTGGCCTACGAACGCGGCGGCAGCGACCCGTTCACGGGGTATCTGCTCGACCTGATCGGCTTGGGGACTCGCGGGCTGGAGAACCGGCAGGCGGTTCCGGACCAGGCGTTGATCCGCTACGAAGGGCTGCTGGCGCAGTTTCCCCGCTCCGCGTCGTCGTTTCGCGCCATGCTCACCGACTATTTCCGCGTGGCCGTCGAGGTGCAGCAGTTTGCGGGCTCATGGCGGCCGCTGGACCCGGGAACGCGAACCCGCTTGCAGGGAGGTTTTTCGAAATCCGAAACGCTGGGCGTGGGCATGGTGTTGGGCGACGAGATATGGGACCAGCAGTCGGTGGTGCGCGTGCGCCTGGGCCCGATGAGCATTGAGAAATACAGGCAGTTTCTGCCCAACGGCGGGGCGTACGAATCACTGAAGGCGCTGGCGCGCTTCTTTTGCGGGGAGGATCTCGATGTGGAAGTGCAGTTGATTCTGAAACGCGAGGAAGCGCCTCGATTCGCCCTGGACACCCCGGACGCCGATCCGCCGCGGCTAGGCTGGCTGGGCTGGATTTTCACCCGTCCCCTGGACCGCGACCCGGATGACACGGTGTTCCGTCTATGGAATGTGTGAAGGGATATTTATGGGCGATATTTCCCAACAGCAACGGCTCTTTTCCTTCGATAGCCCGCTCGGGCCGGACAAACTGCTGATCTCCAGCTTCGGCGGAACGGAGCAGTTGTCGGAACTCTACCATTTCGACCTGGAACTGGTCTCGGAAGACTTTGGCATCGATTGGGACCAGATCATCGACCGCAACGTCACGGTGGGCGTCCGGCAGCGCGATGGGAAAGCCATGCGTTACTTCAACGGGTACATCAATCGCTTCGAGCCCAAGCGCCACGACGGACGGCTGGCCTACTACTCCGCCGGGATGGTCCCCTGGCTCTGGTATCTCACACAGACCACGGACAGTCTGATCTACCAGGAGAAGACGATTATAGAGGTGATTCGAGCGACCTTCCAGAAATACGGCTTTCGCGACTACGACATGAAGAGCCTGGGCGACCGGCACGCCAAATGGATGTATTGCTGCCAGTACCAGGAAACGGCCTTCGAATTCGTCTCGCGCCTGATGGAGGTCGAGGGGGTCTACTATTACTTCAAGCACGAACCGGGAAAACACACCTTGATCATGGTGGACCATCTCTCGGCGCACTTGCCGTGCCCGTATCAATCCA
>JADGNR010000412.1 GCA_017883415.1 Bryobacteraceae bacterium | reverse complement strand
AATACTTCTGCTTCGAAGGCGACGAAGTGTGGAGCGCCAGCGACGGGGAGTTGATCGCGCTCGCCAAGAGGGAGTTGGCGCACATCGGACTGGCGCGGGAAGAAGAGGTCACCGACGGTTGCGTGGTGCGGCAGGCGAAAGCCTACCCGGTTTACGACGACGCCTATGCGGCGAACGTGGCGCTCCTCCGCGAGGAATTGGCGCGAAATTATCCCGGGCTGTACCTGGTGGGCCGCAATGGCATGCACAAGTACAACAACCAGGACCACGCCATGATGACCGCCATGTTGACGGTGAAGAACATCCTGCTCGGTACAGAGGCCTACGACGTCTGGCAGGTGAACCAGGACGCCGAATATCACGAAGCGGGGAGCGCCGGCGGACAGGCGGCCGATCCGCCAATAGCCCCAAAGGGCTAGCCGCGCCTGCCCCGGCAGCGCCATGCGGGACGTTCAGCTATTGGATATCATTAGGGTTAGTCCCTGCCCGTGAATACACCATGTGGATTGTCCGGCTAGCCCTCAGGCGCCCCTATACCTTCGTTGTCGTCGCCCTCCTGATCGCCATCCTGGGGGGAAGCGCCATCGTCACCATGCCGGTGGACATCTTTCCCTATATCGATATCCCCGTGGTCAGCGTGGTCTGGAGCTACGGCGGGCTCTCGCCCGAAGAGATGGAAAAGCGCATCGTCACCAGTTTCGAGCGGGCCATGACCACCACGGTCAACGACATCGAGCACATCGAATCGCAGTCCTACAACGGGGTGGCGGTGATCCGCGTTTATTTTCAGCCCAACGCCAAGGTGGAAGTGGCGCTTTCCCAGGTGACGGCCATCGCGCAGACGCTGCTGCGGATTTTTCCGCCGGGCACCACGCCGCCCAATATCATCAAGTACGATGCTTCGAGCGTGCCCATCCTGCAATTGGGCCTGCAAAGCAAGACCCTGAGCGAGCAAATGATCTTCGATCTGGGTCAGAACTTCATCCGCACTCCGCTGGCCACCATCCAGGGCGCGGCCATTCCCCTGCCCTACGGCGGTAAGTTCCGCGGCGTGATGGTGGATCTCAATCTGGACCAACTGTTCGCCAAGCAACTCTCGCCCATCGACATTTCTAACGCGCTCGGCAATCAGAACCTGATCCTTCCCGCGGGCACGGCGAAGATCGGCGACAAGGATTATCAGATCAAGCTCAACAGCAGCCCGCGCATCCTGGACGACCTGAACGGCCTGCCTGTGAAGGTGGTGAACGGCGCCACGGTCTACCTGCGGGATGTGGCGCAGGTGCGCGACGGCAATTCAGTGCAGACCAGCATCGTGCGCACCAACGGGATTCGCGGCGCGCTGCTTACCGTGATGCGCAACGGCAAGGCCTCCACGCTGGCGGTGGTCAACGCCGTGAAGAAGGCCCTGCCCCGCATCCTGGCGAGCCTGCCTCCGGAGCTGGAAGTGCGGCAACTGGCCGACCAGTCGGTATTTGTGCGCGCCGCGGTAGCGGGCGTGGTCCGCGAGGCGGTGATGGCGGCGCTGCTCACCGGCATCATGATCCTCATGTTCCTGGGAAGTTGGCGCAGCACGGTGATCGTGTGCATTTCCATTCCGCTCTCCATCCTCACCTCACTGATCGTGCTGAACCTGCTGGGGCAGACCATCAACGTGATGACCCTGGGCGGCATGGCGCTGGCGGTGGGCATTCTGGTGGACGACGCCACCGTGGAAATCGAGAACACGCACCGCAACATGGCCATGAAGAAGCCGCTGGTGCGGGCCGTGCTCGATGGCGCGCAGCAGATCGCCGCGCCGGCGTTCGTCTCCACGCTGGCCATCTGCATCGTCTTCGTTCCCGTGCTGCTGCTCACCGGCGCCGCGAAGTACCTGTTCACGCCCCTGGCCATGGCGGTGGTGTTCGCCATGCTGGCCTCGTACCTTCTTTCGCGCACCTTGATCCCCAACATGGTGCACTACATGTTGCGGCCGGAGGTGAAACTCTACGCCCAGGGGCAGCACGGCGAAACGGCGGGCGGCACCGGACCGATCTGGAAGGCACACTATATCTTCAACCGGCGCTTCGAGCTGATGCGGTCGAACTACACCTCGCTGCTGCACTGGTCGCTGGACCATCGCGGGCCGGTGCTGGCGGGCTTCGCCCTGTTCGTGGCCGCCTCGCTTTCGCTCACCTGGTTCATCGGGCGGGACTTTTTCCCCAGAGTGGATTCCGGCCAGATGCGGCTCCACGCGCGGGCGCCCTCGGGCACGCGCCTCGAACAGACGGAGATGATCTTCGCCGACATCGAACATGAAATCCGCCAGGAGATTCCGGCGCGCGAGATCACCGATATCATCGACAATATCGGCATTCCCAATGGCGGCTTCAACCTGGCGTTCGGCGACAGCCCCACGCTCGGCGTCAGCGATGGCGAGATTCTCATTTCGCTCAATCCCGAAGACCACGGCTCCACGGCGGATTACACCGGCCGCCTGCGCAAGCGTCTGCGCGAGAAGTTTCCGGACCTGACGTTCTTCTTCGAGGCCGCCAACATCACCAACCAGATTCTCAACTTCGGCCTGCCCGCGCCCATCGACGTGCAGGTGGTGGGACGCAACGCCGCCAGCAATTACCAGATCGCGCAGGGCCTGGCGTCGAAGATCGCCGGGATTCCGGGCGCGGCCGATGTGCACATTCACCAGGTGGTGGATTACCCCGAGATCAATATCGACGTGGATCGCAGCAAAGCGGGCCAGGTGGGTCTCACGCAGAAGGATGTGAGCAACAGCCTGCTGATCTCGCTCAGCGGCAGCGGACAGATTGCACCCACCCAGTGGCTCGACTGGCGGAGCGGGGTCAGTTACCAGGTGACCGTGCAGACGCCGCAATACCGCGTGAATTCCCTCGACGCGCTGATGCGCACACCCATCGGTGCGCCCTTCACCAACGTGACCAGCACCACGGCTACCTCGCTCGCCGGTACGGCCAATCCCACCAATTCCGGCATTGGGGCCGGGCCCAGCCAGTCTTCCATGGCCTACGGCAACCCGGGCGCCGCGGCCGGTGGCGAGCAACTGCTCTCCAACCTGGCGGGCGTACGGCGCGGCGTCGCCCCGGAAATCGTCAATCACTACAACGTGCAGCCGGTCATCGATGTCTACGCCAACGTCGACCGGCGCGATCTCGGCGGGGTGGGCTCGGCGGTCGAAAAGATCATCGCGCAGGCCGAACCGAAGCTCCCCCGCGGCACCACCATCGACCTGCGCGGCCAGGTGGCCACCATGGAAAGCTCCTTCTACCGCCTGGGGCTGGGCATGATCTTCTCCGTGGTGCTGGTCTATCTCCTGATGGCCGTCAATTTTCAGTCGTGGCTCGATCCTTTCATCATCCTGATGGCCTTGCCGGGCGCGCTGGCGGGCATCGTGTGGATGCTGTTCATCACCCAAACCACGTTCAGCGTGCCGTCGCTGATGGGTTCCATCATGTGCATCGGCGTGGCCACGGCGAACAGTATTCTGCTGGTGGTCTTCGCCAACGACCAGCGCGAGGAAGGCATGGACGCCCGCTCGGCCGCGCTCGCTGCCGGCCACACGCGCATCCGGCCGGTGTTGATGACGGCGGCGGCCATGATCATCGGCATGCTGCCCATGGCGCTCGGATTCGGCGAAGGCGGCGAACAGAACGCGCCGCTGGGCCGGGCCGTGATCGGCGGCCTGCTGCTGGCTACCATCACCACCCTATTTGTGGTTCCATTGGTATACAGCCTGCTGCGCCACCAGCCGCCCGTGGATCACGCGCGGAGAATCGAGGAGGAAGAGCACGAATACCTGCGGGAGGAAATGCTGCTTCGTGAAGACTTGCGATGAACGAGATCAATACCACCGAAGACCAGTTGCGCTCCGAGATTGAAGCCCTCCGGCGGCAACTCGAAGAACAAAAGCAACTCTCGGGCGACGGCCATCCGCGCCAGCCGCGGGCGCCGCGCGCCCGTACCCTGCTGCTGCTCGCCTTGCTGATCACCGCGCTCGTGGTGGCGGGCTTCTTCCTGGGCTACCTGCCGCGGCAGCGCCGCGAACTGGTTTTGGCCGCCGACTCCAAGGCGGAAGGCGAAAGCTTGCCGGTGGTGAATATTGAGCCGGTGAAGAGGGCGGACTCCAGCAGCAGCCTCGTGCTGCCCGGCAACATCCAGGCAGTCACCGAAGCGCCCGTGCTGGCGCGCGCCAGCGGCTACATCAAAAAGCGGTACGTGGATATCGGCGACCGTGTGCAGGCGGGGCAAGTGCTGGCCGACCTGGAGGCGCCGGAACTGGAGCAGCAGATCCGCCAGGCCCAGGCGGCGGTCGGCCAGGCGAACAGCGCCACCGAGCAAGCGCAAGCGGCCCACAAGCAGGCGCTGGCCAACGAAAACCTGGCGCGCGTGACCGCGGAACGCTACCAGCGCCTGTTCGAGCAGAAGATCGCCTCGCGCCAGGATTTCGACAACTACGAGGCGCAGTACGAGGCGCAGCAGGCCAATGCACAGGCGCTCGACAAGGCCATCGCCGCCGCGCGCAGCAACGCCGCGGCCGCCGAAGCCAACGTGGCGCGGCTGACGCAGTTGCAGGACTACCTCACGGTGCGCGCCCCCTTCGCGGGCGTGATCACGGTGCGCAACATCGATACCGGCATGCTCGCCACCGAGGGCAGCACGCTGCTCTACCGCATCGCCCAAACCGGCACCCTGCGCCTGTACCTCAACGTCCCGCAGGCCGACGCCGGCTCCATCCGCGTAGGCCAGCGCGCCCTGCTCATCATGTCCGATCAGCAAGGGCGCAAGTTCACCGGCACCGTCGCCCGCACCTCGCAGGCGCTCGACCCCGCCACGCGCACCCTGCTGGTGGAAGTGCAGGTGCCCAATCCGACGGGCGCGCTCATGCCCGGGATGTACGCGCAAGTGGATCTCGCCGTGCCGCGCAAAGAATCCCCGCTGGTAATTCCCGGCGACACCCTGGTAGTGCGCAGCGACGGCCCGCAAGTAGCCGTAGTGGCCGAGGACGGCACGGTGCATTTCACGCGCGTCCAGTTAGGCCGCGACTTCGGCGACCGCCTGGAGGTCCTGGCCGGCCTCAGAGAAGGCCAGCAGTTAGCGGTCAATCCCAGCGACGCCATCCGCGAAGGCGTCAAGGTGAAACCGATCTCGGCCCCGGAAAAAGCCGCGCCGGGGAAGCGGTAAACTGAACCCCGCCTGAGCGGAAACCGCGACAAAAGGTGGAAACGGATAAGACTCGGCTAGACA
>JADGNR010000411.1 GCA_017883415.1 Bryobacteraceae bacterium | reverse complement strand
CGAAACAGGAACGGATAGCACCAGACGATCCAGCACAGGATCACTTCGATGCTGGCGAGGTTCCTTATCATGCTATTTCAGAGGCTGGATCGTGGTGTTGGCCATGCGCGCATCTTCGAACTCGGTGCGGTCGCCCGCCTTCTTGCCGGGCACCGGCAGCAGACGTGCCGCCAGCGGTTTCTGCCACTTGTACGCCAGAGTGGCGACGTCGCCCAGAATGCGCGCGATCTGCTCTTCGGTGACATCGCCGGGGAGCGGCACAGTATCCAGGCCGCCGGCGCAGACGGCCGAATACGCCAGCAGCGAGTCCATGTTGTAGGCGCCCTCCGCCCACCGGCGCGCCAGCAGGTTGTCCTCCAGGATGGGCAGCATCAGCCCGGCATAGCCCACGCGCCTGATGGCCACCGACTGCACGGCGCGCGTGATGATGGCGGCCGCCGACATGGTGCCGCTGGCGCCGAATGCGCCGCCGGTGAACGATTCGATGGCGCGCCCGATGGACACATCGCCCAGGGGCGCCGGGGTGGGATCGATGCCCGCATACGTCCAGCCGCTCGAAGCCGCAACGCGCAGGGCCACGGCCTCCGCCTCGCGCAAGTGCCGTGCCAGGGCGTCCGCGAGACTCTTTTCCGCGGTGCGCGGGTCATGGTCCCGGGCGAACACCTCCGCCACCACGTTGGCCCCTTCCAGCCCGACGGCGAAGGTGCGGCCGCCTCCCAGATGATACGCGCCCGGGAAAAATGGGCCGTACGGCTTGAGCATGGCGATGGCCGCGAAGTTGAAGTTGCCCTGCCCGCGCGGGCTGGCGAGCGATACCTTCTTGATGAGCCGGGCCGCCTGGCGCACCGCATTCCAGTGGATGCCGTCTTCGCCCGCGATTACGAGGCTGGCGTTGAGTCTGGTCCCGGAGAGCGCCGCGGTCAGCAGTTCGAGCGGAGCGTCGTCGCCATCGTTCAGCATGGCCGTGCCGATGCTGGGCGCGTAGTGCAGTTTCCCCGCCAGGAGGTCGAGCTTGCGCAAAAACGCGAGGGCATCTTCCTGTTTCATCCCGCTGGTATAGCGCGGGAACGGCTGCGTGGCGATGCGGATTCCTTCCACCTCGAAACCGGCGGCACGGTAGGCGTCCCGCGCGGTATTCAGGAAACGCACCGTGTCTTCGATCCGCGCAGCATACGATTCCGGGTCGATGTCGACGAACGCCGTAATCGCGCGGACCTTGGGGCGGGTATCGGCGCCGAACGCCAGGGAAGCGAGAGCGAACGCCAGCAGGGCTTGCCGCATGATTGGTTATAGCACGCCCCGCCGGCGGCGCTATTCGTTGCGCAAGGCCGCCATGGGATCGGTCCGCGCGGCGCGCCGGGCCGGCAGGTAAGCCGCCGCCAGAGCTACCGCCGCCAGGATCGGCGGGACGGTCAGAAATGTAGCCGGGTCGCTGGGTGACACCGTGTACAGCAGCCGCGCCATCAGGCGCGTCAGGCCGAACGCGCCCGCCAGGCCCAGGCCGGCGCCGGCCGCGACCAGCAGCGCGGTCTCGCGGAGGACCAGCCCGGCCACGTCGGCGCGCATCGCCCCCAGAGCCACGCGGATGCCGATTTCATGCCGGCGGCGGGAAACCGAATAGCTCATCACCCCGTAGATGCCCGCCGCGGCCAGAACCAGTGCCACGGCCGCGAATGCGCCCAGAAGCAGCAGGTAGAAGCGCGCCCCGCCGGTGGATTGCGCCACCACCTGCTCCATCGTCTGGACCTCCGAGACGGGCACGTTGCGATCGAGCGACCGCACCTCGCCCTCGAGCGCGCGCACCAGGGCCGCCGGATCGCCGGAGGTGCGCGCCACCAGCGTGAGGTACCCCAGGTGGGCCCCGGCGCCCTCGAGATAGTCGCGGCTCTGCAGGTAGGGCAGGTAGATTTCGCTTCCCGGCGCGGCGGCCCAATCCTCCTGCCGGGCATTTTTCGCGACGCCCACGACGGAGATAGGCGTATCGTCCAGCAGAATGCGCTTGCCGATGGCGTCCTCGCCGGGCCAGGACTGCTGCGCCAGCCGTTCGTTGACCACCACCACCGGCGGGGTATCGCGCGTGTCGGTCTCGCTGACGTCGCGGCCGCGCAGGAGGGGGAGATTCATGGTGCGGAAGTAATTCGGCCACACCACGCGATACACCGCCGCGGGCGCCTCGCCGGGGCGCGGGCGCGGCCGGCCTTCCAGGCGAAAGCTGAATTTCCAGGTATCGCCCGCCAGCGGCAGATGATTGATCGCGCTCGCCGCCTGGACGCCCGGAAGCGCGCCGGCCCGGCGAAGCAATTCGCGGTAGAACACGGCTCGCCGCCCTGGCTCCGCCTGCGCGGTGCCTGCTACGGAAACCACCATGGAAAGGACGCCGCGCGTATGGAACCCCGGGTCGATTGCCTCGAGCGCCGCGAAACTGCGGAGCATCAACCCGGCGCCGATCGCGAGGACCAGCGCCAGCGCGAATTCGGAAACCACCAGCAAGCCGCGCAGACGGCTGCCGGGAGCGCTTTCCGAAGAGCCGCGTCCGCCCTCCTTGAGCGATTCGCCGAGGTTGAGCGCGCCGCCGCCGAGCGCCGGCGCCAGGCCCACCGCCACGGCCGCGAACAAGGACGCCGCCACGGTGAACAGCAGCACGGTGCCGTCCAGCCGCAGGTCGTGCAGCCCGGACAGATCCGGCGGACCCAGGGCCGGCAGTGCGCGAATCCCCCAAACCGCCAGCAGCAGGCCCGCGCCGCTGCCCAGCGCGGCCAGCAGGAGGCTTTCGGCCAGAAGTTGCCGGATCAGGCGCCCGCGGCCGGCCCCCAGCGCCGTCCGGATGGCGATCTCCCTCTGCCGCGCAGCCGAGCGCGCCAGCAGCATGTGGGACACGTTGGCGCAGGCAATCAGCAGCACCAGGCCGACGGCGCCGGCCAGCACCTCGAGCGCCGGGCGGACATCTCCCACCGTCTTTTCGCGCAACGAAACTACGCGCACATCCTGGTTGGTGCCCGGGTACTGGGCCTCCAGGTGCGTGGTGATGGCCGCCATCGCGGCGCGCGCACGCTCGATGGTCACGCCGGGCAGCAGGCGCGCGAACACGCGCAGGCTCTGGCCCTCGCGGCTGAGGGCGCGGTCGCCGAGCGCCAGCGGCGCCCACAACTCGGCCTTGGTCGCCCAGAACGGAGCGAACCGGAAGCCGCGGGGCATCACTCCGACGATGGTGTAGGTCTCGCCATCGAGAGAGATGGGCCGGCCGAGGACGCTTTCATCGCCCGCGAAACGGCGCTGCCACAGGCCGTAGCTCAAGACGATGCGGTGGTCCCGGCCGCGCTGTTCCTCCTCCGGGAGGAAGACGCGCCCCAGGAGCGGCGGCACGCCCAACAGCGGAAACAGGTCGGCGGTCACGCGCAAGGCCCGGACTTTTTCGGGCCGGTCCTCGCCCGCCAGGTTCGTGGTCCAGTATTCCGCCGCGCTCATGCCCTGGAAGACATGGTTCTGGGCGCGCCAGTCCAGGAGATTCGCCGGCGCGACGGGACCATCGCCGTGGTGCAATACCACCACCAGTTTCCCGGCGTCCCGGTACGGGAGCGGCCGCAGCAGTACCGCGTTCACCACCGTGAAGATCGCCGTGTTGGCCCCGATGCCCAGCGCCAGGACCAGGCAGGCGATTGCGGTGAATCCCGGATTCTTCCTGAGCATGCGCGCGCCGTAGCGGAGATCCCGCGCCAGGTTTTCCACCAGCGGAAGGCCGCGCCGCTCGCGATAGCTCTCCTGCGCGGCGGCGATGCCGCCCAGCTTGAGAAGCGCGTTCCGGCGGGCGTCCCGCGCGCTCATTCCCGCGCGCAGGTTGTCGTCGATGTGCAGTTCCAGGTGGCTCGCAATCTCCCGCGACAGGTCTCGCTCGCGGCGCTCCTGGTGGAACAAGCCGGCCAGCCGGAAGAACAGGGCGCGTAGGGCTCTCATGGGCACTACTACTATGGCAGAAACTCCTATGGGAAGGCAATAGGAATCGGCTTGACCCCAATCCGTACGAAAGGGCAAAGACTTTCCACCGCCGAGGCGCCGGGAACTTAGGGGTTATTTCCGGCACTCGGCCACCCGGGCGATGGCTTCCTCGGCGGCTCGGCGCCTCGGCGGTGACATCTCGGATTTTGGGCTTGACAAAATAACGGCTGGCGGCAATACTGGTCCAACTCGCCTGCTACAGGGTATGCGCACTATGGGGACCAGGCGCCGTCAATTCCACTCAGAGGAGCATTTCCATGTCTCAATCACGCCCGCTGGGGCTTTGCCTCTTGTTGATCGCCTTCACTTTGATGCCACTGCCGGCTTTCGCGCAGTCGCAAGCCAATACCGGGGCCATTGAAGGAACCGTCACCGACCCGTCGGGCAGCGCCGTTCCCAATGCCGCAGTCAAGCTCACCAACGTGGGGACGAATTTTACACGTGAAATCCTGACCGATTCGGAAGGGCGTTTCCGCGGGTTGTTGCTCCCGCTGGGGCCGTACAAGGTGACCGTCAAAGCGCCTAATTTCGCCACCATCGTGCGCGAAGGGCTCGACCTGGCGGTGGGCCAGACGATTTCACTCACCCTGGCGCTGAGCATTTCCCAGGTGGACCAGGTGATCTCCGTCACCGGGGAAGCGCCTATTCTCGAGAGCGGCCGCGTGGAGAGCTCCACCTATCTCGATCAGCGTTCGGTGCGGGACCTGCCCAACAACGGGCGGAATTTCCTAAGCCTGGTGCCGCTCACTCCGGGTGTTTCCATCGTGCAAGGTCCCGATGGCGACGAGATTTCGATCAACGGACAGAAGGGCATCAACAATAACGTCTCCATCGACGGCGCGGACAACAACAACCCCTTCTTCGGCGAACAGCGCGGCGGGCAGCGGCCGGCGTTCACCGTGAGCCTGGACGCGGTCAAGGAGTTTCAGGTGGTGGCCGATAACGCCCCCGCCGAATTCGGGCGCAGTTCCGGCGGATTCATCAACGTGGTGACCAAGTCGGGCACCAACGAGCTGCACGGCACCCTGCACGAGTATCAAAAATGGACGGGACTCACTTCGCGCCTCTCCGACGGCACCCGGCTGAGCGGCTTCGCCCAGGAGCAGTTCGGCGGCACGGTGGGCGGAGCGATCCGCAAAGACAAACTCTTCTACTTCGCGGCCTACGACCAGCAGTTCTTCACCCAGACGAAGCAGAACAACGCCGCCCGCATCGATCCGGCGCTGGTGAACTTCTTCGCCACCAAGTTCGCCGACCCGAATGAAAAC
>JADGNR010000118.1 GCA_017883415.1 Bryobacteraceae bacterium | reverse complement strand
AATCGCGGCCGCGAGCAGGGCCGCCGCCACCAGCGCGGCCGCTTGCCGACGCGCACGGCTCGGAAGCGCCTGGCTCCGTGTTGCGCCACCGTGTAGTATGGGGGAAGTGGCAGATCATCCGCTCTTACCCTGGCCGTTTCTCAATACTCCGGAGAATGCGCGGCACTTCATGCACCGGGACGTATTCCGTCCGGCCATGCTGATGATCGAGACGGTAAATATCTGTAACAACGATTGCGTGTTCTGTCCGTATTCGTCGCAAACCCGGCAACGACGAACGATGCCGCCTTCGCTGTTCGCAAAGCTAATCCGGGACTATGGGGCCATCGGCGGCGGCCCGGTTTCCCTTACACCTTTGGTGGGCGAAGTATTCCTCGACAAGCTCTTGCCTGAACGGCTCGAACTTCTGAGAAACACGCCGTCGATCACGGGAATTTCCGTCACCACGAACGGAACCATGGCGCGCCGGTACGACGATGAGAGTCTGTCGGCCATTCTCTCATCGTTCACCCGCTTGAAGGTCTCAGTTTATGGCCTCGATGCGGAAGAGTTCCGCATCATCACAAAGCGCGACGAATACAACGTCATGGTCGAGCAATTAGTGAGACTTCTCAGGTTGTCGCATGCCGGCACCGTGGTGGTGGGTCTGCGACATTTGCGGCGTCGCGAACCGGAGGCCGTAGCGGCCTGGTTGGCCGAAATCGCGGCTCGTGCCGATGTCGCCAAAGTAGAAGTGGTCTCGGAGACGAGGGAATATGCCAACTGGAGTTTTTTCGACACGTCGAAGCCACTGCCCCTTGACGGGACCTGGCGCCCGGTAAAGGAGAATACCACCCAGTGCTTGATTCCCCTGGTCGCGTTGCAAGCGATGGCCGATGGCACGATCTCATTCTGTCCTTGCGCGAATTTCGATGGCAACCCCGACTTAACGCTCGGTCACATCAGCGAGGGGACGCTGGCGGACATGCTGCGCAGCGACAAGGCCGCCAAGCTGTGGCGTTGGGACGTCTGGGGAATTCCGGATTTCTGCCGGACCTGTAGCTTCCATCTCCAAATGGATGCCGCGCAGTCTGTACCCTGGTTGCTGAAGGACCCGATCCGCTTTGTTGGTGGATAAGAAGCCCGGCGCCTTGCAACCCTGTCATAGAAGTCACTCGTGGCGGAGCGCGGCGAGGGGTTCCACGCGGCTGGCCCGCCGCGCGGGAATCGCCGCCGCGAGCAGGGCCACCGCCACCAGCGCGGCCGCGGCGAGCGCCATGGTGAGGGGATCGCGCGGGGCGACCCCGAACAGCAGACTGGCCACCAGGCGCGACAGCGCGAGCGCGGCGGCGAGTCCCACCGCGATGCCGGCCAGCACCGGGACCAGCGACTCGCGAACGATCATGCCCACGACATCGCGGCGCCCAGCGCCGAGCGCCATGCGGATTCCCACCTCCCTGGTCCGCCGCGCGACCGCGTAAGCCATCACGCCGTACAGGCCGATGGACGCGAGGCCCAGCGCCAGCGCTCCGAAGAAGGCCGCGAGGTAAGCGACCAGGCGTTCGCGTTTCAGGTTGGCGTTGACGTACTCCTCGAGCGTGCGGAAGCGCAGCATCGGTACATTCGGGTCCAGGGCGCGCAGTTCGCGGCGGATCCCCGCGATCTCCGGCGCGGCATCACCGGAGACACGCACGTCCAGCCAGCGTGCCGCGGCGCCGTGGGTCCAACTCGGCACGTAAACCATGCCTTCCTTATCCGCCTCCCTGACCGTCCACTGGTGGACGTCCTTTACCACGCCTATAATCTCCATTCCGCTCGCCGCGGAGTAGCGGTCCTCGAAGCTGAGCCGGCGTCCCAGCGGATTCGCCCCGCCGAACAAGTGGCGCGCTAACGATTCGTTGACCAGGCAAACGCGCGATGCGTCGGCGAGAGTATCGCTGAAGCCGCCGCTCGCGCGGGTGAAGGCCGCCAGCACGCTGTCGCCGGGTGTCACCGCCGGTTCATCCTCCGGCCGGAAGTCGCGGCCGAGCAGCAGGGGAATGCCGAAAGTTCTGAAGTACCCCGAGGTCACGTGGTTGGAGAGGGCCATGGGATTCTCGCCCGGTTTAGGCTGGTATCCCTCGGCAGAAAAGCTCCGCATGAGCGAGTTCTCGCCCATGGGCGTACTGTGCGACAGGCCGGCGGACCGGACTCCCGGAACGTGGCGCACGCGCTCCAGCAGTTGATCGTAAAAGGTGCGCAAGCGGTGGCCCTGGTACCCGAGGTTGGTGGGGTCCACGTCCACGATCAGCACGTTTTCGCGCGCAAAGCCGATGTCGACGCGCTCGAGATTCGCCAGGGTGCGGATAAAGAGTCCGGCCGCCACCAGCAGCGCCAGCGACAGCGCGGTCTGCGCCGCCACCAGTGCCTTGCCGAGCAGGAACCGGGACCTGCCGTGGCCCGCCGCGCCGCCGTCTTTCATGGCCTCGGCCAGCGAGATCCGCGTGGCCCGGAAAGCCGGCGCCAGCCCGAAGAGCATACCGGTCGCGAGCGCCAGGCCGGCCGAGAACGCGGCCACCGCCAGGCTCGGGTGGAGACGCAGGTCGGGATCGACGATATGAGCGCGCGCCACCGCCGCGACCCCCCAATACGCCAGGGCCAATCCGATCGCCCCGCCGGCAACGGCCAGCACCAGGCTCTCCGTGACCAGTTGCCGGACCAGGCGCGCGCGCGTCGCCCCCACCGCCAGACGCACCGCGATCTCCCTGCGCCTCCCGGTGGCGCGCGCCAGCAGCAGGTTGGCCACGTTGGCGCACGCGATGAGCAGCACCAGGCCAGTGGCCGCCATCAGCACCTTGAGCGGATCCAGCATCTCGGGGGCGCCCGAAGACAGGCCGCGCAGGCCGGGCGCGAGCGTGATCTGGCTTTCGTGGTCGTATTTTTGGCCCCTGCCGCCCCCCTTCACGGCCGCGTCGTTGACCGCCTCCATGGCCTGGGGAAAGAGCACACGCATGGCGGCCTGTGCCTGCGCGATGGACATCCCCGGTTTGAGCCGGGCCATTGTGGAAAGCCAGGTCATTCGGGTGCTGTTCCAGATTGCTGCGGAGACGGGCGTGGTGAGCGGGAACATAGTCAGGGGAACGAAGGCATCGGCCGGTTGCCCATTCACCAGACCGCCGAATCCTTTCTCGGCGACGCCCGCGATTTCGAGCGGGTAGCCGTTCACGGCGAGTTTGCGGCCCACCACGCGGAAGTCGCCCGCGAACCGCCGCTGCCAGTAGCTGTAAGAGAGGATCGCGACCGGCGATCCGCCCGGCCTGGTGTCATCCGGGTCGGCGAGAACCCGGCCCGCGGCGGCGCCCACTCCGAGGGTCTCGAAGTAGTTGCCGCTCACATACGAGACATGCCCGAGCTCGGCGGCGGGAACGCCCTCCGGCCGCACGGCCACATTCCCGGGCCGGCTGGCTGCAATCATGCCCGAGAAGACCTGGTTGCGGTCGCGGTACTCGCGGTAGAACGGATACGTATTGCTGGCGCCACCCGCGATGGTCACCAGCCGTCCGGCGTCGCGCGCCGGCACCCGCCAGAGGAGCAGTTGGTCCACCAGGCTGAAGATGGCCGTATTGACGCCCATGCCGAGCGCCAGCGAGGCCACCGCGATGGCCGTGAATCCGGGATGGGCGCGCATGGAACGCAGCGCATACCGCAGGTCGCCGCCGGTCGAAGACATGCTTCATTGGTATCACGTCGCAAGCGCGTCCAGCATGGCCCGCTGGCGCCCCAGCCGCTGCCCGCGCTCGCGGGCGAAGCGCTCGACGGCGGCGAAGATCGACGCTGGATCGAGGTGCGCTTCGGCGATCACCTCCGGCTCCAGACCGCCGGTGAGCCAGCGGTCGCTCCAGTCGGAGGTCAGCGAATAGGCGTCGGTGAGCGGTCCCAGCCCGCCGACCGGCCAGACGCGCCGCGTGCCGGTCGAGACCACCATCAGGTCGTAGCACGCCTCCGGAGGCAGCACCGCATGGCGATAGGCTTCCGGCTGCCGGTCGAACAGCTCTTCGCTCACCGCGGCAATCGCTTTCACGTTGATCCCGGCCTCTTCCAGGCGCGGCAATTGCTTCACCAGGTTGATGGTCGCACTCGATCCCTGCGCCAGGACATACCCGTGCCGCGGCTTCCCGGGCGCGAACTCGCGAATCACGTACAGCCCTTTGGCGGCCGCTTTGAGATCGCGATCGGCGAACCGCCCGCGGTCGGCCACCGGGGCATCGGGCCGCGCCACCTCGAGGATAATGATGCCCACCTTGGGATCGCGCGCGGCAATTTCAGCGGCCGCAAAATAACCGGGCGCCACGTCGTTGTAGTCCCAAAAGCTCAGGTGGATGGCCTGCCCGCGCGGGAACAGCTTCCATACCTGCGGCGCAAAGATGCCGAAGTGCGTGCGCGCGTCGGCGGCGGTCTCGGGTCCGGAATGGGCCGCCAGGATATGCAGGACGCCCACGCGAAACCGGCTGTCCTGGTTCTGCTGGCTCCACACGCGGGCCGGCGTGTACATCAGCGGGGTGAAGGCCCCGTAGGTGCCGCTCAAGGCCCACACCCCGGCAAATTTGCCGGGGTCGACCGAAGCGCTCTGCCCCACCAGTCCGATGGCCGTCGAAACGTTGCCGGCTTCCTGGATGGCCGCCTTGAGGCGCGTGCCCAGCGGATTGGACACCGGATCGTAATGGCCCCACAGGCTGCCGTGCTCCACGTTGATGGATTCGGAGAGATCGGCGGCAATGGTGAAGAACCGGTTTTCGGTCACGTAGTTCATCCACTTGACGATCTCCGAGACGGCGCGCCGGGCTCCGGCCGCCTCGCCGGGTTTGCGGAAGAGCGCGATGTCCACCTGCTTTTCGGCGCCGGAGAAAGGATTCTTCACGGTCACCTTTTGTGGCTCCACGGGGAGATGGGCCACGCGCAGGCGCTCGTCCAGAAACGGATCGCGGTCGACCGCGATGCGCAGCGGGAGGTGGTCGGTGACCATGTCGCCCACCTCCACCAGGCGGTCCGCCAGCCAATCGCCCAGGCCGTTGCGGTCGAGCACGGACATCACCACGTCGAGATTGGTCTTGAACTGGATCAGCCGCTCGCGCGGATCGGACACGGGTCCCTGCCGGATGCCGGCGAACTCCACGCCGTAATGCCGCTCGAAGGTGCCCGCCAGGCAAAGAAAATATTCCGAGTTCATCTTCAACGCGTACGGATGACTCTTGTACCCGGCCAATTGATCGCCGCATCCCGGGATCTTGCCGTCCACGGCGGTGGGCCAGTATCCTTTGGTGGTTTTGCCGATGACGATCATCGGGCGGCGGTCGCCGGGGTCCCAGTCCTCCATGGCCTTGAGCGCCGCCACCACCTGCCCATAATCGTTCCCGTGGTCGAGCGCGAAGACGTTCCAGCCGTAGGAGGTCCACTGATCGATCAGGCGGTAGTGGTCGTATTGGGCGTGGATGACTCCGCCCAGCAGGCGGTCGTCGATGCCGGCATTGTTGTCCGAGAGCAGGACGCGCAGGCGTTTGCCCACCTGCAAGGCGAGCGCCTGCGTTTTGAGCTCCTGCGCGTGTCCCTCGGTGAGGGCGAACTCGCCTTCGAGGGCGATCACCTTGGGGTTGCCCGGAGCGCCGATAAAATCCCAGAATGCCGCTTTTCCGGCCGCGGTGGCGATGCCGATCCCCGACGGGCCGCCGTTGACATCGTTGGTGACATCGGTGGCCTCGGCATGGCCGGCCAGGGCCCGGATGCCGCGCGCTTTGGCCTGCGCGAACAACGGATGGTCCGCCAGGCCGAGATCCTGGAGCAGCGTGGCCACGGCGCCGGCGCCGCGCCGGAATCCCAGCGCATCGACCGGCAGCACGGCCACCCGCGGATCGACATAGTAGCGCCGGTCGCCGGTCGCCTGGTAGCGGCGCTCGAGCGCCTGGCCCAGGATCATCCACAGCGCATAGCAGGTAGGGATGCTGTGTCCCGCGGCGAGCATGAATTTGTCGCCATAGGGATGTTTCGGCCGGCGGTAGTCGTAGCGCAAACCGCCCAGCTCCGGCAAGGCCAGATGCGCCGCTACGTTGTACGGCGTGTACGCCAGCGGACCGCCGAAATGCCCCGTCTGCGCGTAGTTTCCCAGCAGGACCAGGGTCATGCAGGTCATGTACCCAATGTCCTCCAGACGCTCCCGGTCGTAGGGCACCCGTAGTGGTTCCACCGGCGACAGCAAGGTGTCGATACGCAGAGACAATTTCAGACCCTCCCCGTGGGCAGGCTTCCCGGCGCGCTTCCGGACGGCGGCCCTCGAAGCTGTGATGATAAACTATTCCGAGCCGCGGCCGTAAGCGAGCGGATGACGCACGGCTCGCGTATTGCTAGAGTGTACAGAGGTCTTGAACCATGAAATACTCCTTGTCTCTCATCGGCATCCTCACTGCCGCCCTGGTCGCCGGAGGTTGCGCGACCAAGAAGTATGTGCGCGACACCGCCGCCCCCGTGCAAGCCAAAGCGGACCAGGTGGGCCAGCAGGCCACGCAGAATTCCCAACAGATCGAAGATACCCGCAACCAGGTGAAACAGGTTGACGAGAAGGCGCAGAACGGCATCAGCGCGGCCCAGGAACGCGCCGCGGCCGCGGACCGGCATGCGGCGGCCGCCGACCAGCATGCCGGCGAAGCGCTCGACAAGGCCAATCAGGTGGCCCAGGTGGCGGACCAGAATACGCAGGCGCTCCAGGGTCTGACGCGCGCGGTAGCGAACATCGACGACTACAAGATGCAGACGTCGGCGACGGTGTTCTTCTCATTCGGCCGGTTCAGCCTTACCGATGACGGCAGGAAGGACCTGGACCGGCTGGCCCAGGACGCAAAGTCGGACAAGCGGTTCCTGATCACCGTGGAAGGTTACACTGACACCACTGGCTCAAGAGAGTACAACGAGGTCCTGAGCCGCAAACGCGCCGAAGTGGTGGTGCAGTACATGGTGACCAAACACGACATCCCGCTCTATCGCATTCACCGCATCGGGCTGGGCCAGGAGAAGCCGGTGGAGGAGGCTCGCGGCCGCGCGGCGCAGGCCAAGAATCGCCGCGTGGAAGTGAGGCTCTTCAGCGCCGACCAGGTCACGGGCGGTGTGAAGGCGCAATAGGTGGGATAGGCCTCCTGGCCTGTCCCCGGCGCGCGGGACGCGCCTTCGGCGCGAGGCAGGCGGCCCAGAGGGCACCCCGGCCTACCCCACTACCAAGCAGTTGCCCCGCAGCGCGCGCAGTGCTTCAGTATAGGGGATGCTCCGATTCCTTCTTCCCCTGACGCTGCTGGCGGGTCTGGCCCGCGCCGCATCCCCCTCCCTGATGCCCCTGCCCGTGAAGATGGATGCCGCCGCGGGCAAGTTCGCCATCGATCAAAACTTCAAGGTGAGTTCCGCGGGGTGCTCCGACGCCCGCGTGGCCGCCGCGGTCGCGCGCTTCCTGTCGCGCCTCTCGCGGCAGACCGGCATCCCGGGATGGAACCGCGGCGCGGAGGGCGCCGGCGTTTCGCTGACACTGGTATGCGCCGCCGGGGAAACGCCCTCTCCCACCCTCGAGGAGGATGAATCCTACCGATTGGCCATCGATCCCGCGCACGCGCTTCTGGAAGCCGGCCGCATGGCGGGCATTCTTCACGGCCTGGAAACGTTCCTGCAATTAATCCAGCCTGGGCCGGAGGGCTTCCAGATTCCCGCCGTCCACATCCAGGACCGGCCGCGCTTTCCCTGGCGCGGGCTGATGCTCGACGTCTCCCGCCACTGGATGCCGGTGGAGGTGGTGGAGCGCAACCTCGACGCCATGGCCGCGGTAAAGCTCAACGTGTTTCACTGGCACCTTTCCGACGACCAGGGCTTTCGCGCCGAGAGCAAGCTGTTCCCCAGACTGCAGCAGCTGGGGTCGGACGGCAATTTTTTTACCCAGGAGGAGATCCGCCGCGTCGTGGCCTACGCCCGCGACCGCGGCATCCGCGTGGTCCCCGAATTCGATATTCCCGGCCATACGACTAGTTGGTTTCCCGGATACCCCGAACTGGCCAGCGCGCCCGGCCCCTATGAAATCGGGCGGCACTTCGGCGTATTCGACGCCGCCATGGACCCCAGCCGCGAGGCCACCTACACCTTCCTCGATGCCTTCATCGGCGAGATGGCGCAGCTTTTCCCCGATCCGTACTTCCACATCGGCGGCGACGAAGTGAACGGCAAACAGTGGAACCAGTCCGTCCGCGTGCAGGAGTTCGCCCATGAGCACGGTCTCGAAGGAACCCTCGCGATTCAGACGTATTTCAACCAGCGCATTCAGAAGATCCTGCTCAAGCACGGAAAGATCATGATCGGGTGGGATGAGGTGCTCGGTCCCGATCTCCCGGCGGGCACGGTGATTCAATCCTGGCGTGGGCAAAAGTCGCTGGCCGATGCCGCCCGGCAAGGCTATCGCGGAATTCTCTCTTCCGGATACTACCTCGATCACTTGAAACCGGCGCGCTACCACTATGGCGTGGACCCGCAAGGGGGCCCGGCCGCCGATCTCGATCCCGCGCAGGCGTCGCGGATCCTGGGAGGCGAGGCCTGCATGTGGAGCGAACTCATCGATGCCGAAACCGTGGATTCCCGCATCTGGCCGCGCGCCGCCGCGATTGCCGAACGGCTCTGGTCGCCCCGGGAGGTCACCGACGCGGAGGATATGTACGCGCGCCTGGAGGTGGCCAGCCGTCTGCTGGAGTGGACGGGCGTCGAGCACCGCGCCGTGCACGGCCCCATGCTCGACCGCCTGGCCGGGAACCATCCCGCCGAAGCGCTGCGCGTGCTGGCGGACGCTTGCGAAGCTCTGGGACTCGGCAACGGCCGCCGCGGCGGAAATTACACCACCCAAACGCCGCTGAACCGGATGGTCGACGCCCTGCCTCCGGAAAGTGAAAGCGTGCGCGCGACGGAGCGGGCAGCCGCCCGCATCCTGGCGAGCCGCCCTCCCGGCCCCCTGGACGTCGCGCAATTGCGGCAGCAGTTTGGCCGGTGGGCCGCGAACGACGAGCGATTCCAGCCGGTCGCCGCCGAAAATGCGCTCCTGGCCGAGCTAAGACCGCTGTCGAAGGACCTCGCGCTGCTGGGCGCCGCCGGCTTGCGCGTGCTGGGATACCTGGAGTCCGGCCAGGCCGCGCCCGAGGATTGGATCGCCGGCCAGACCCGGGAATGCGCGCGCATCGAACGGCCCACCGCCGAAGTCTCGCTGGCCGCCGTGCGCCCGGTGAAGCTGTTGCTGGAGGAGTTGGCCCGCAGAAGCCGGAAGCCGGGGAATCGCTGAGCCGCCCCCCAAAAAAAGACCGCCGGGACAGCGACCGGGTCCCGGCGGCGTAGGGGGGATGAATCGCGGTCTCGTGTCCGGACGCGGAATGAGAAGGAGAAAGTCGGCTTGAACTGGCGAGACCGCAAGACCAGAATGCCCTGAAACGCCGCATGAAGACAGTGCCAGGAGTACTGTCGGAGTACTAGACGCCGCGGACCGCCACCACCGTCACGTCGTCGCTGCGATGGCCGACGCTGAAGTTAGTCACGGCTGCGATCACCCCCTGCACCAAGGCAGCGGCGGGCTGGCCGCGGTGCTCCATCAGGGCGCGGACCAGGCGCTCTTCGCCGAATTCGTCTCCGTCATCGGCGCCGGCTTCGGTCACTCCATCGGAATAGATCACCAGGGCATCGCCCGGGAGCAAGGCGGTTTCCTCCTCGGTGCAACTCCATTGGGCAAACGCGCCGAGCATGGTGGCGGTGGGTTCCAGACGTTCGATGCCGCCCGCGGCGCGCACCAGCAGCGGCGCCACTTGGGCGCAGTTCACGTAGCGGAGCCGGCGGGTACGGTCGTTGTAGACGCCGAAGAACAGAGTGGCGAAGCGCTCGGCCGCGGTGGAATCGTAGAAGTGCCGGTTCACCGTTTCCAGCACGCGCGCGGGCTGGAGCAACGCGCCGGGCGGCTGGCTGCGGAAGCAGGCCTGCAGATTGGCCATTAACAGAGCGGCCGGCACGCCCTTGCCCGATACATCCCCCAGCACGAAGCCGAGGGCCTCATCGGAGATCTCCAGGAAATCGTAGTAGTCGCCGCCCACCTCGCGCGCGGCCAGGCAGTGGCCCGCATAATCGACGGTCTGCAAATGCCGCCGGTCGTGCGGAAACAGTTTCTGCTGCACGTTGGCCGCAATCTCCAGCTCCGACTTCCGGCGGCGTTCGAAACCGCCCTGCTTGCGGATGATGGCGATCACGCGGTCGTTGTCCCACGGCTTCTGGATGAAGTCGCACGCCCCGCGCCGCATGGCTTCCACCGCGAGATCGACGCTGCCCCAGGCGGTCATCACCACCACCGGAGCGGTATTGCCCTGCGCATCGAGACTGGCCAGCAGCTCCAGCCCCTCCTCCCCGGAGGTGGTGTCGCGGGTGTAATTCAGGTCCCCCAGAATCAGATCGAAGGCGTCGGAACGCGCCTCGTGGAGCAGCGCCCGCGGAGAATCCACCGTTACCGCCTGATAGCCTTGCCCCTTCAACAGCAGCCGCATGGCCTCCAGCACATCGACCTGGTCGTCGCAGACCAGCACCCGGAGGGGTCGGGTCTCCGCCGGCGCACGCGGAAAATCCATCACAGTCATCACCATATCAGACGGTGCAGATGCACGTTTCGTGCCTGCGCGAAAAGGATCTGTTCCCCGTGGTTTGCCCGAAAGGGTACTGTCCGTTTTCGGGACGGCGTGTGGCGTGGTGGGACGCGCGGGTGGCGTTCGATGCCTACCTCACTACGCCGGAACGGCACCGCGGATAAAATTGACGATCTCCTCGAGGGAAGCGCCGGGTTGAAAAATCGCCGCCACGCCCTGGCGCTTCAGCGCCGCCGCGTCCTCATCGGGGATGATGCCGCCCACCACCACCTGGACGTCGGTCATCTCCTTTTCGCGGAGCAGATCGAGGACCCGCGGCACAATGGCATTGTGCGCGCCCGACAGGATGGACAGGCCGATCACCTGCACGTCCTCCTGCAGCGCGGCGTTGACGATCATCTCCGGAGTCTGCCGCAAGCCGGTATAGATCACTTCCATCCCGGCGTCGCGCAACGCCCGCGCAATCACCTTGGCGCCGCGATCGTGGCCGTCCAACCCGGGCTTGGCCACCAGTACTCGAATAGGCCTTGGCATGATTAAATATGTGCCGTTTCCTGGTACGTGCCGAACACCGCGCGCAACGCATCGCAGATCTCGCCCAGGGTGGCGTACGCGCGCACCGCCTCCACCAGGTAGGGCATGGTATTTTCCGTGCCTTCGGCCGCGTGCTTGAGGGCGTCCAGCGCTTTCCGCACCCGGTCATTATCGCGCCGCCGCCGCAAGGCCGCCAGTTTTTCCCGCTGGTGGCCGGCCGAGCTTTCATCGATCTGCAGCAACTCGATGGGCGGGTCCTCGGATTGGAACCGGTTCACCCCCACCACGACGCGCTCGCCCGCCTCCACCTCGCGCTGGTAGCGGTAGCTGGCGGCGGCGATCTCGGTCTGCGGAAAGCCATCCTCGATGGCCGCAATCATCCCGCCCATGCCATCGATCCGCGCGATGTAATCTTTGGCGGCGGCCTCCGTTTCGAGCGTCAGCTTCTCCAGAAAATAGCTGCCGCCCAGGGGATCGGGCGTGCCGGTCACGCCGCTCTCGAAGGCCAGCACCTGCTGCGTGCGCAGGGCGATGGTCACGGCGTGCTCGCCCGGCAGGGCATAGGCTTCGTCGAGCGAGTTGGTGTGCAGCGATTGCGCGCCCCCCAATACCGCCGCCAGCGCCTGCAGTCCGGTCCGCACCACGTTGTTGTAGGGCTGCTGCCAGGTGAGCGAGCAGCCGGCCGTCTGCGCGTGGAAGCGCAGTTTCATGCTGCGCTCGCTCGTCGTGCCGTAGCGGTCGCGCATCACCGAAGCCCAGATCTTGCGCGCCGCGCGATACTTGGCGATCTCTTCGAAGAAATCGCTGTGGGCATTGAAGAAGAAGCTCAGCCGCGGGGCGAATTCGTCGACCGTGAGCCCGCGCTCGAGCGCCCAATCCACATATTCGATGCCGTCCCGCAGGGTAAATGCCAGCTCCTGCACCGCCGTCGACCCAGCCTCGCGGATGTGGTATCCGCTGATCGAAATCGGGTTGAACCGGGGAGTGTGCCGCGCCCCGAATTCGATGGTGTCGGTGACCAGGCGCATGGAGGGCCGCGGCGGGAAAATGTACTCCTTCTGGGCGATGTATTCCTTGAGGATGTCGTTCTGCAGGGTTCCCGAAAGGCGGCTCCACTCCACTCCCTGCTGCTCCGCCACCGCCAGGTACATGGCCCACAGCACGGCGGCCGGCGAGTTGATGGTCATCGACACCGTCACTTCGCCCAAGGGAATCCCGCGGAACAGGATCTCCATGTCTTCGAGCGACGAGATCGCGGCGCCGCACTTGCCCACCTCGCCCTCAGCCAGCGCGTGATCGGCGTCGTAGCCCATCAGCGTCGGCAGGTCGAACGCCACGGAAAGCCCGGTCTGTCCCTGGGCCAGCAGGTAGTGGTAGCGGCGGTTGGTCTCCTCCGGGGTGGCGAAGCCCGAAAATTGCCGCATGGTCCAAAGCTTGCCGCGATACATGTCGCGATGGATGCCGCGCGTATAGGGGAATTCGCCCGGCCCGCCCAACTCCCGCGCCGGGTCGAATCCCGGCAAATCCTCCGGCCCGTATACCGGCTCGATCGGCACCGCGCTAATTGTCGTAAACTGGCGTTCGGCGGTTTTCATTGCGCTAACCCATCTTAACCCCTGCGGCCGGAAATAAGGAGAATGCTAAAGCCCACTATTTTTCGAGAATACGATATTCGCGGAACGGCCGATGCCGAACTGCACGATGCCGGCGTCGAACAACTCGGCCGGGGAGTCGGCACCTATCTGCAGCGGCATGCCGGGGGGAAAATCTCGCTCGGCCGCGATACGCGTCTTAGCTCGCCGCGCCTGCGCGACGCCCTGGTCCGCGGCCTGGTGGCCAGCGGCTGCCATGTCACCGATATCGGTGTGGTCCCAACCCCCGTGCTGTATTACTCGGTTTTCCAATTGCCGGCCGATGGCGGCGTGATGATCACCGGCAGCCACAATCCCCCCGAGTTCAACGGCTTCAAAATCGTCTGCGGAGACGCCACTATTCACGGCGAATCCATTCAGGAGATCCGGCACATGATCGAAACCGGCGACTTCGCGCGCGGCGCGGGCAGCGAGAACCACGCCGACATGGTCACGCCCTACGTCGACGAGGTCGCTTCCCAGTTTCACTATCCCCGCCCGATCCGCGTGGTGGTGGACGCCGGGAATGGCGTCGGCGGGCCGGTCATGCACCGCATCCTCGAAAGACTGAATGCGCGGCCCACGGAAATGTTTTTCGAGATGGACGGCCGCTTCCCCAATCACCACCCCGATCCCACCGTCCCCAAGAACCTGGAAGCGCTGATTGCCAGGGTGCTCGAAACCGGAGCCGATCTCGGGATCGCCTTCGACGGCGATGCCGACCGCATCGGCGCGGTCGACGAACGGGGCGCGGTCCTCTACGGCGACCAGCTCACGATCGTCTACGGCCGCGAGATTCTGACGCGCAAGCCGGGCGCCACCTTCATCGGCGAAGTGAAATGCTCGCAACTGATGTATGACGACCTGGCCGCCCGCGGCGGCAACGTCATCATGTGGAAGACCGGGCACTCGCTCATCAAGGCCAAAATGAAGGAGACCGGCGCCGCGCTGGCGGGCGAGATGAGCGGCCACATGTTCTTCGCCGACCGCTATTACGGCTTCGACGATGCGCTCTACGCCGCCTGCCGCCTGATGGAGATCGTCGCTCAATCCGGGCAGCCGCTCTCGCACCAGTTGGCCGATCTTCCCAAAATGGTGAGCACCCCCGAGATCCGCGTCGATTGCCCCGACGAGCCGCGCAAAGCGCATCGTCAGCGGCGTCAGCAGCGCAGTGACGGCAGCCGCCACCAGGAACGCATACAGCGCGTCGAGCTCGGTTGGATGCGCCATCGACCCCTGACAGCATCGCAGGCGCGGCCGTTGCGGCCG
>JADGNR010000410.1 GCA_017883415.1 Bryobacteraceae bacterium | reverse complement strand
AGCAAGAGACCGAGGCGGAGCGCGCCAAGCGCCTGTCCGCATACAACAGGCGTCCGGATTGGCAGCGTGAGGCCTGGCACGAGTTGCCCGAAGCTTTCGAGTTCCGGCTGGTCGGGGAAGGAATGCTGGAGGGCCACAGCGTCTTCATAATCGAGGCCAAGCCGCGCCCGGAATACCAGCCCCGATCCCGCACCGCCAAGTTATTTCGCTCTCTCCAAGGCAGATTCTGGGTGGACCAACAAGACCACCAGATCGTGAAAGTGGAAGCGGAAGTCATCGACACCATTTCGGTGGGGTTATTCCTGGTCCGCGTCGCGATAGGGATCGCGCGCGACCTTGGACCTGACGTGCATCAGCAATGGAGTCTGGCTGCCCGATCGCCTGCAAGTATTCGCCTCGGCCCGGTTGGGATTGGTCAAGGCCCTGCGCTTCGAGCAGAGAGTCCACTACAGCCGGTACAACAGCGTTCCAGCCATGAGCATAGCGATTGCGTCCGCACCGCGACTCCAGCGATCAGAGAACAGGATTCAGCGGTGTTCGGCGGTCAGTTCGGCTGCTGGATAAGGACGAGAACAAATCCGCCCCTGCGCGAATCAACAACCAAACATGGGCGACAATCGTCATGACACCTTTCGAATCGCCCATGAAGATTGCCACCTACAATGTGAATTCGATTCGCCAGCGCCTGCCCATCGTGCTCGACTGGCTGGCCGAGAACAAGCCGGATGTGATGTGCCTGCAGGAGACCAAGGTCCAGGACCACGAATTCCCGGTCGATGCGATTCGCGCGGCCGGGTATCATGCCACTTTCCGCGGCATGAAGGGGTATAACGGCGTTGCCACATTGAGCCTCGTGGAACCCGAGAAGGTGATCTACGGCCTGCACGAAGGCCCGGACAACGAGGACTTCCGCATTGTTCAGACCGTGATCCACGGCGTCCCGATTGTAAACAGCTACGTGCCGCAGGGCTACTCAATTATGTCGGAGAAGTATGCGTACAAGCTGGCATGGTTCAGGCGCCTGCGCGCGTATTTCGAAGCGTCGCTGGATCCGTTTGCGCCGGCGATCTGGACGGGCGATCTGAATGTCGCACCCGAACCCATCGATGTCTATCATCCCGAGAAGCGCTTCAGCGATCCAGACTTCCACATCGACGCGCGCAGTGCATATAAGGACGCCGTAGCGTGGGGCTTTGTCGATATCTTTCGAAAGCTGCACCCGGACGACGTGCAGTATACCTACTGGGATTTCTTCCGCAATGCCTTCGAGCGGAATTTCGGCTGGCGCATCGACCACATTCTGGCCACGCCGGTATTGGCGGACCGCTGTCGTAAAGCGGAAGTGGATATGGCTCCTCGTGCGCTGAAGGGTACCTCCGACCACACCATCATGTGGGCGGAATTCGAATAGGAGTTCCTGGGCCTGCCGAGAGAGCCGGGGGACTGTCAGAGGGCGGTTGCAAGGCGACGAACGCACCGGGCTCAAGACCGCCGGAGAGGGCGACGTGGGTCGCATTGCGCTCCGGGCGTAGTGCTGGGCGTTAAGGCCAGATATCGCTATTCCTCGGGCGGTCCAACCTCAGCGATTGAATCAAGCCCCAACCATCCGCTTCAGCTTCAGAGCATTCCGCACCGCATTTCCGTCGCCGTCGTTATTGAAATACACGAACACGTGCCGCCCCATGTCCTGCCACTCCCGGATGCGGTCCGCCCACCAGCCAAGATCATCATCACTGTATGAGCCCGCGTAGAGATGATGATTGTCGGGCCCGTGAAGCCGGACGTAGACGAATGGAGCGGTGGCCCGCAGAACGCAGGGAAGGCCAGCGCCGCTCATCACGCAGTACGCCGCCCGGTGCTCCGCGAGCAGGGCGAAGATGCTATCTTGTAGCCACGTCGGGTTGCGGAACTCCACGCATACGCGTAGGCCGCGCGGCACGCGCTCAAGGAAATAGGCGAGCCTTGGATGATCGAAGGCCCACGAGGGCGGGAGTTGCACCAGGAGAACCCCGCATCTGGAGCCCAGCCGGTCGAGCCCTTGAGTGATGCGCGCCAGCCATGCTTCCGGCCCGTAAAGCCGTTTTACATGCGTCAACGCGCGCGGGGCCTTGACTGTGAAGATGAACCCGTCCGGCAGGCGCCGTTGCCAACTCGCAAACGCGGAATCGGACGGCCAGCGGTAGTAGCTCGCGTTCAGCTCCACGGTCTGGAATTGCCGGACGTAATGGTCAAGGCGACGCTCAGCCGGCAGGCCCTCAGGATAGAGGACGTTCGTCCAGTGCGCGTAGCTCCAGCCGGAGGTTCCGATGTGGACTGCCACACAGCTATTCTGTCATTCGCGAACGGGCATGGAGGTAGGCGAACCAGCGGGCCACCCTAAGGTTGGGCCTGTGAGTGTGGGTGCCTCAGTGCCCCCGACTGCGTCTGCCCTGCCCCGAAGAAATGCCGCTATGCGCTGGTGACAGGAAACAGCGGGCCAAAGTTCGCGCAGTGCAGAATGATGGGAGGGCCGCCGAAGTGGATCGCCATCGGCAGTGGAGGCGTTCAGAGATCAAAGGCCACCACGTATCCATGACGATGCTGGCGGCAATTGGTCCATTCGACGGAACGATACCCCCTAATATCGGTAGCGACCTGGCCCGGTCTGCGATTATTGGGAATATGCGAGGCTTTTCATTCACGCTTGCCCTATGCGCCAGTTTGTTGCACGGTCAGCAGTTCATCCCGCCAGTCGAGGGCGAGACACTGTCCGGCAACAAGGTGTCGCTGCCCGCTGCCACCGGCGGGCACTCGGCCCTGCTAATTATCGGATTCACCCATGGCTCCCAGAATCAGGCCAAGGCGTGGAGCCTGCGCGTGCGCGACCGCTTTCCAGCGTGGTCCGTCGCGGTGCTCGAAGACATTCCCCGCCTGGTTCGCGGCATGGTTGCCCGCAGCATCAAGAGTGGTACTCCAAGAGAACTGCACGACCGTTTCGTGCTGGTATACCGCGGAGAGAAGCAGTTGAAGCAGGCTGCCGGATTCGACCGACCGGATGATGCCTACCTGCTAGTGATCGACCCCGCCGGCGCCATCCGCTGGAGTTTCCACGGTCCAGTGACAGATGCTGCGATGGAACAGGTTGGACACCAGTTCAAGCAGTGAAACTGCTATCGAGCACAATCCATGCGGGGAGCGTGATCGCTGGCGTTTTCCTGTCCGCGAACCCATCGGTCTACACCCCCCGTGCTCCGAGGAGACCCATCCCGAGCCGGAGGAAGCGGAAGCCGTCCTCGCGCCGGAGATCCCCGATTCAGAAGGGGGAACGGAGAGCGAAGAGCCAAGGCAAGCCTCCGTGCCCGATCTACGGGTAACGAAAGCCAAGCAGACCCGCGCAACCGTGACGTTTGAAGACGGGGCGTTACTCGAATCGATCGGCGGAGTCGGTGCGCTCCTGCGGTGGCGTGAGTTAAATCGGCGGCCGTGCAACCGCCCGCCACGCCGCGCACCACGTCTTTCTCCGCCGCCTTCGCGCTGGTATACTTCCTGTCCGTCTTCGGATTCCAACGCGGCGATACCAGGCCCCTGTTGCCGGCGACGCCGACGAGAGCATCTCTATTCCCCCACCCACCGCCGCCGACGGCTGGCGCATCAATCTGACGGCGTTCCCGACTGCGCGGTACGGAACCCGCCGCGGGACCGTGATGCAGGAAGCCTGGAGCACCACGTGGGAGTGGCCATCCTATCCGTTGCGGGATTCGCTGAAAAGGAAAGGCGGCCGCTATGGCAACCAACTCGCCATGCCGTACGTGATTGCGGTCAATTCCTCCGAGGTCATGCTAACTGATCGGGACTTCGAAGAAACGCTGTTCGGCGCGAGGCCCGAAGCCGGCATAACGGACAGCCGCCTCGCGCGCGTTTCTGGGGAACCGCGACAGCCCCGAACCATCGCCGGGTCAGTGCCGTTCTGTTTACGAAGAACTTGTGCGAGCCGGCCCTGCTGTAGGAAGGTCACCCTTTCCATCGACGATGAGGTGATTTTTTGTGTGCGCCGCCGAGCCGAGGCTCTGGGAACGAGTGTCAATCAGCTTGCTCGGGAAGATCTCGAACAACTCGTGGGAAAGACAGATCTGAATGAAGACGCCGCAGAGTTTGAGCGCCTCTCAGGGCTTGCTCGCGGCGAATCCCGTGGATGGAAGTTCAACCGGGTGAAAGCCTACAGCAGGATGCGAAACGTGTGCATCTTGGTACTCCCGCTTGAGGAATCCGAAGGCGTCGCCGTCAGAATGCCATATTCACCGGGCGCCAGAGGGGTCTGCAAGACCATGCGAAACAGATTCTCGCCGACTTTCTCTACTCCAAACGGCAGCGCCCCCTTCGCGACGCCGCTCTTCTGATTGACCCGCCCCACGTTGAATTCCCTCATTCCATTGTTGGGTTTCATCGGGAGCAGAATGTAGGAATTTACGGTGGTGCCACTCGGGGGAAACAAGAAAATCTCCATTGGGTTGGTCAAAAAGTTGCGACTGCTCGGACCGGTAACCGCGCCGTTGAGATCCTTCTTGACGATTCCGGCGCTAACGATGTTCTTCATCGCGCCGCTGGTCTTCCACTCGACATCCTCAACCAACAGCTCGAAGTACTCGTTGCCCTTCTTGTAGTAGAGACCGGGCCCGGAGATCGTAGCGCGCTCACTGGGAGCGGCCACTCCCACGACGGAACCAACAGGACCTCCTGGCGCCGCCTCACCTTTCTTCTTGGCGAGCATCGCCCCGATGATCTTCTCCGATACGCCAGCCGCTTTGAGTGCGACGAAATCGTCGGCGCCAAGAACATAGCTACCTGGTTGCTGCTGGATCACGCTGATGATCATGTCCTCCGTCATCCCCGACTTCACGAGCTTGATTACGCCTTCGTTGTCTATCGGCGCTTGCGCGAGCAGCACGCAGGTCATGGAGAGGAGGATTAGGCTCTTGAATCGGCTTAGTAGCATGGGCGCCCTCGTTGTTTGATCCGAACCGCGACTTCCATTTTGGACTCCCGCGGCCGATTCATTGTACACCCAGCCGCCTTCCTCTGATCCTGGGAGTGCATTCTTCCTTCGGGAGCCGTCTTCGCCCCCGCAAGATGCAGTTGCCGCCCTTCGGTAAACCAAAACCGGGAAATCACGTCTTTTCAGCCGCCGGCGCGCTCGGTAGCGGCGATGCAAACGACGGCGGGCTACGGATCGCGCCGGAGGCTGTGACCACCTCCAGTTCACCGGACCCAAAGCCACGCGATTCCCGAA
>JADGNR010000117.1 GCA_017883415.1 Bryobacteraceae bacterium | reverse complement strand
CGGTCACCGCGATGCCGTGACGCCGCGCCAGTTCGGCGTACGGAGGACGCTCCTCATCGGTGAGCTCGTACTCCTCGAACACCTGGAACTGGAGCTGCTTTCCGGAGCGCGCGCAATGGTCCCGCAGGTCCTCCACGGCGAGGGCGAACAACTGCCGCTGCCATTCGCGCTCGAAAAGCTCGTCGGGGGAATCGGCGGGCCGGCACGCCACAGCCTCCGCTTCGGCGCGCGCGAAATCGAGCGCGCCGATGGTCGCTTCGCCGCCGCGCTTCTGCCGGTGCGCCGCGGCGTGCTCGTTGGCCGTGAAATTATCCAGGGCCATGCGCAGATAGGTGCGGAACGACGCCTTTTGCGGATCGAACCGCTGGAAAAAATCGCGCTCCAGCGCGCTGGCGAAGAAGCTCTGCGTCAGGTCCTTGGCCTCTTCGTTGTCTTTGTGCCGTTTCAGACGGATGTACTTGTAGACCGGCTTCCAATACAGGGCCACCACCTGGCCGAGCGCATCGTTGGGGAGCGCGCCGGCGGAGGCAGCCTCCAGGAGGGATAGCCGCGTGGAAGGGAACCGGTCGTGCGGACCGCCGATGGCCGTATCCGGGTCCGGGGGCATGAGACCGTATCCTAGCATGGGGGCGGAGGCCTGTACTGTGCGATTAACAGATCGCTTCGCGCTGGTTCCAGGCACACGCGGCATCATCGAAGTAATGGATCGTTCCGCACTTTCGGCAATCGACAAAGACCACTGGGGAATATCGGGGCGCCGGCAGATGGGCCAGCAACTTGGGGATGTTAGAGAGGAGCGCAGCCCGATGCTTCAATGCTCCTGGGTCCTTGTGTTCAACGCGTGGATTCGTCGCGGGCCCGCGCAATGGGACCAGTTGACCGCCGCCACGCATACTCTCATCGCCACCCCCGACAGCCCCAACAGACAAGACAAAATGGGCAGCGCGCGAATCCTCAGGGAGACGATGATCTAAGATGCGTGTCATGGCCTTCCTGGAGCGATCAGATCGTGCCGCAGCTCCCAAGAATCCCCCGTCTTCCTGGTATGCGGGCTGGTTGCCAATCACATCGAGCAACCCAACCTTGTCCAACCCCATTTTTTCCAACCAATCAATCTGGCTACGGATTCCCTTTACCTTCTCAGCGGACGACTTGGTCGCCCGAAGCTTGTTTGTAAAATAGGCGCATTTGACCTCAATCCCGGCCAGGAAAACCGGCTCCGGCGGCCATTTTAGCCCATCTGCTTCCGCCACCTTCTTTCCTGCCAATTGCGTCTTGATCGCATGCGGAAACTCTGGAAACCGGACCTCGATTTCTGCGAGAGCTGCGTGATACTCTGCCCAGTCTTTGAAATCCAAGTCTCCGGCCAGAATGTCCACATCGCCGACGATGCCTTGCGTCAACTTCGATTTCAGTGCCTCTACGACGATCCACGTGAGGTCGTCAAATCCAAATGGCCGCAGAAGATCATCCCTGTGGAACGAACCGACGATATGCCGGATGGCCTCTGATTCCCGCCTACAACTGTCCACGTCGACGATATTCAATCACGATTCTCCCAATCACGTGCGTTTGCGCGTTTCGGCCCGTGCTGCAATCGCGACCAGCGCCCGAAGCGCATCATTGACCGACTTGGAATCTGGAAACGCCTCGGCCAATTCCGGGTCAAGGAGCACCACGTTGGTTCCGCTGCGATATCTGTCTACGTACTTTCCCCGAACGCCACCGGAAAAGTCGTACTCTGGCCTCATTTCACTGGTACGGCGCTTAGAGGAAGGTTTCTTCATAGTTGCGTCTTTCATGCTTGGTCGCCGGGCGAGCGCTGATCAGGCGGACCCGCTCTCCTCTGATAGTATGAACCACAACCAGCAAACTTCGCTTGCTGGACTGTCCGATGATTATGAAGAGCTCCTCATCGATGGTGTGATCCGGGTCTGAGATGGTGATTGAGAGCGGGTCGTCGAAGACGGTGATCGCCTCCGCAAACTCGACGCCGTGCTTCTGACGGTTCGCAGAATCTTTTCTTCGATCCCACTCAAAAGCGATTCCGTACATCTCCCGTCGAGTGTAGCGAATCGGGCGCTGCACCGGAGGGCGTGCTTTCCGGATCGCGCGCAATGGCCGCGCATGTCCTCCACGGCGAGGGCGAACAACTGCCGCTGCCATTCGCGCTCGAAAAGCTCGCCGGGGGAATCGGCACGCCACGGCCTCCGCTTCGGCGCGCGCGAAATCGAGCGCGTTGATGGTCGCTTCGCCGCCGCGCTTCTGCCGGTGCGCCGCGGTGTGCTCGTTGGCCGTGAAATTATCCAGGGCCATGCGCAGATAGGTGCGGAACGACGCCTTTTGCGGATCGAACCGGTGGAAACAATCGCGCTCCGGCGCGACGTCGCCGGCGTCCGGAACAAATGCTCTGTTACGCCTCGTCCTCGAATCGGACAACGATCCGCTTGCCGAGCGCCGCCAGTGCGGCCTGAATCCTTTCGGGCTTGGTGTTGTGCTTGGGGTCGAGCATCCGGCGGACAACGGTTTCGCTGATGCCGAGCCGCTTCGCCAACTCCGTGTTTCGCATTCCGCCCTCGCGCATGGCCAGATAACGGGCAAGCTTGGGCGCCAGGTAGAGCGGAACGCTGACCGGATATTGGCCGCGCTTCAGCCTGGAAGGGGCCGGAATTCCGTCGCCCCGGGCGATCCGCCCGGCAATGGCTTCGGCCAGGCAGTCGGCGGCCTCGACGAGCGTGTCGTCGAGATTGGCCCCACCCGTGAGTGCTTCGGGCAGATCCTGGAAGCGGACGTGAAAGCCTTTGCTGTTCTTCTCGGGCAAAAAACTGGCGGGATAGCTGGCGGTGAACATTACCGGTCCTCCTGGCGAATGCCGAGTTGCTTATACATGTCAAACAGCAGGCCGGGGCCGAGTTCCTTCTTTAGGTCCTTCACGACAGTGAACCGATCGCCAAGGTAGAGCGTGCCATGGCTGCCCGATCCGCGTTCTGGAACCCAGCGGTACCCGAGTTTGTTCCGTCTGGCGACGGCCTTCACTTTGCGAAGAAACTCGCTGCCCTTCACTGCGCTATTATCGAACACTTCTGTTCGATTCGCAATGTTACTCTCAGCCCGCTACCCCACCACCACCACCATCACTCGCCCCGGCCCATGCACGCCGCGCACCAGGATCTGCTCGATGTCGGCGGTGCGGCTGGGGCCGGTGATCAGCACCATCGAACTGGTCGCGGCGGCCGGGTCGGGCAGGATGGAGAACAACTCGTCGAGGCCGGTCAGGATGCGGCCGCACGGGATTACCGCGATATGGGCCGGCGGAAGCAGCGAGACCAGGCGCGCCTCGCGCGGGCTCGCCAGCAGGACCAGCGTTCCGGTGTCGGCCAGGGCGTAATCGGCGCTGGTGATTCCGAAATCGGCCGCGGCGCACAGGTCGCGCAACTCGTCGGGATCGGTGATTCCGCTGCGCACGCCGGGAAGACTGGTAATGCCGCAGCGCTCCAGGTATGGCGCATTCGACGCCACGGCGCGCTTCCCCTCGATGGCCGCGGCCACGCAAGCGCGCGCGTCTTCTTCGGTGGCGGCGCGCAAGCCCTCGCCGGCCAGCGCCTCCACGCACGCCAGCATCTGCCGCGCCCGGCTTTCCACGGAGCTTTCCGGGAGGCGCAGGCGTACCGGCGGCGGAGGGCCGGCCTCCTCGCCGGCGCTGCGGCCGAGCGCGGTCCGCACCCGGTGCAGGATGTGATCGCGCGACATCAGCGGCGCCTCCACATCTCGCGAAAGCTCTTCGCGGGCGCAGGCGGCAGATCGCGCTGGCTTAGCCACGCCCGCACCGGCGGAATGTTCATGAGCCCGGGAACGTTGCGCACCCAGCCGCCGTCTTCGGAAGGCGCCATCGCGGCCGCCGCGCGTCCCGCCAGTTCGTACATCCGGGGATGCCTCATCAACCAGGCGAAGGCGCGAAATGCCAGCGTTTCGAGGCGGTGCTGCTTCTCGCGCGCCTCGCTCTTCTTGACGTCGGAACGCAGCTCCAGCAGAATCTTCGGAATGTCGATCTTGACCGGGCAGACCTCCCCGCACGCGCCGCACAGGCTCGAAGCAAACGGCAGCGCGGGCTCGTGCGCCACACCCATGAATTGCGGCGTGAGAATGGCGCCGATGGGCCCCGAGTAGACCCAGGGAAACGCATGTCCCCCGATCTTGCGATACACCGGGCAGGCATTCAAACAGGCGCCGCAGCGGATGCAGTACAGCGATTCGCGCTTGCCGCGGTCCGGCAGCAGGCGCGTGCGGCCGTTATCGAGCAGCACCACGTAGAACTCCTCGGGCCCGTCGATCTCGCCCCCGCGGCGCGGGCCGCTGAGGAAGGAGGTGTAGACCGAGAGCGCCTGCCCGGTGGCGCTGCGCGCCAGCAGCTTGAGGAACGTCGCCAGATCCTGCGCGCGCGGAATCACCTTCTCGATGCCCGCAATGGCAATGTGGATGCGCGGCGCCGAGGTGGTGAGCCGGGCATTGCCTTCGTTCTCCACGATCACCACCGCGCCCGAATCGGCCACCAGGAAGTTGGCCCCGCTGATGCCGATATCGGCCGCGAGAAACTTCTGGCGGAGCACCGAGCGGGCGATGGCGGTCTGCTTCTCGATGACCACTTCGCTGGGAATGTGGAGACGGCGCGCGAACAGATCGGCCACGTCGTAGCGGGTCATGTGCAGCGCGGGCGCGACAATGTGGTACGGCCGCTCCTGCGCCAGTTGCAGGATGTACTCGCCCAGATCCGTCTCCACCGATTCCAGCCCGTGGTGCTCCAGGCGTTCGTTGAGGTCCACCTCCTCGGTGGTCATGGACTTCGATTTCACGATCAGCCGGGCGCCGCGCTCCCGGGCGAGCGCCAGCACGAAATCCGCCACCTCCGTGCCGTCCTTGCAGTAAGCCACCTTCCCGCCATGCGCCTCGACGTTGCGCTCGAACTCCTCCAGGTAATGATCCAGGTTTTCGATGGCGTGTTTCTTGATGGCATGGGCGTGTGCGCGTAGCTCCTGGTAATCCGGCAGCACCTGCGCCGCGACCATCTCGACGCGCTTCGCCTTCAGCCTTCCGGTCGCCGTGTAGATGGCCAGTTGCAGCTTGGCGTCGGCCAGTGTCTCGTGAATTTTCCGGTCGAACTCGGTAGACATGGCCTTCAGCGGCTCGCTAGCACCTCCGCCAGGTGCATGGTGCGCACGCCGGCGCCGGCCCGCGAGAGCGCTCCCTGAAGCTGCATGAGGCAACTGGGGTCGAGCGAGACCACGGTGCGCGCGCCGGTGCGCAGGATGGCCTCCATCCGGGTGCGGGCCATGGCGCCGGAGAGCTCGGCGAATTTCACCGCGAACGTGCCCCCGAACCCGCAGCACTCCGCGGCCGGCTCCATTTCCCGCAATTCCAGGCCGCGCACGTGCGCCAGCAGACGCCGCGGGGCTTCCGCGATGCCCAGTTCGCGCAGCGCATGGCAGCCGTCATGGAATGTGACCACGTCATCCATCCGGGCGCCCACGTCCTCCACGCCCGCGACTCCGGTCAGAAACGTCGCGAATTCCCAGATGCGCTTTTCCAGGGCATGGACGCGCTCGAGCGCCGCGGGGTCCTTGTGGAACAACTCGGCGAAATGGTGGGTCACCATCGCGGTGCAGGAGCCCGAAGGCACCACGATGCACTCGCTTCGCTCGAAGGTGTCGAGAAAGTGGCGGGCCACCGCGCGCGCCTCGGCGCGATAGCCGCTGTTGAACGCCGGCTGTCCACAGCAGGTCTGGTTCTCGGGAAAATCGAGTTCGTAACCCAGGCGCTCGAGAACCGCGGCCATGGCCATCCCCACTTTGGGAAAAAGCTGATCCACCAGGCAGGTGACAAAGAGCGAGACGCGCTTGCTCATGCAGACAGAGATTGTACCAGTTCCGGCGGGAGCGGTATTTCGCGGCTCAATCGGACCAAATCCTGCCGCTTCATCCAAGCTGCAACTCAGCCACCCGGCGCACCCCGGGTATTTCGCCACTGGTCAGGTCGCGGAACAGATCCTTCAGGTTCGCCTGGAGATCCTCGATGCTCTCCCCCTGCGTCATGTAGTGCGGATATTCCTCAAAATACCCGAGAAACTTGTCCCCGTCCCGCCAGTAAACGTATCGCGCGGTCCCCATGTCTCATTCTAGTCTGTCACGGCATTGGAAGTGTCCACACGTGGGCGGCCGCTCTGTGCTTAATTGGGCGTTGATATACTTGTCCCACGCATCCGGAATGGGGGGACCTGGGGCTCATGGCGGACTCTGAATTAGCGATTTTTTGCAGGCAGGCAAGGAAACGGTCACAGGAAAACAGGGAGGCGATATCGCTTCTGCACCGTGGTGGCCTGACGGGCAACATCATGGGCGTTTTGCGCCAGGAGCTGGATTCCATGGTCCGCTGCATTTTCCTGCTATCAGTCACCGACAGGCAGTAGCGAGAGCGGTTGCTCCAACGACTCCGTGGCCGGAAATCCATGGCGAACCAAGGACGGCAAACGCAAGGTGACCGACAGGGACATGGTCGCCTTGTCAAGCCGGCTGCATGGTTGGACCCACAACGTGTACACCTTTGGTTGCGGGTTCATTCATCTTTCGGCATTTCACGACGATTCGGATCGCGACCCGTTTGACTCGTTGACGCCCGAAGATCGCCGTTTCTGCTCCCCGCAGTCTTTGAGAAGATTTCAGCCAACCTTGAGTGTTACGTCCAAGACCTCGAAGCTGCTTCGGGCTGTCGGGACTGAATGAAACCGTGCGCCCGTCAGGTGATCAACACCTTTTAATGTAGATGCCCCTACCGCCCCAACGCCAGCCTGTCCGCCAGGATCGGCGGCAAGCCGGCCTCGCGAATCTTCTTCTGTGCCGTCTCCACATCGTAGGCGGAGCGCTCGTAGGAAAGCTCGTGCGCTTCCGCATCGTATAGCACGTAGGCGGCGCGCGGGTCGCCGTCGCGCGGCTGGCCCACCGAGCCGGGGTTGATCAGGTAGGCGCAGTCCGGGTCGATCGCCATCCGCTCACCGGACGGGCGCGCGGAAACGCGTCCGATCGTCTCCACCCGCGAGTGGTTCCAGATGAAGCCCCCCTGCACGTGCGTGTGGCCAAAAAAGGCGAGCTGCGTCTCCATGTACCCGAAGGCCTGCGCGGCTTCGTCGGCGGCCAGCACGTATTCGTCTTCATCGAACGGGGAGCCGTGCAACACCAGGAAACCGCCCACCGGGATCGGCCCTTTCGGGAGCCCGGTGGTGTACGCCGCATTTTCCGGGGTGAGGTGCCGTTGCGTCCACAGCGCCGCGGCGCGCGCCACCGGGTTGAACCATTCCAGGTCGTCCTGCCCGGTGCAGGCCTTGTCGTGATTGCCCCGCACCACCACCGCGCAATGGGCGCGCACCCAATCGACTACCAGGTTGGGATCGGCCCCGTAGCCTACCAGGTCGCCGCAACAGATGGCCTGGTCCCAGCGGCCGCCGGTTTCGCGGGTGACCGCCTCCAGGGCTTCCCAGTTGCCATGCAGATCGCTCAAGATGAGGTAACGCACAGGGACGCGGGTTATGCCTTTCTCAGTCGCAAGACGGAAATTTCCGGCGGCGCTCCGATGCGCGCCGGTATGCCGATGGTTCCAATGCCGCGCGTGACGTAGGCCGCCGACGCGCCCGCGCGATACAGCCCGTACACAAACGGCGTGAGCGCGCGCGCCGGATTGATGGATTGCTCCAGAATCTCCACCGTGACCTGCCCGCCGTGGGTGTGCCCCGCCAGCAGCAGATTGTAACCCTGGCGCGCGGCCACGGGAAACACGTCGGGATTGTGCGAGAGCAGAATATTCAACGCTCCGGGCGCCACCAGGCGGCCGGCGCCAAGCAGGTACTCTTCCTTCCGCAGCAGGCTCTGATAATCCACGCCGGCGAGGTTCACCAGGGCGTCGCCAAAGCGAAGCTGCCGCGCCTGGCCGCGCAGGAACGCAATGCCCGCGCGCGCGCACGCCGCCGCGGTGTACTCCTCCACCCCGGCATAGCGCTCATGATTACCCATGCAGCCGAACGTGCCCGCATCGGTCTTCAGGCGCGCGAGCTGGCGGATGCAGGCGTCGAGCGGATCGCCGGGAGAGGAAATCAGATCCCCGGTCACCAGCGCGATGTGCGGCCGCGTCTCGATCGCCGCATCGATCACGCGGGTAAGCTCGCTCTCGCTGAGGAACGCGCTGAGGTGGATGTCGCTGAGGTGGAGCAGCCGGAGGCCATCGAGAGAAGGCGCCAGGCCGGCCAGCGGAACGTCGATCTCGCGCACGCGGAAGTTGGAGCGCTCCACCAGCGCGCCGTAGCCCATCACCGCGAGCGGGCTGGCCACCAGCGCGTTGCCCACGGCGTGCAGCGCGCGCCTGCGGCCGGGGTCGACTCCGGCGTCGAAGTGCTTGCGAACCGCCTGGAGCGCGGTGTAAAGCGCGAACACCAGGCTGGCGGTGATGAGATAGAAGAGCGAGGCCGCGCCCATCAACACGGCGAGACGCCCCCCCACCACCGGCCGCCGCGCCAGCAGCGAAACAAAGTCGACGGCGTAACTTTCAATCAGCAGGATATCGAAAAGAAAAACCGCAACCCGCGCGGCGGTGCGCGCTCGTCCCGTGAAATGCCGGCCGGCCCGGCGCAGCCAGATCACGGTAAGGCGCCACTGCACGAAAGTGAAAATGACGAGTGCGATCAAATCCAGCGACGGAATCAAGCAAGACCCTCGGCCATCCTCCATTGTAGTGATATTGCCCGTCCCCCAGTCGATAAGATGTCACCGCCGAGGCGCCGAGGCGCCGAGAAAAACTGCTCGGAACGCGCCCTTGCGGTTGCACCCAACAGGTACCGGCGGAGGTGGCCGGGGCCGCCGGAAATCCTGATTTCTCGGCGTCTCGGCGTCTCGGCGGTGGAAAGTCTGTTTTTCGCCGTTTCGGCAGATTGCCCGTGGTACACTGGCGCATCTTGCCGACTCCCGAGCCGCCTCCGGCCCTCGAACGGCCCATCGGGCTGCTCCAGGCGACGGCCATGGTGGTGGGCATCATCATCGGCGCGTCGATCTTCGTGCAGCCGTCGGAGATCAATCGCCACGTGCCCAGTATTCCGGGTGTGCTTTCCGTCTGGGCCGTGGCCGGAGTCCTCACCCTGGCCGGCGCGCTGGTCTGCGCCGAACTCTCCTCCGCCTTCCCGCGGACCGGCGGGGTGTACGTCTTCCTGAAGGAGACCCTTTCCCCGGCCTGCGGATTTCTGTGGGGGTGGGCCATGTTCTGGAGCGCGCATTCCGGCATCATTGCGGCTTCGTCGGTCATCTTCGCGCGGTACATCGCCTGGTTCGTGCCGTTGGGGGATTTCTCCATCCGCGCGGTGGCCATCGCCGGCATCCTGGCGCTGTCCTTCATCAACTATCTGGGCGTGCGCCGGGGAAGCACGCTCCAGACCGTGGTGACGGCCGCCAAGGTGGCGGCCATCGTGCTTTTGCTGGCGATGGTGCTGGCCTTCGGGTCCGCGGCGGCCAGGCCGGACCACGGCGCCGCCGCGCCCCACGTTTCGTTCCGCGAGCTCGTGCTGGGGGTCAGCGCCGCCTTGTTCGCCTTCGGCGGCTGGCACATGGTGACCTACACGGCGGGTGAGACGCGCCATCCCGAGAAGACCATTCCGCGCGCCCTGCTGATGGGAACGTTGGTGGTCACCGCGTGTTATATCGCCCTGAACGCCGCGTACCTGTACCTGCTGCCGCTCGACCGCGTGACCTCCTCCACGCGCGTGGCCGCCGATGCCGCCTACGCCGTAGCCGGGGCGCGCGGCGCCTCCCTCATTTCGGCGCTGGTGATCCTTTCCGCCACCGGCGTTCTCAACGGCGTCATCCTGGCCGGCCCCCGCACGTACTTCGCCATGGCGGAGGAGGGCCTGGCGTTTCGCTGGCTGGGCGCCATTCATCCGCGGTTTCACACCCCCCACCGGGCCATCCTGCTGCAAGCGCTCTGGTCCAGCGTGCTGGTGGTCACCGGGACCTATCGCGCGCTGTTCACGCGCGTGGTCTACACCGAATGGCTGTTCTTCGCGCTCATGACGGCGGGCCTGTTTCGCTTGCGCGCCCGGCCCGGGTATAAGCCGGTCTTCCGGATGTGGGGCTACCCCGTAGTGCCGCTTGCATTCGGCGCGGCCGCGGTGGTCGTGGCGGCGATCCAGGTGGCCGCCGATCCCTGGCCGGCCGCCACCGGGCTGCTGCTGGTCGTGTTAGGATTGCCTGTCTACTTTATCTGGGTTCGCGGGAATCATGCGCATCGTTGACTTTCACAATCATTACTATCCGCCCGCATACCTGGATGCGCTGCGCTCGGGCTCGAGCGCGGTCGAAGTCACCATCGACCTCGACGGCAACCCGCGCATTTACTATCCGGGCGATTACAACATCGCGGTGCCCGGCCATCGCGACATCGAGTATCGCGAGCAGGTGCTGATCCAGCACGGCGTCGATACGCAGGTGCTGACCTTGACCACACCGGGCACCCACGTGGAAACGCCGGCCGTAGCCGCGCGCTTCGCCGCGCTGGTGAACGACGCGTTCGCCCGCGTGGTGGAAACCAAGGGCGGCCGCTTCACGGCGCTGGCCACGCTGCCACTGAACGATCCCGCCGCCTCGGTGAAGGAACTGGAAAGGGCGTGCCGGGACCTGGGCTTTCGCGGGGCTATGCTGTTCAGCAACGTGAACGGAACGGGCCTCGACGACGCCCGCTTCTGGCCGCTCTACGAGGCGGCCGACGACCTGGGGGCGGTGCTCTACATTCACCCGACCAATCCGCTGGGCGTGGAAGCGATGACCGATTTCTGGCTCATGCCGCTGGTGGGCTTCCTGATGGATACCACGCTGGCGGCGGCCAAGATCGTGTTTCACGGAATCCCCGAGCGCTTCCCGCGCATCCGCTGGGCGCTGTGCCATTTGGGCGGCGCCATCCCCTATCTTGCCGAACGGCTGGACCGCGGCTTCCATGCGTTCCGCGAGTGCCGCGAGTTCATCCCGCGCCCGCCCAGCGAGTACCTCAAGCAGTTTTACTACGACACCGTGAACTTCGACACGCGCGCGCTCGCGCTCGCCATCGCCTTCGCGGGCGTGGACCATATCCTGGCGGGCAGCGACTATCCGCACCAGATCGGCAGCATCCCCCGGATGCTCGAAAGCATTCGCGCGCTGGACGTTTCGGAAACCGACCGGGCGGCGATCCTGGGCGGGAACGCGGCGCGCCTGTTGTTCGGGTAGCCCTGGCATCATTGGGTTGACAGACGAAAGCGTCTGTCCCACGTTGTCGCGCACGGGCCTGCGTTTTGTGGGGCAGGCGCTTTCGCCTGCCAACCGACGTTTTCCCAGCCCGGCATCTGGCGGCCCTTACTCGCAGCGTAGCGCGGCGGCGGGCGAAATGCGGGTGGCGCGGCGCGCGGGGATGAAACCGGCCACCAGAGCCACCCCCAGCAGCCCCAACGCCACGGCGGCGAAGGTGAGCGGGTCGGTCGCGCTGATCGTGAACAGCAGGGCCGCCAGCCACCGCGTGAGAACCAGCGCACCGGCCAGGCCTAGAGCGATGCCCGCCAGCGCCAGCGCGGCGCTCTGGCGGATCACCATGCCGAGAACGCTGGCCTGCCCGGCGCCCAGCGCCATGCGGACGCCGATCTCATGCGTCCGCCGGGCGACCGACCAGGCCATGACGCCGTAGATGCCCACCGCCGCCAGCAGCACCGCGATCCCGGCGAACAGAGCCAGCAGCATGGTGTCGAAGCGCGGCTGCGCCACGGCCAGGGCGAGCTCCGCGTCCATGGTCGAAGCCCGGTCCAGGGTCACTCCCGGGTCGATGGCTTGAATCTCGCGGCGCAACGCCTGCGCCAGGCCGGCCGCGTTGCCGGAAGACCGCACCACCAGAAACATGCGGCGTCCATAGTTCTGGCGGTAGGGCATGTAGTAGGCGGCGTCGGTGTCCTTCTGCAATCCGGTGTACTTCACATCGCCGACCACACCCACCACTTCCATAAAGGGAACGTTGTTTTCGGGCCCGCTCTGTTTGATGTACTGGCCGATGGGGTCGCGGCCGCCGAGGAAGTGGCGCGCGAAGCTCTCGCTGACGATCGCGACGGGATGCGAATCGCTCCGGTCGTGTTCGGTGAAATAGCGGCCGCGGACCAGGGGGACGCGCATCGTGCCAAAGAAATCGGCGCTGATGAGTGCGTCGGAAACGGCGGGGTTCGACTCGCCCGGCGCGAGCGTCTGGCCCTGAATCATGAACGTATCGGCGTCGGATTGATTGTTGGGCGGGAGGCTGTCGGAAAGCGCGGCGGATTGGACGCCGGGCACGCGGCGCGCGCGCTCGAGCACCTGGTCGTAATAGGCGCGGGTGGGCTCCTCGTTGTCATATTTGCGATCGGTGGGGGAGAGGGGCACGATCAGGATCGCTCGCGGCGGCGCGGCAAAACCGCCGGTGACCTGTTGCAGGCGGAGCAGGCTGCGGAGCAACAATCCGGCGCCGGCCAGGAGCATAAGGGACAGGGCGATTTCCGCCACCACCAGGGCCGCGCGTGTGCGCCCGCCGGCGTGCCCCGCTGCGCCCGAGCGGCCGCCTTCCTTCAGTGTCGCGTGGAGATCGGCGCGCGAACACTGCAGCGCCGGCCCCAGTCCGAACAGGATGCCGGTGAGCACGGAAATCAGCACCGTGAATGCCAGTGCCCTGCCATCCAGCCGGACCGATTCGATGAGCGGCAGGTTGCCGGGATTCCACGCGCCCAGAACGCGAATGGCGGCCCAAGCCAGAGCCAGGCCCGCCGCGCCGCCGGCCCCCGCCAGCAGAACGCTCTCGGTGAGCAACTGCCGCACCAGGCGGCCGCGGCCCGCGCCCAGGCTCGCGCGGAGGGCCATCTCGCGCTCGCGCACGGTGGCGCGCGCCAGCATCAGGTTGGCGACGTTGACCACCGCGATGGCCAGCACCAGTCCCACCGCCCCCATCAACGCCAGCAGGGCGGGCTTCACGTTACCCACGATGGACTCGCGCAGCCCGGCCACCGGCAGGGTGAGGCGCTGGTAATACGGATTCTCCTGCATGATGCGGCGCCCGATGGCGTTGGTTTCCGCCTGCGCCTGCTGGAGCGTGACTCCGGGCTTCAGGCGCGCCACCCCGCGCAGAAAGAAGGGGCCGCGCCGGGTGGGCGGGTTGAGATGGACGTTGACCCAGAGTTCGGTGGCGGCGCGGGGAAAATGAAAAGCGCCCGGCATCACGCCGACAATGGTGGATGGGGCGCCATCGATGGTGAGGGTCTGTCCGACGACGGCCGGGCTCGCGCCAAAACGGCGCCGCCATAGAGCTTCGCTAAGGACCGCCTCGGCGGGGCTGCCCGGCCGGTCCGCGCCCGGCAGGAAGCCGCGGCCGAGCACGGGGCGCACCTGGAGCGTGGAGAAGAAGCCCGCCGTTACCCCCGAGCCGGACACTTGTTCCGGCTCGCCCGCGCCGCCGATATCCATGCGGCGGCTGGACCAGGCGGAGGGCTCTTCGAACGCGTGGTTCTGGGATTTCCAATCCAGATAGTCGGCCACGCACATGGTCCCGAAATCGAAGTTCTGCGGGGAAAAATGCATGAAGACCAGCGCCACGCGGCCGGCGTCCGGATAGGGCAAAGGCCGCAGCAGGATGCCGTACGCGACGCTGAACATGGCGGTGTTGGCGCCGATGCCGAGCGCCAGCGCCAGCGCCGCCGCCACCGCGAAGCCCGGGCGCCGGAGTAATGCGCGTGCGCCAAAACGAAGGTCTTGCAGAAAATCTTCCAGCATGTGGCCCGTCCTTACGCGGCGAACTTCTTCTTTGACCTGGGTGACGCCGCCCAGCTCGAGCAGAGCGGCCCGGCGCGCCTCGGCGCGGCTCATGCCGCCCGCTGCCTTTTCCTCGGTCAACTGCTCCAGGTACGCGCGGACCTCGTCGTCCAGGTCCCGTTCCACTCGAGACCGGCCGAAGAGGTTGCGGCACAGACTCAATACTCGATGGCGCAGCGGCATGGCGCGTCCTCAGGTGGCCTCGAGGGCGCTGGCCATGGCCAGCGAGATCTTTTCCCATTCCCTGGTT
>JADGNR010000409.1 GCA_017883415.1 Bryobacteraceae bacterium | reverse complement strand
GGCGCTTACGGGTATCGGATCAATACCCGAGGGTAGATGCGGATATGTGAGGATGAGCTGCCAGGATATGTGAGGACGAGCCGGTTACTCCTTGCTCGGCGTACACTTGGCGGGGTGGACACCTTTGTAAACTCTTGGGGGGCCTTACTTTTGGCAGGTCAATCCAAATTAATCCAAATACCATTGCCGATAGGCAGCCAAGCGTTTTGGCGCGATGCTGCCGGCAGCGGGGGTTGTTTGTTTGGGGGGAAGGAAATGGTAACAGCCGCGCTGTCTTCGGCGGCGCTCTCGTCTTTTCCGGTGGGTCCGGCGAGTCAACGGGGCAGAGCTCCCGGCCCAGCTTGCGCGCGGAACAAGCGCTCGGCGCGAGGCAGGCCAGGAGCCCTAACCCACAGCTACGCCGGATGCTGCTCGAGCTGGATCAAGCCCAGGCGAATGGCGTACTTGACCGCGCCGGCGGTCTCATGGATGTCCAACTTCTCCATTAATCTGGCCCGATGCGATGCGGCGGTCTTACTACTGATCCCAAGCTGAACGGCGATCTCTTTTGTGGTCCTGCCCTCGGCAATCTGCTGGAGCACCTGTCGCTCCCGCGGGGTCAGCATCTCGAAAGAGGTCGTCTTGTTCATAATCTCCTGCACCACGGCGCGGGAGATGCCGGGGCTCAGATATACGTTGCCGCGCTCCACTTCCCGAATCGCCTCCAGGAGATCCTGCACGGTTCTCTTCTTCAGGACGAATCCCACGACGCCCGCGCGAAGAGCTTCGATCACGTACCGGTTGTCGCTGTAGCCGGTAGTGAGAATCGTCTTGGTCCGTGGCGCAAGCTGCAATATTTCGCGCGCTGCATCGATACCATTCAGGATCGGCATGGCAAAGTCCAGCAAGGCCAGATCCGGCCTTAGTGTCCGCACCTGCCGCACAGCTTCGGCGCCATCGCACGCTTCGCCTACCACGGCGAATCCGGCATTCATTAAGCAGCTTTTGAGGCAGTCGCGGACCAGTGCGTGGTCGTCAGCCAATACAATACGTAGGGCCATGTCACTTCTCTCCTTTGTGGGGCAGGGACAGCCATTTCGGTCTCCTGCCCAACTTACCTTTAAAACGTTCGGTGATGGGTTGTACCGAATCCGGAACGCACGGCCGAAAACTGTAAGCGTGCCGGACTAATTGTAAAGATAACGCGGAGATTGTCTTGAGGGCAGCGGTAAACACCTGCTATATGCGTAGGAAAATCCGCCCATGCATTCTGCCCGGCCTGGGGCGACACGAGGCCGCCAAGCTGACATTTGACCACGTCCAGGCAGCATGTTACTCGCCGCGCCAAGCCAGGCGTCCACCTTGTGACGGACCCAGGCGACACGGTCAAATCCATGACAGGCAGTCCGATTGCAAACTCTCCCTATGCGCCGAAGGGTTATCGGCCGCGCTCTGCAACACCTCTCAGAAACCCTGGTTTTGGTCGCCGCCGATGCCGCGGCCCGCTGCCCCGTCCGAGAAATGTCAACCATTGATCAAGCCACCGGCGCTGCGGGCCGAGTCGTGCTTATAGGTGCACAGCCCGTCTGCCCCCCGGCCTTGCCCGCCTCGGCGGTTTCAGCCCGTCCCAAAGACACCGCACCGTTCTCCGGATGACCTCCGGATCGAATCTTCCATCGTGAGCCCCAAGCCTCTCGAAGAAAGCGACCGCGTGCGCCGTGGACCACACCAGTAACGCCGCCCCACCCGGATCGACGTCGCCGATCCTCCCCGCATCCCGCTCCCGCAGCAGCGCCTGCACCAGTTCGCGCCGCAAGAAAAACAAGGGGGATTCAGGATGGCGCCGGGCGAACTCTTCAAACTGAAACCGGGGATGCAACATCAACGGCAACAGCACGGGCAAAGTCGCGCGGCTGTAATCGATCAGGGCCAGCGTGAGTTTCTCCACCAAGGCGCGTCCCTTCAGCCGCGATTGCCGGACGATCTGGCTCAAGTCCGCCGGTGGCGGTATCATGGCGGCAAAGAACAGCTCGTCTTTGGTGGCGAAACGCTGATAGATCACGCCCTCAGAGACGCCGGCCCGCCGCGCGATCTCCTTCGTGGAAGCCCCGAGCCCCGCTTCCACAAAGACCTCGCGAGCGGCGTCCAGCAACTCCGCGTCCGTGATCGTCTTCTTTCTGCCCATCCCTATTCATAGTGGCATTCCCGGCGGGGTCATGCCTTACGAGCCAGAATATATTTCGTCGCCGGCCGGGTTCCCTGCTCCACGATTTCGAAACCGGCATCGCGCAGGTTTCGCTCCCAGAAGTCCGGGAGAACCATGCGGGCGTGCATCAGGAGCGGCCCAAACGTGAACTCCAGCCAGAAGTCCTTGGCTATGACCATCAGCAGAAACTCGCCGCGCGGTTTCAAGACCCGGTTGGCTTCGCTCAGCGACTCGCGAATGCCCGCGCGGCCGAGGTGGTCAATGGCATACGCGCTGACGACGGCGTCGAACGTGTCTGATTCGAGCGGCATCTGCCGCATGTCTCCGGGTTGAATCGTGGCGCGCCGCTCTACTCCCGCGGCCCTCAGGTTGGCCAGCAGTCTGGCCCGCCCCTGGTCCACCACCGCTCCGCTCTTCTGGTCCCCAAAATGTTCCACATAGGAATCGCTGAAGCTATCGAGCGCCACCACAGTCGATTGCGGCCGCGCCTCCAGCACCATCAACGTGCTGCGTCCCGTTCCCGCCCCCATATCCAGGACCTTGCCCGTCCCCGACCGCATAAACGCTTCCGTCGGCAGCGTGGCTCGCCCGTTCATATTGAACCCGAACCGCACCATTACGAACGACGCAAACGCCCAGACCATCGCCAACCCAACGAGCGCGACCAGCGCCTTGTGCCATTTGCGAAACCACCCGAGACAGAAGATCGCCAGGAACGCCACCGCCACTACGAGGTGTCCATAGTTCACCGCCCACGGGTACCCAAAATTTATTTGTGAGTGCATATTTATTTATTATGACGGCTGCCCTTCCTCTGTCAAGTGCTTTCTTCACCCCTTCCTCCTCCGCCATGGAACACCATCGGCCCGCCCGCTCACCGGATATTGGTGGGTGGATCGCTGGCGACGGACCCCTTGGGGTCGGTACGAGAGAACTGGAAACACGACCGCATCGTCCCACGGCCCCGGCGCCGGTGGCCTCGCAGGTACACCGCTCGGCTCTCTGTACCAGCAAATGCGGGCGTCGATCGCCGCGGGCGGCCGCCTGCGGTCTTCGGATATGCTACGCGCCACGGGATCACGGCCCGGATCTCGACGGCCCCGGCCTCCCGCGCGATCCGTAGCGCGGCTCGCCGGCACGGGCGCGGGCGGATTCATCAGCGCGGCAACGGGCGGCGATTTTGCGGACCGCTACGATTGCAAATGCGGCCCGTCGCGCAGCTTGGCGTCGTTCGTTCCAGTCGCGATTGCACCTGGCGGCGCGCGTCGCGGCGGTCCACCTTCTCCGCGAAGTCACTGCAAAGGAGAGGGGTCGATCTGATACGTCTGCTGTCCCAGGTTCACGAGTATGGGGCCGTCCAGCGCCAGATATTGGGCCATGATGCCGCCGTGCGACGCCGCCAGGTCGAAGTATTCGCGGCTGAACTGCGTCACGTGGATGGCGTTCTTGGCCTGATCGGCGGTGACCGCGGAATCCTGCCAGAGCTGTCCTTTTCGGAAGAAGGCTTTTTGCCCCACCTGCCGCAGCGCTGGCGGCGCCTGCGCGCTGTCCTGAACGTTCACCGCGTTCTGAAACCGACCCTTCATTTCCCGCTGGGTAAACCCCGCCGCGCCCCCAGTGACGCTGAGCTGGTTGGCAACCGACCGCGCGGCCAAGACCGCGTTGTCCCGGCCCGCGCTGAGACTGACGTTGTCATCCGCCAAGAATGACGTGTAGGGCGTCAAGATGCCGTGCTGTTGCGAAAGGGCCACCAGTTCGTCCACCAACTCCTGGTTGCGTCCGTGCAGGTCGAGGTCGTCGATGATCTCACCAATCCGGCGGATGGCCCACAGTCTCGCCACGAAACCGTTGGTATCGTCGCCCGAGGCCTCGGTAAAGTTCGCCCGATACCAGAACCCCTGCTTCGTCGCGCCGCTGGAGCCGCTCAAGTGAATCTTGGCCGCGCCACCCTGGCGGTACCGTCCCACGAGCACCAGTTGATCGCCGCGAAAGAGGTCCGGCATCTGGCGCGGGTAGACCCGCGAGGTCGTCCCTCCGTCCAGTTGGAGGTCCACCGCAACATCGGTTAACACCGGCGTGCCAATCTTCGCGTAGAGCGTGGAAACCGGCGCCTCGATGTTCTCGTTCGGCCGCACGTACACCGACTGGCCGCGCAACTCGCGTGCCAACCGGTCCAGCAACCGTCCGTTGACATCGAAACCCACGCCGAAGACGAACAGGCGCGCATTCACTCTGTTTTCCTGCGCCGCGTTGCCGGTAATCCGGGTTTCCTGGGTCTCCCCCACGGTGGGAGCGCCGTCGGTCAGGAACAGGAGGTAGTTGGGCCGCGACGGGTCGTGCAACATGCGCAGCCCGGTACGGAGTGCCCCGTCTATATTCGTGCCGCCGCCGGCCGACAGTCCATCCACCCAGTCCAGCGCAGCGCGGATGGCGTTTGGATCGGCGCGCTGCAGCTCCGGCCGGAAGCTCTCCACCTCGGAATCGAAGGCCACGATGTTGAAGGTGTCGCCCGGCTCCAGTTGCCGCAGCAAGAATTGCAAGGCGGCCTTGGCCTGCGCGATCTTCGGCCCGCTCATGCTGCCGGAACGGTCGCACAGATAGACCATCGTCTTTGCGAGTTTCGGCGCCGCAACGCGCTGGTCGGGCGTCGCCAGCAGCACGAAGTATCCGTCCTCTTTCTGGTCCGGCTTGTAGCTGATGACGTTCACACCCACCGCGCCCGCCTCGTTGGAGTACAACAACCGGAAATCGTCCGGATTCACGACGTTGTGCAGGTTCAGCCTGGCGATCGCGTGGGTCGCGTCGGGCCGGCCGATGTCGGGCTGATGGGTCGGGCTGTAGACCGTCCGGATGGGCGCGGCCGAGGTGAGGTTCACGGTAACCGAGAGGCTCTCCACTGGCCTGGCAGAATGCTTGGCCGTGCCCAGCGGCAGCAGAAAATCGATCAGCCCCGAATCTTTCTTGAGAAGCTGCGCATAGCGGATCTGCACCGTACTCGAGCCGCCGGGCGCTACGGGGAAGACACTGGTCTGGAACAGATCGTGACCCATATATTCCAACAGCGCCGGGTCACGATCTGTTCCAGACCAGTGTCT
>JADGNR010000408.1 GCA_017883415.1 Bryobacteraceae bacterium | reverse complement strand
GGGCCGATGCCCGGGCCGATGGCCGCGTGCAAGTCCGCCGCACCGGAACCGAACCGCTCGCGCATGGCGTCCACGGCGCGTCGGGCGATGCCGGCCGCCGTGCCCCGCCACCCGGCATGCACCGCCGCCACCGCATGACGCCGCTCGTCCGCCAGCAAAATGGGGATGCAGTCCGCCGTCTTCACCGCCACCACCGCACCCGGCGTGTTTTCGAGGAGCGCATCGCCGCGGCCCAGGACGCCCGTGCGGCCCGCCGCCGCCACGCACTCCGCCGAGTGGATCTGCTGCAGGGTGGCCAGATTGCCGAACAGCGCGGGGACATCCGCCAGCCGCGTAGAGAAACCGTGCTCGAGCCACGCGAGCGCATCGAGTTCGCTCGAGCGGTAAACGTGGCGCGCGTCCTTGTAAAACACGGTTACGCGGGATTCTGAATCTGCGCGATCCGCACCTGGCTCTTGAAATCCTCCAGCATGGATTCGTCGAGCCGCACTTCGGTGGGGCGCTTGACCAGCGTGGTCATCTGGTCGATCTTGTCCTGGAGTTTGAGCAGCGCGTAGAACAGGTTCTCCGGCCGCGGCGGGCAGCCCGTGCAATAGACGTCCACCGGCACCACCTTATCGACTCCCTGCAGCACCGCATAGGTATTGAACGGGCCGCCCACGCTGGAGCAGGCCCCCATGGAGATGCACCACTTCGGCTCCGGCATCTGGTCCCAGATGCGCTTCAGCACGGGCGCCATTTTGAGGGTCACGGTGCCGGCCACGATCATGAGGTCGCTCTGCCGCGGGCTGGGCCGGAAGACCTCGGCGCCGAAGCGCGCGATATCGAAGCGCGACGTGCTGGCGGCGATCATTTCGATGGCGCAGCACGCCAGCCCGAAGGTCAGCGGCCAGATGGCCGACTTGCGCGCCCAGTTGAACACGTAATCGACCGAGGTGGTGACAAAATTCTGTTCAAACTGGTTCTGAATAAAGGAAGCCATGTCTCTTAATCAAATTCTAGCAGAGTGGGACCGGCCTCTTTCCGCCTACCAGCAGGCGATGATTACGCCCAGGGTGGCCGCGGCGTGGCGGATCTCGCGGACCGCGCGGCAGCAAGCTCCCCATACATTTGCCCGGCCACAAGGGCGACCATGAGGCTACCATGGTAGAGACCATGCGGGCCCCGGCGTTTTGGAAGACCGTGACTCTCGACCGCTCTAACTTTCTGGAATCTCTCGTAGCGCTGCTCGAGGAGCAGGGCATACGGTATTGCGTCATCGGCGGACAGGGCGTGAACGCCTATGTGGAGCCGTTGGTGAGCCTCGATCTGGATCTGGTGATCGCGGTAGACCAGATGGAGCGGGCGGAGTCCCTGCTGCGCGAGCGTTTCCAGGTCGAGAGGTTCCCTCACAGCCTGAACATTGCCGCGGCAGGCTCGAGCTTGCGGGTGCAGGTGCAAACCGATCCGCGCTATTTCGGCTTCGTGGACCGCGCATCCCGCCGGGAGGTCCTGGGAGTGACTCTCCCCGTGGCCGGCCTGGAGGATGTTCTGCAGGGCAAGATCTGGGCGGCAGGCGATCCCGAGCGGCGGGCCAGTAAGCGCCACAAGGACCTGCTGGATATCGAGCGCATTTTGGAGAGCCATCCCCAGCTCAGGGAACGCGTGCCGCCGGAGATTCTGGCGCGGCTGGAGTAAAGCGGGCCGCCGCTACTGCTTGTACACCACGCCCGCCTTCATCACGAACTTCACGCGGCGCAGCGCGGAAATGTCTTTCACCGGGTCGCCTTCCACCGCGATCAGGTCCGCGAACAGGCCCGGCTTCACTGCGCCGATGTTCAAGTGCAGCACCTGCCCGGCCACCGAGGTCGCGGCTTTCAACGCGCTTTCGGCCGGCATCCCGTAGCTCACCATCAACTCGATCTCGCGCGCATTCTCGCCGTGCGCGAAGACGCCCACGTCGCTGCCGCTCAGGATGGTCACCCCGGCCTCGAGCGCCGCCTTGAAGCTGGCCCGTTTGCGGGCGATTCCCGGCGGCTCCGGCTGTTCGCCCTTTCGCCAGCCGGCGTACTGCGCCGTGGCGTCGCCCGCCGCCAGCGTGGGGCAGAGCGCTACGTGGTGTTCCACCATCAATTTGAAAATCTCAGGCGTGCCGCCATCGCCGTGCTCGATAGTCTCGGCGCCCGCCAGAATCGCGCGCCGCATTCCCTCGGGCGTGCTGGTGTGCACCGAAACCGGCACGCCGGCGCTGCGTGCGGTCTCCACGGCGAGTTTCATTTCCTCGAGCGAGAAGGTGGGGTGCGCGCCCGCCCCCGGGCCCCAGCGATAGTCGCCATACAGCTTGATCCAGTCCGCTCCGTGGCCGATCTGGTCGCGCACCGCGCGCGCCAGCGAGTCCACGCCGTCGGCCTCCTCGGCGCCTTGCGGCACGCGCCATTCCAGCGCGAATCCCTTGGGACCATAGCTGCCCGTGGCGATAATCGCGCGCGTGGCAGCGAGCACGCGGGGCCCGGGAATAATGCCCTGGTTCACCGCCTGCTTCAGTTCCACGTCGGCGTATCCGGCGCCCTCCGTGCCCAGGTCGCGGACGGTGGTGAAGCCGGCCAGCAAGGTCGCGCGCAGGTGATTCACGGCCCGCGCCGCGCGCAGCGCCAGCCCTTCGTGCAGAACCTGGTCGTTCCAGGTGGTCTCGTTGTAGGGATGCAGCAGGATGTGCGAGTGCCCCTCGACCATCCCCGGCATCAGGGTCGCGCCCGGCAACTCCACGATGGTGGCGCCGCTCGGATCCACGCCGGCCGCCGGACCGGCCGCCTCGATGCGGTCGCCGCGCACCCGCACCACCCAACCCTCATGCAGGGCTTCTCCGTCGAACACGCGTGCCGGCTTGAGCAGCGTCGCGGCGCCGGCGTCGCGCGGCGGCCCCTGCGCCGGCGCCCCCACGCCAAGCAGAACGGTCAGAAAGAGGGTCGAGAGCGGGCGCTGCACCATGCGGCAATTATATAGTCTGTGGGGCCGGGACGGCTTGGCCGCGCCGGTGCCGCCTGCGATGGCGGAAATTGCGTCTTGCGGTGCAGGCGCTGCGCACGCGTTCCGGGCGCTGGAACCCAAATTACCTCGTGATTGAACCACTTAGGCGTGAATCGTGGTACCTTGCACGTAACGGCATGCGAATTGCAACCGTCCCAGTCCATGAGGGCGCCTGTGTTTAGTTCGATCTCTCTCGAAACCGTCATTCTGCTTTCCGCGCTCTCCGTGGCTGCCGTGCCGGGCCGCGCGTCGGCGACTTTGCTCGACGAAGGCTACCGGCAGATGTATAACCTGCAGTTCGCCGAGGCACACCGGACCTTCCACGAGTGGCAGCGCCTGCACCCGGACGACCCCATGGGCCCCGTCTCCGATGCCGCCGCGTACCTTTTTTCCGAATTCGACCGCCTGCACATCCTGCAATCGGAATTTTTCGTGCACGACCAGCACTTCATCACCGACCATAAGCTCGCGCCCGACCCCGTCACAAAACAGAAATTTGAAGGCGCGCTCGAAACTGCCCGGGGCCTGGCCGCCGCGGCGCCGGCCGGCAAGAACGCGCTCTTCGCCTCTATTCTGGCGAACGGCCTGCATTCCGATTACCTGGCGCTGATCGAGAAGCGGTACGTGGCGTCGTTTAAGGAGATGAAGGCCGGGCGCATGATGGCCGAGGGCCTGCTGGCCTCCGATCCGCAGTGCTACGACGCCTGGATTGCGGTGGGCGTGGAGAACTACATGTTGAGCGTCAAGCCGGCGCCGGTGCGCTGGCTTCTGCGCCTGGCCGGCGGGGAGACCGACCGCGCCCTGGGCATAGAAAAGCTCAAGCTGACCGCGGAAAAGGGGCATTACCTGGCGCCCTTCGCCCGCCTGCTGCTGGCCGTGGCGGCGCTGCGCGATAAAGACACCGCGCGCGCCCGCGACATTCTGGTGGGCCTGACCAGGGAATACCCCAAGAATCCGCTGTACGCGCTGGAACTCGCCCGGTTGAACGCCCTGCTGGGCGCCGCCCCCTCCCCTGCCCCCATCCTGGGCGGCGATGCGCTGGGTTCGGCCGCCGCGGCGCGATGAAGCGAGTCCTTCTCCCGCGCACTGCGGGCGCTGTGCTTCTGCTGGCCGCCGCCCTCCCCGCGCAGGAGACCAGCTTCGACATCGATCCGGCGTCCGCCAAAGTCGAGTTCTCGCTTAGCGCGACACTGCACACCGTGCACGGAACCTTCCCGCTCAAGCGCGGACACCTGCGCTTCGACCCAGGCACCGGAAAGATCTCCGGAGAACTGGTGGTGGACGCCGCCGGCGGCAACACCGCCAATACCTCGCGCGACGCCAACATGCACAAAAGCGTGCTCGAAAGCGACCGCTTCCCGGAGATTGTTTTCCGTCCCGCCCGGGTGGAAGGCAAAGTGGCGCCGGAGGGCGCTTCGCAGGTGCAAGTTCACGGCACGCTCGATATCCACGGCGCGGCGCACGAAGTCACGCTCCCGGTGGAAGTGAAAGCTGCCGGAGGCCAGTACGCCATCGCCACGCATTTCGCCATCCCTTACGTGGCTTGGGGCATGAAGAGCCCCAGCACGCTCTTCCTTCGGGTAAGCGATAAGGTGGAACTCACCATCCGCGCCGTGGCCCGTATGGGTGCCGTGGCCCGTATGGGCGCGGTGGCGCGTTTGGGCCCCGTGGCGCGCTTGGGCCCGGCGGCCGTGTCTGCGAAACCTCTGTAAATCGCCCCTACTCCTTTGCCGCTTCGCGCGTAAAGTAAACAAGACGTAGTCTCCTTGACTGGGATTTCGGCAGTGGCTATCCTTAGAACAATCTGGGTCTCTATCCACATTTGGAGGGTCAAGCATGAAAACGATTACCCGTATCACTTACGCTGGTGTTCTGTTCCTTTTGTTCCTGGCGTTGCCGCTGGCGGCGCAGCAAGCGTCGCTGGTGGGAACCGTGCTGGACGCGCAGCACGGCGCCATTCCCAATGCAGCGGTCACTCTGACCAACACGCAGACCGGCGTCGCGGTCGCGACCAAGACCGACGGCGAGGGCAATTTCGAATTCTCGTTCGTCAAGCCCGGTGAGTACTCGGTGCGCGCCGAGCACCCCGGCTTCACGACTTTTGTGCAGCACGCGCTGGTGCTGGCCGTCGACCAGCGCGGGCGCGTCGATCCGATCCTGGAGGTCGGCGAAACCACGACCATGGTCACGGTGGAGGCCTCCTCCGCCCGCGTGCAGACCGAATCGTCCAGCCTGGGCGAGGTCATGGACAACAAGAAGATCGTCGAGATCCCGCTCAAC
>JADGNR010000116.1 GCA_017883415.1 Bryobacteraceae bacterium | reverse complement strand
CGCATATTGATGGGGTTGCCGAGGAGGACCTGGCCCACCTCCCGTTCTTCGATGAGCTGTTGCAGTCGGGCGAGGTCGGTACGCTTGTTGGTGCGGACCAGGTTGGGCAGGCCCTGCGCGGAGATTCCCAGGGGATCGCTGATGGCCAGGCCGATGCGTTTTTTTCCCAGGTCCAAAGCCAGGATGCGGCGTTTCGCGGGGGTCAAATCAATTTCATTATAGACGGCGCCATGTTACAGTCGAGACAAAGGCCGGCATGCCCCGTGGCGTTGATCACCAAGCCTCTCACCAGCACAACGAAGACGGTCCAGGACGCCCGCCACCTGGCTCCACCCATCCTGGCCGCGGCGGCCGTCATCGCCGTCCTGTACCTCGGCCGGGTCTTCTTTATCACCTCCATCGTGGCCCTGGTCACGGCATTCATTCTGGAGCCGCTGGTGACCTTGCTCCTGCGCGCCCGCTTTCCGCGCGCGCTCGCCAGTTTCGTGGTGTGCACTTTCGCGCTGCTGTTCCTCTACGTGATCGGAATGGGCGCCTATTCTCAACTTTCGGCCGTGTACCAGGATCTACCCAAATACGGCCAGCGCATCGGCGACATCGTGGACAACATCCAGCAGAAGTTCGCGGGCATGGAAGAGGGGGCCTACCAACTGGTGATCCCGGCGCGCCAGCGCGAACAGGAGCTGCGTGCGCAGCAGGCGCAACAGCAGGCGTTACAGCGCAAGGGCAACAATAAGAAAGGGAATCCGCCGCCCGCACCCCCCAACGGGAACGCCATCCCGGAAGTGCGCATTCACGAGGAGCGCACGCCCATCGGCGACTACATCTATTCGCGCTTGAGTTCCTTTTACCAGATTCTGCTGATGGCGTCGTTTATCCCCTTCCTGGTCTATTTCATGCTGAGCTGGCGCGACCACATCTACCGCAGCTTCCTCCAGTTCTTCCACGGGGAGGACCGCACCGCGGCCACCCGCAGCCTGGAGGGGATCGCGGAAATGGTGCGGGCCTTCGTGGTGGGCAATTTCCTGTTGGGCCTGGTGCTGGCCCTGATCAGCTCCGCCATGTTCTGGATCGTGCGCCTGCCCTACCCGCTGCTGATGGGGCCATTGAGCGGCATCCTCAGCCTGGTGCCTTATGTAGGACTGCCGCTGGCCATGGTGCCGCCCCTGTTCGCCGCCCTGGGCATCAACACCGTTCCCCTGTACGTGTTCGTGGTGGTCTCGGTGGCGTCGCTGCATCTCATCGCGCTCAATGTGCTCTATCCCAAGATCGTGGGATCGCGCGTGCATCTGAACCCCCTGGTGGTCACGTTTTCCCTCATGTTCTGGGGGTTCCTGTGGGACGCCCCCGGCCTGTTGCTGGCCATTCCGATCACCGCCGCGCTCAAAGCCGTGTGCGACAACGTGAAGGGCCTCCGCCACCTGGGCAAGTTCCTCGGCGATTGACGTGGGGCAGGCCTCGCGGCCGGAACGGCCACCACCTCCGCTGCCGGATCCGCCCGCCACTCCACCGCCTCCCATGCCGCCGCGCTCAACGAACGCATCGCGAGCGGCATCCCATTCGCATCGGCGCCTATCCACCGCCGTGGATTGACAGGAGTCGCTGAGTTGGCCTAGCATCTCTCCTTGTGACCTCGACGATCCGAATTTGCCTCGCCATGGCGGCAGTCCTCGCCGCCATCTCCGTGTCGAGCGAACTGTCATCCCAGACGCACTCTGCGGTGGATAACCCTCCTGGCAAGGTCAGAATTGGCTACTGCGGCCCCTTGAAGGACATCGACGCGGCGAAGGCCGCAGGGTTCGATTATATGGAGGTGCGTACTTCGGAAGTAGCGGCGCTTTCCGATACGGATTACCAACGGCTGGCCCTCAAGTTAGCGCGCGTGGCGCTTCCGGTGCCGGCCGCATACTGGTTTCTTCCCGCCGACATCAAAGTAACCGGACCGCACATCGATAAAGACCGCCAGATGGAGTATCTTCACAAAGCGCTATATCGGGTGTCCCGTTTAGGTGTAAGGCTGATCGTATTCGGAAGCAGCGGGGCCCGCCAGGTCCCCGAGGGATTCTCGAAGAAAGAGGCTTTCGATCAACTGATCGATTTTGGAAAGCGGGCCGGCCCCGAGGCCCGGGCACGACACATCACGGTCGCAATCGAGTCCCAACGGCGCGAGGAGTGTAACATCATCAACAGCACCGCGGAGGCGCTGGCGTGGGTGGAAGCAGTGAACCATCCGAACATCCAGCTGATGATCGATTATTATCACTTCTCGGCGGAGAAGGAAGAGCCCGCCATCATCGCGAAAGTCAAGAACCATTTGCGGCATCTGCACATGGCCAATCCGAACAACCGGGTCATGCCGCTGCATTGGGAAGAATACGATTATGCCCCGTTTTTCGCGGCTCTGCGCCAGATCCGATACCACAACCTGATTGGCCTGGAAGCTTCCAGCAAAGACTTGCAGGTGGATGGGCCGCAGAGTATTGCGCTGCTGCGGCGTGCGCTCCAGCAGTGATTCTCAGAGCGTTAGCTTTCCCTGTGGCGGCGTTCGGTGCCCTTGCCCGCCCGCGAATCACCCCAACTCGATCGCCAGTTTCGTCACCGATGCCGGGGGGAACCGATACGCGATGGTCGATCCCTTCGCCGGCACGCTGGCCTGCTTCGGCTCCACCGCGCGCGGATACTCGAACGTGTTATGCGCGTGCGCATCCGCCGCCGCCAGCGAGACGGCGGTCACGGACCGAACCGTGCCCCCCCGCACCGCGATCTCCGTATCCTGGCTCCGCTCGAGCGACGGATTCGTCACCGTCAGCGTGAGCTGCTTGCCGCTCATGGATGCCGATCCATTCAGACCGCGCATTTGGGCGGCGGCCCCATTCCTGGTATAGCGGACGTCCGCGGCGCCGACCACGGTGCGAACCGACCGCGCGCCCTGATGCGCCGCGTACATGTCGAACACATGATAGGTCGGCGTGACACAGAACCTGTCCTCGTGCGCCAGGAAGAGCGATTGCAGACAGTTCACCAACTGCGCCACATTGGCCATCGCCACCTTGTCCGCGTGCCGGTTGAAGGTGTCCAGCGTCAATCCCGCGAGCACCGCGTCGCGCATGGTGTTTTGCTGTCCGAGGAGCGCTTCGGGAAACGGCTCGGTGCCCGGCGCATACCAGGCGCCCCATTCATCCACCACCAGTTTGACCCGATGCCGCCGGTCCGTTTCGCCCATCACCGCCCATTGCGCCTCGATCATCGACTCCATCGCGTCCGCGTCGCGCAGGATCTCGTAATACTGCTCGGGGTCGAATTTCACGGCGTCTCCCTTGCCCGCGACCCAATCCGCCGTCCGGCCGCCGCTCGCGTTCCAGGCGTAGTGATGCATCGCCCAGCCCCACATATTGGAAGGTCCGCCGGGGCCCATCTTCGCGAAAAATCTCCTGGTCCAGTCGACATTGCCGTCGTTCGGCCCCGACCCGATCAGCGCCAGATGCGCCCCGTAATCCGGGAGCCACGTCGCGTAGCGCCGGAATTCGATGGCGTAATCCTCAGGCGCGAAGTTGCCGCCGCATCCCCACGACTCGTTGCCCACGCCCCAGAATCGAACGCCGAGCGGATTGGCTTCGCCGTCGGATCCGCGCTGCCGCGCGAGCGTCGTCGCGTCGGCGGGCGCATTACAGTACTCCACCCATCGCCACATCTCCTGGGCCGGCAGGCTGCGCAGATTCGCCGCGAAATACGGCTGTCCTCCGGTCAACTTGCAGAACCGCGCGAACTCGATGGTGCCCACCTCGTTGGGATCGTAGGCCTGCGGGCCGTTCCTCTTCGCGCCGGGCGCCCACTCCTGAGCCTCCACCCAAAAATTCGTGCGCGTGGGCCGGTTCTTCCTCGGGCCAGTGCCGTCCCGCCAGTCATACTGATCGGCGAAGCAGCCGCCGGGCCATCGAATGGTTCCCGGCTTCACTTTCCGTAGCGCATCGATCAGTTCCTTGCGGAGGCCGTTCACGTTCGGCACGCGCGAACCTTCGCCCACCCAGATGCCGTCGTAGAGGACGCCACCCAGGTTCTCGACGAAATGACTGTAGATCTCCGGAGCGATCGTGGCCCCCGGCTCATCGAGCAGGACGTCGATATGAGCGTCGCTACCCTCGGCCCGCAGGCTGGATGGGATGAGAGCGGTTGCGGCCAGCGCCGTGGTCCGCAGAAAATCCCTGCGCGTATTCGATGGGGAACTCCTGGCAGTAGGCATGATAATGATGTACCGGTCGGAGCACCCGAATGTCAAATGCCCGGCAGTTCCTTGCGGCGGTAAGATGAAGCCGTGCCGGATGGAACGCGCAATTGCTGAAACTCTCCCTCCTCGCCGGTTTGGCCCTGTTGTTCGGCGCGAAGTTCCTGCCCGGTGTCGGCTCCTGGCTTGGCCTGCGCTCCAGGAAATCGTTCCGGCAGGCCAAGTGGATGTGGAGTTGGGTGGCCGGAACCGAGGCGGAATCGCTCCAGGCGGAACGAGACTATGGGCGCGAGTGTGCGCGCGAGTTCGCGGCCGGGTTCTCCGGCAGAGCGCCGCGCGCGAGCCAGGAGCTTGTGGCGTCGGTGGGTTCCCGCCTGGCCGCCGCCGTGAACGACCCCCGCCGCGAGTTCCAGTTCACCGTCGTCGTGGCAGCCGCGCCCAACGCCTTTGCGCTTCCGGGCGGATTTGTGTTCATCACCCAGGCGCTCGTGGATCTGTGCGAGGGGGACCAGGGCGAGCTCGCATTCTTCCTGGGCCATGAGATGGCGCACGTCCTCGGCGGCCATGCCAAGGATCGCTTGACGGCGGACGCATTTCTGAGCGCCGTTACCAGGCATGTGGCGGGAGCGGGGCTGATGCTGCGGCGGGTTCTGGCGAAGGGGTATTCGCGGGATCTGGAACTGGACGCGGATCGCGAAGGAGCCCGGCTGGCGGCGGGGGCGGGTTTCGATCCACGGGCGGCGGCACGCGGGCTCCGGCGCCTGGCGCAGGCTTCCACCGGCCATGCCCAGGCGCCGGAGTACTTCTCATCGCACCCTCCGCTCGCCGAGCGCGTACAGAGGCTGACCCCGGCATCGTCGTGAGCACGACTGACCGGGCCACGCGGCATCATCGGCATTCGGCCCAACGAAAACCCGTTTCAGGACTCCCTGCGGTTTGAACGGGGGGTGCCGGAATGTGCGATCGTCATCTTCGGCGCCCATGGCAACCTCACCAGCCGCGTCCTGTTGAGGGTCGACCAGCGACACCTCACCACGATCACTTGACGCCGGAATCCCGGCGGGGTAGGGTGAGGGCATGGATTGAACGGAGGCACGAATGACGATCACCGTTGACATCCGGCCAGAGGTTCAGGCTGAGCTCGCCCGCCAGGCCGCCGCCAATGGCCGCGCGATCGAGGCGTATGCCGCGAGTTTGCTCGAAGAGGCTGTCCATCTTCCCGACGCCGCACACCCGCCGGCGCGGCGCAAGAGGCCGCTCGGCAGAAAGAGTCTTGTTGAACTGTTTGCGGAATCGCCCTTGCGCGGGCTCGATCTCGATTTCAGCCGCAACAAATCTACTGGCCGCCCGGTCGATCTATGAACGGTTTCCTACTCGACACCAACGTCTCGTCCGAGTTGACGCGCATAAGGCCGGACCCCCGTGTGGCGCAATGGTTGGAAAACGCCGACGACGACGTGCTTTACCTCAGCGTGATCAGCATCGGCGAGTTCTGTAAGGGCTTTACCGTGCATCCCGAAGAGCACCGCCGGGCGAGCTTGAGGAAGTGGCTCGACAGCACGTTGCGTCCGTGGTTCGCGGGCCGCATCCTACCGGTAAGCGAAGCGGTTTCCGAACGCTGGGGCATTCTGGAAGGCCAGTGCCAGTTGAAGGGGTTGACCCTCAACGCACCGGATGGCATGATCGCTGCGACCGCTCTTGAGCACGATCTCAGCATGGTAACGCGGAACGTGAAGGATTTCGCCGGCCTTGGCGTAACGGTCTTCAACCCCTGGGACGCTGCATGAATCTTCAGGCAACGGCGCTCGGGGAAACTCGGTGACAAGCAACGAAACTCCGAAACCGGGGCGCCGTCAAGTCCCGGGGGGTTCATAACCTGTCCTTGAAATGGACCTCATCGCACCCTCCGCTCGCCGAGCGCGTACAGAAGCTGGACCCGGCGTCGTCGTGAGCACGGGTGGTCTCCGAATGCCCATGATGCCGCGTAGCACGGTCCGCCGCGCATGATATGTTGGACTCGATGCCCATCGAAAACCCGTTTCAGGACCCCCTGCGGTTTGAACGGCGGGTGCCGGAATGCGCGATCGCGATCTTCGGCGCCCATGGCGACCTCACCAGCCGCAAGCTCATGCCCGCACTGTACCGGCTGGCTTATGACCGGCGTCTCTCGGCGGGGTTCGCCGTGATCGGGATCTCACGCACGGCCATGAGCGACGATCAGTTCCGCGAGAAAATGCAGGAATCGGTGAAGCAGTTCTCCGAGGACACCACGTTCGACGCGGATGTCTGGAAGGCATTTGCCAGCGGCCTGTTCTACGTGGCGGGGGATATCGGCGACGCGGCGCTGTACCGGAACATCGGCGCGAAACTGGCGGAGGTGGAACAGGCGCGGCACACCGGCGGCAACGTGCTGTTCTACCTTTCCACGCAGCCGAGCCAGTACGCGGCGGCGTCCCAGGGGCTGGGGGCGGCGGGCCTCGGAAAGGGCAATGGGTGGCGCCGGCTGGTGGTGGAAAAGCCGTTCGGGCACGACCTGGCCAGCGCCCGGGAACTGAGCTCCCGGCTGCACGAGGTGTTTCAGGAATCGGACGTCTACCGCATCGACCACTACCTGGGCAAAGAGACCGTGCAGAATATTCTGGCGTTCCGGTTCGGCAACGGCATCTTTGAGCCGCTGTGGAACCGGCGGTACGTGAACCATGTCCAGATCACGGGGGCGGAATCGATCGGCGTCGAGGGCCGCGGGGCGTACTACCAGGAAACGGGCGCGCTGGCCGACATGATTCAGAACCATCTGCTGCAAGTGATGGCCACCATCGCCATGGAACCGAGCGCCAGTTTCCACGCGAATTCGGTGCGCGACGAACGGTCGAAACTGTTGCGGTCGATTCACGCCATGACGCCCGACGAGATCCGTCAGAACGCCGTACCGGGGCAATACGGGCCGGCGAAGATTGGAGGCGAGGACGTGCCGGGCTTCCGCCAGGAGAAAGGCGTGGACCCGCAGTCGCAGGCCAACACGTACGCGGCGGTCGCGTTCTCGGTGGAGAACTGGCGCTGGGCCGGCGTGCCGTTTTATTTGCGCACCGGCAAGCGGCTGCCCAAACGCGTCACGGAAATCGCCATTCAGTTCAACCCCGCGCCGCTGGCCATTTTCGAGGACGAGGACGGCCCCGGGAGCGCGCCCAACCTGCTGATCGTGCGCATTCAGCCGGAGGAGGGAATCTCGCTGAAGTTCCTCTCCAAGCGGCCGGGTGAGGGCATGACGCTGCGGCCGGTCTCCATGGATTTCAACTACGGGTCGAGCTTCGGCGAGCGGTCGCCTTCGGCCTATGAAACGCTGCTGCTGGACGCCGTTATCGGCGATCCCACGCTCTACACGCGCCAGGACATGGTGGAAGCAAGCTGGGCGGTGGTGGAACCGATTCAGAACGTGTGGCGCGAAACGAAGTTCGATTTTCCCAACTACGCGGCGGGGACATGGGGACCGGCGGCGGCCGATGAGATGCTGGCGCGGCGCGGCCACGTGTGGAGGAAACCGTAATGGGCGGGACCGTGGCGCCGGAGAAAATTCTGCGGGAGCTCTCGGACTTGTGGGTGTCGCTGGGAAGGGAGGCGCCGGCGCCGGCGGATGCGGGAGTGCTGCGCGCCTGCTCGATGACCTTCGTGGTGCTGGCCGAGGAGAGCGACGATGTGCAGAGCCTGGGAGAGACCATCGCGGCGCTTATGCCGGCGCACCCGGCGCGCGCCCTGGTGGTGCGGTTGCGCGGCGCGGGGGAGCGCGCACTGTCGGAACGGGTGTATGCGCAGTGCTGGATGCCGTTCGGACAGCGCAAGCAGATCTGCTGCGAGCAGATTGAAATTACCGCTTCGGACTCGGCCCTGGCGGACCTGCCGTCGATCGTGCTGCCGCTGGCGGTGCCCGATTTTCCGCTGATCCTGTGGTGCCGCAGCGCCCGGTTGTGGGGCCTGCCGGAGTTCCGCCCGATTGAGGCGATGGCCCACAAGGTGGTGGTGGACAGCGCTGCGTTTGCCGATCAAAAGGCCGTGCTGCCGCGCATGGCGGAGGCGGTAACGCGCGGCGTTCTGCTGGGCGATCTTTCCTGGACGCGGCTGACGCGCTGGCGCGAGATGCTGGCGCAGGTGTTCGAGAACCGGCAGTACCTGGCGCAGTTGCCGCGGGTCTCCCGCGTGTACGTGGAATTCGCCGAGCCGTTCGAGGCCCTGGCGTGGTACATGGGCGCCTGGATCGCCGACTCGCTGGCCGATGTGGGAGTGCCGGCGGAATTGACGGTGGCGCCGGAAGCGGACGGCCCTTCGTTGCGCGTGACCTTATCGGGCGAAGGCATCCAGGTGGAACTGGCGCGGCAGGAGGAGAGGCTCACGATTGTCGTCAACGCACTTTCCCACTGCACCAACCTCCCGCGGCCGGCGGAGCACCTGTTGCTGCGTGAGGAGGCCGGCATTGTGCGCCATGATCCGGTGTTTGAGAAGGCCCTGGCTTCGGCGGCGCGGCTTGCGTATCCTGGGGACAAATGATCGTCTGTTGGCATACCGCTCCGGATGCGCTCGCGGCCGCCGAGGCCTGCGCGCACCACACCATCGCCCTGCTGGAGGAAGCGCTTTCCGGCCGGGAGTTCGCCACCTTCGCGATTTCGGGCGGGTCCACGCCCCGGCTGCTGTTTGAGAAGCTGGCCCAGTCGAAATTCAAGTGGAGTAACGTGCACCTGTTCTGGGTGGACGAACGCGCGGTCGCGCCCACCGATCCGGCGAGCAATTACAAGTTGGCCGAAGATTACCTGATCAAGCCGGCGCACATTCCGCCGCGTCAAGTACACCGGATTTTGGGCGAGATCGCGCCGAAAGCGGCCGCCGAGCGGTACACCGCGGAGATTCGCGGATTCTTCGGGCTGGACGAAGGCGAAATGCCGCATTTCGACGTGGTGCACCGCGGGATGGGGGCCGACGGGCATACCGCGAGCCTGTTTCCGGGGGATCCGGCGATCGACGACCACCAGGGGATTGCCGCAGCGGTGTTGGCGGCGAAGCAGAACCAGTGGCGCGTGACCCTATTGCCGGGGCCGCTGCTGGCGGCCGAGCATACCGTGATGCTGGTCGCCGGCGCCGACAAGGCGGATGCGGTACGGGCGGTCTTCAAGGGAGAATACGATCCCCAGAAGTACCCGGCGCAGATCGTGGCGCATCAAGGGCGTGGGGCGACGTGGTTCCTGGACGAAGCCGCAGCCAGCTTGATGCATTAGTGGGGTAGGCCTCCGGGCCTGCCCTGCGGGCCGAAGGGCAAAAGCCGATCAGAACGGCGAATTACACCTGGCTACACTGAGCTTTCGACGCTGCCTTGCGAAGAGCGCGTCTGCGGCGCGCGGGCAGGCCAGGAGGCCCACCCTACTTTGCGGCGGCCAGAGCGTGCGCGGCGCGCTCTTTCAAGGCATCGGCCTTGTCGGTGGCTTCCCAGGAAAAAGTATCTTCGGTGCGGCCGAAGTGGCCGAAGGCGGCGGTCTTGCGATAGATAGGGCGCCGGAGCTTCAGGTGGTCGATGATGCCGCGCGGGGTGAGCGGGAAATTCTCGCGCACCAGATCGGTGAACTGGTCGTCGGCAATCGCGCCGGTGCCGAAGGTGTCGACGCGCACCGAAACCGGGTCGGCCACGCCGATGGCATAAGCGAGCTGCACCTCGCACCGCGTGGCCAGCCCCGCGCCCACGATATTCTTGGCGATGTAGCGGGCCATGTAGCAGGCCGAGCGGTCCACCTTGGTGGGGTCCTTGCCGGAGAACGCGCCGCCGCCGTGGCGCCCCATGCCGCCATAGGTATCGACGATGATCTTGCGCCCCGTGACGCCGGTGTCGCCGTGCGGTCCGCCCACTACGAAGCGGCCCGTGGGGTTGATGTGGTACTTGGTCGCGGAATCGACCATGCCCGAGGGCACGACCGCATCGATGATATGCTTCTTGACTTCGCGGCGCAGCTCCTCGATGGAGATGTCCGCGCTGTGCTGCGTGGAAATGACCACGGCCTCGATACGCCGGGGAGTGTTGCCCACGTACTCCACCGACACCTGGCTCTTGCCGTCCGGCCGGAGAAATTCCAAAATGCCCTGGCGGCGCGCCTCGGACAGACGCCGCACCAGCTTGTGGGCCATCATGATGGGCAGCGGCATCAGCTCGGGGGTTTCATCGCAGGCAAAGCCGAACATCATGCCCTGGTCGCCGGCCCCGCCGGTGTCGACCCCCATGGAAATGTCGGGCGATTGCGACTGGATCAGGTTGTGCACGCCGCAGGTGTTGCAGTCGAACCCGTAGGTGGCATCGTTGTAACCGACGTACTCGATGGTGCCGCGGGCGATGCGCGGTACGTCCACGTAGGTGGTGGTGGTGATCTCGCCGGCGACGATGCAGGTGCCCGTGGTGACCAGCACTTCGCAGGCCACGCGGCCGGTGGGATCGTCCGTCAGGACCGCGTCCAGAACGGCGTCTGAGATCTGGTCCGCAATCTTGTCGGGATGACCTTCCGTGACCGATTCCGAGGTGAAGAGATGTTTCTGAGTATCTGCCAAGCTTTCCTCCTGCGGGTGCTTTCGTTCAATTTAACACGACTGCGAGTGGGGCATGCTTTAGCTTGCCCCCGCCCGCCGTCAATACCGGTAGTGATCGGGCTTGTACGGACCTTCCACGGGAACGCCCAGATATTCGGCCTGCCCGGGGGTGAGAGTGGTCAGCTTCACGCCGATTTTTTCCAGGTGCAGGCGCGCCACCTCTTCATCCAGCTTCTTGGGCAGCGTGTACACGCCGGGTTTGTAGGCGTCGCGGTTCTTCCAGAGGTCGAGTTGCGCCAGCGTCTGGTTGGAGAAGCTGTTGCTCATCACAAAGCTGGGGTGCCCGGTGGCGCAGCCCAGGTTCACCAGCCGCCCTTCGGCCAGCACGAAGATGCTTTGGCCCTCGGGGAAGGTGTACATATCCACCTGCGGCTTGATGTTGGTCTTCTTTGCGGCCGAGCCGTTGAGGCGGTCCATCTGGATTTCGTTGTCGAAGTGGCCGATGTTGCAGACGATGGCCTGGTCCTTCATCTTCTGCATGTGCTCGAAGGTGACGATGTCGCAGTTGCCGGTGCACGTGACGTAGATGTCGCCGCGGCCGAGCGTGTCTTCGATGGTGGTGACTTCGAAGCCTTCCATGGCCGCCTGCAGCGCGTTGATGGGGTCGATTTCGGTGACCACCACGCGCGCGCCCATGCCGCGGAGGGAGTGCGCGCAGCCCTTGCCCACGTCGCCGTAACCGCAGACCACCGCCACTTTGCCGGCCACCATGACGTCGGTGGCGCGCTTGATGCCGTCGGCCAGCGATTCGCGGCAGCCGTAGAGATTGTCGAACTTGGATTTGGTGACCGAATCGTTCACGTTGACGGCGGGCACCAGCAGCGTGCCCGCTTCCTGCATCTTGTAGAGCCGGTGCACGCCGGTGGTGGTCTCTTCGGAGACGCCGCGCCACTCCTTCACCATTTCGCGCCAGCGCCGCGGGTTATCCGCGTGGATCCTCTTGAGCAGGTCTTTGATGACCGCCTCTTCATGGACGGCGGACGGGGTGTCCACCCAGCCGCTGCCCTGTTCCAGTTCGTAGCCCCGGTGGATGAGCAGGGTGGCATCGCCGCCGTCGTCGACCACCAGTTGCGGGCCCAGGCCGCCGGGATGGCTGAGGGCCTGGTACGTCGACCACCAGTACTCTTCGAGCGATTCGCCTTTCCACGCGAAGACCGGGTAGCCGGCGGCGGCGATGGCGGCCGCGGCGTGGTCCTGGGTGGAGAAGATGTTGCAGCTCGCCCAGCGGACCGAGGCGCCCAGATCGGCCAGCGTCTCGATCAGCACGGCGGTCTGAATGGTCATGTGCAGCGAGCCGGTGATGCGCACGCCGGAGAGCGGCTTTTCCTGCGCGTACTTGCGGCGGATGGCCATGAGCCCGGGCATTTCGGACTCGGCGATGGAGATCTCTTTCCGGCCCCAATCGGCCAGATCGAGCGAAGCGACCTTGCAATCGGTCTGGTTCAGCGTTGCGGTGCTCATGGGTTCACCTCGTATCTGAAAATCTTGATACATTGATATTAGACGATGCAAGCGATGGCGTCAACCCTGAAATCCCTGCGCCTGGCGGCCGAGCCGAACCGGCTGCGCCTGCTGCTCCTGCTCGAGCAGGAAGAGCTTTCCGTGGCGGAGCTGCAGGAAATCCTGGCGCAAGGGCAGAGCCGCATTTCCACCCACCTTGCGCAGTTGAAGCAGGCCGGACTGGTGGGCGACCGGCGCACCGGCAAGAATGCTTTCTACCGCTTGCAGGCCCCCGCGGAATTGATGGATTTGCTGCGCCGCGCCGCGCGCGAGGTCCCCGAGGTGGCCGAGGACCGTCAGGCGCTGCGCCTGGCCCTGCGCAAGCGGCAAGACAACATGCGGCGCTACTTCGACGAGCTGGCCGGAAAATTCGGACGCCAGTACGTGCCGGGGCGTTCCTGGAAAGGCGTCGCGGAGGCGCTTCTAAAACTCATGCCGCCGCTGGTGATTGCCGACCTGGGGGCGGGCGAAGGGACCATTTCGCAGTTGATGGCGCAGCGGGCCAAGAAGGTGATCGCCATCGACAATTCGGAAAAGATGGTGGAATTCGGCGCCGCACTGGCGCGCAAGCACGGGATCGGCAATATGGAATACCGCCTGGGCGATCTGGAATCCGTGCCCATCCGCACGGGGACGGTGGACCTGGCCTTCCTCAGCCAGGCGCTGCACCATGCCAGCCATCCCGAGCGCGCCGTCAAGGAAGCGTGGCGGATTCTGAAGCCGGGCGGAAGGGTGACCATCCTGGACCTGAACCGCCACCATTTCGAAGAGGCGCGGGAGATGTGCGCCGATTTGTGGCTGGGCTTCACGGAGCTGGAGATCGAGCGCTATTTGAAGACGGCCGGCTTCCGCGGCGTGGAAGCCGCGGTGGTGTACCGGGAGCCCGAAGCGCCGCACTTCGAGACCCTGCTGGGGACGGGGGAGAAGTAGGGCCGGGATTTGCTCGTACGTACAGGTTTCCTGTACCATGGAGGGGGAGGCTGGGATGGCCATCGAAACCACGTACACCAGTTTGCGAGCGAATCTGTCTTCCGTGTTGGACCGGGTGGTCGACGACCAGGAGATGGTGATTGTCCGGCGCAGGGGAGCGAGAGACGTGGCTCTGGTACCGGCGGCGGAGCTTGCCGGGCTGCTGGAAACGGCCCATCTACTGCGTTCGCCCGCCAATGCGCAGCGCCTTTTGAAGGCTCTGGGTAGGGCCGGGAAACGGCAGGGCAGGGCGATGACAGTTGCGCAGGTGCGCCGGGAGATGGGGCTTGCCGCGCGGCGCTGAGCGCGATGCCGTGTTCCATCGGGAATTCCTGGAAGATCTGCGGTTCTGGGTCAAGACCAACCGGACGATGGCACTGCGGGTTTTGGAATTGGTGGAAGCGGCGCTGCGCGACCCATTTCAGGGAATCGGCAAACCAGAAGCGTTGAAGTTTGTGCTCGCGGGATGCTGGTCCAGGCGGGTTACGCAGGAACACCGGCTGGTCTATCGGGTCAGCGAAACGCGGATCGATTTCCTGCAGGCGCGGTACCACTATTCCGCCTGACTACTGCCGGGCGGTAGACGATCCTGGATTCGAATCGCCACCATTTCGAAGAGACGGCGGGCTTCCGCGGCGTGGAAACCGCGGTGGGCCCGAGGCGCCGCCTTCGATACCCCTTCCAGGCACGAGGGAGAAGTACGGCGGCGGCTCGCTATGATAGATTTAGCGAGTTGAAAACGCTTTGCCCGCGACCAAGTTCCTATTCTGGAACATCAACCGGAAGCCGCTCGCCCACCTGGTTGCCGATTTGGCGAAGATTCACGAGATCGACGTCATTGTCCTGGCGGAGTGTGAAACCGATCCCGGCGCCATGCTTCAGACGCTGAACGACACATCCGTCGAGTTTCATTTTCCACCGG
>JADGNR010000115.1 GCA_017883415.1 Bryobacteraceae bacterium | reverse complement strand
CCTCATGCTCGTCGATCTCCGGCCGTGTGATCTGTGCTTAACCACCCCCTTACGGTCGTGGCTCCTCCAGAGCCACGACCGTAGCTGTCCCCACCCTCACCCCACTTCCTCCATCTTTGAGCCACAAGTACCCTAGGTACTCCCGCTGGGGTACTAGAACCATCTTTCGGAGACTGTGCAACGCTATACGGACTAATTGCACTAACTTAGTGTAAACTAGCGAATATTGCTCCAGCAGGAAAGTCTTTCGGCCGGTGCAACAGTCTCTCGGGGGGTTTCCAATTGTCAATTCGAGTTGTTCTGGCCGATGATCACGCCATACTGCGGAGCGGTCTGAAGATTGTCTTTGCGAACGCCGGCATCACCGTAGTGGGAGAAGCCGAGGATGGTGCGGAGGCCGTGAGAGTGGCTCGGATGTTGCATCCGCAAGTGGTGGTCCTCGATCTGTCGATGCCCATCATGAATGGCATCGAAGCCGGCGCTCAAATCCGGCAGGAACTGGGCATACCGGGCATATTGCTGACCATGCACGCGGAAGAACACTACGTGCTGCGGGCTTTTGCATCGGGTATCGCCGGCTACGTGCTGAAATCCAAGGCGGCTTCCGACCTGGTCCAGGCGGTCGAGGAAGTGGCCCGCGGCAACGTGTATTTGAGTCCCGGCATATCGGGGACCGTGGTCCGCCAGATGCTGAACAAAGACGCTAACCGGGTCGAGTTGCTGACCCTCCGTGAGCGGCAAGTGCTGCAATTGATCGCCGAAGGCAACTCTACCAAGCAAGTCTCCACGCAGATCGGCATCAGCGTTCGCACCGGAGAATCGCATCGCTCCCGCATCATGGAAAAGCTCGATATCCATGAGACGGCAGGCTTGGTTCGCTATGCCGTCCGCCAGGGATTGATCCAGCCGTAACGGCCGCCACCATCGGTGCGCGGACTCCGTAGTAACCTGAGGCATGCCCCGCAAAACATGGCGGGCGCCCGGGGCCTGCGCCATCGCGCTCGTTCTGCCCCTGGCGCTCCGCGGCGCTTCCGCGCCCGTGAGCAAAGAAGTCCTCACCGTGGATGGCCGAGAGCATGCGTACTTCCTGTTCGTCCCCAAGATCGCGCCCACGCCTTCCGGCCCGCCCATGCTGCTGTTGCTGCACGGCTCCGGCCACGACGGGCGCTCGCTGCTCGATCCCTGGAAGCGAATGGCCGCCCGGGAAGGCATTGTGCTGGTGGCGCCGAATGCGCTCGACCCGACGCGGTGGCAGGCGCCGGCCGACGGCCCGGAGCCTCTGCTGGCCATCGCCCAGGCGGTCGGGCAGAAGTACCACGTGGACTCCCACCGCATCTACCTGTTCGGGCATTCGGCGGGCGCGGTTTTCGCGCTGCTGATGCCGATCGCCAAGCCGGAGTACTTCGCCGCCATCGCGGTGCACGCCGGCGCCCTGCTACACGGAGCCGAGACGATGTTGCAGGAGGTATCCAGAAAGACGCCCATCCAGGTACAGGTGGGGACCGAGGACCGTCTCTTCCCGCTGCCGGAGGTCCGCCGGACTCGCGACGTCTTTGTGGCGGCGGGCTTCCCGTTCGAGCTGAAAGAAATTCCCCGGCACGACCACAACTACTATGTCATGGCGGACCGGGTCAACCGCGATGCGTGGGCGTTCCTGAAGGACAAGGCGCTCGCCGGCGAAGCCCGGTAGGGTGGGGCGGAAATCCTACGCTGCCGCGCGGCGCAACGCCTCGCCGAGCGCATGCTGCCGCTCCGCGTCCAACTTCTTTCCCCCGGCGGTCACGTAAAACACATCGATGGCCTTGTGCCCTTCGGTATCGATCAGGACCACCTCGATATTCCCGCCGTGGGACGAAATGGCCGAAGCCAGGTCATAGAGCAGGCCCGGCCGGTCCGCGGCCACGATTTCCACCAGCGTCGCCGTGTTGCTGGCATCCGCGTTGAAGGAAACGGCGGTGGCAATACGCGCGTTCGGGCTCGGCAGCGGGGGCTTCGGGCGGCTGCGCAGGAGTGCCCGCACGTCGGTTTTCCCGGCGATCGCGCGTTCGATGGTGGCGTGCAGGCGGTCCACCTCCGGGGGATTCAACTCGAGGGTGCGCGTGGGATCGGCGAAGGTGAAGGTGTCCAGCACCACGCCGCGGCGATTGGCAAACGCCTCGGCCTTGAGGATGTTCATGGCGAAGCTGGAGAGCGTTCCGGCCACGGAAGCGAACAGGCCCGGGCGATCGGCGGCGACCAGGGTCAATTGCCAGGCCGAGTCCAGCCGGCGGATGTCCACGGCCGCGCCGCGCCCGCGGCTCTTCTCTTCGAGCGCCATATGCTCGTCGATCTGGGCCTCGCTATGGGTGCGCAGATAGCGCGTGGGGAAGCCCTGCAGGAACGCGATGCGCTCCGGCGGGCCGGAGGGGACCGTGTCGATGCGCTCGGTCTCGAGCTCGCGCGTCAGCTCGTTATAAACCGCCAGGTAGAGCTGCCATAGCTGCGCGGCCCGCCACGGCGTCATGGCGCTGGGATTCACGGCGCTGATGTCGGCCCAGGTCACCAGCGTGAGCGCCTTGAGGCGCTCCACGGTCTCCACCTGGTGGGCCACGTCGCGAATGGTCTGCGGGTCGAACACGTCGCGCGACTGCATGGCGGCGGAAAGGTCCAGGTGCTGGCGAATCAGGTAGAGGACCGTGGCTCGCTCCGCGGCCGGCATGTGGATCCGCCCCATGGCCGATTCCGCCAGGCGCAGGGAGGCGTCGACGGGTCCCTCGCCGGGCGACCCCTTGCCCACATCGTGAAACAGCAGCGCGAACCCCAGCACCCCGGGCTGCTTCACCTCCCCCAGCAGGTCCCGGTAGCCGCCCGCCACGGACCACAGCTTCTCGATGGCGACGAGAGAATGTTCGTCCACGGTATAGCGGTGGTAGAAGTCGCGGACCACCAGGCACTCGATCTGCTCCAGTTCCGGGAAGAGGGCGGAGAGCACGCCGGTCTCGTGCATGGCGCGCACGGCCAGCGGCGCATAGGGCAGCGCGAAGATCTGGTGCAGGAGAGGCCAGAGGGCTTCGGGCGCGGCAAAGATATCGCGCAGGTGGGCCAGCCGCGAGTCGATCAGTTCGCCGGCCTCCCGGGACAGCGGGATGCCGTGGCGCGCCACGAATTCGAACAGGTGCAGGACCATCCCCGGATCGAGCGAAAGCCGCTGCGGCGCGCGAAAATGGACCTGCTCGCGGTGCACGCTGAAGTCGGCGTTGGAAACGCGCGCGCGCCATTCGCGGAACTGCGCGTACAGGTTGCTGGAGCGGGCCTCGCCCTCGTCCAGGGCGCGGAGGGCGGCGCGATGAATATCGCGGGAATGGCGATAATAGCGGCGCATCCATCCTGCGGCGTCGCTTTCGCGCCAGTCGGCGGCGAGGGCGTCCTGGGCGTCGAAGGAGAGCACGTTGTGGTCGCGGCCGGCCTGGCAGTGCAGATAGCAGCGCAGGCGCGCCAGAAAACGGAAGGCCTCCGCCAAGTCCGGCCCGGGCTGGCGCGGCACGCGCAACTGGTCGAGCCAGCCGATGAGCTGGTAGTCGCGCAGGCCGCCGGGCGTCTCCTTGACGTTGGGCTCGAGGTGATAGAACGTGTTGCCGTATTTGGCATAGCGCTCGCGCGCCAGGCGCGCCAGGTTGCGGACCAGCGGATCGCGTCCGGCTTTGAGAAAGCGCGGAAGCTTTTCCACCAGCCCGGCGTAGAGCGCGCGGTCGCCGGCCAGGTATCGCTGGTCGAGCAGGGCCACGTTGAACTCGATGTTGCCGTCCTGTATCTCGGCGCACTCGGCCGGGGTGTGGACCGAGTGGCTGACGCGCATCCCGGCATCCCAGAGCCGCTGGAGAAAGGCCGCGAGGGCGTCTTTGCGGGCGAGGGCCAGCCGCTCGGATTCGAACAGCAACAGCAGATCGACGTCCGAGTAGGGAAACAACTGGCGCCGTCCGTATCCGCCCACGGCGAGCACCGTTACCCCGGCGGGGACCTCGGAGAAGAGCAGATCCCCGGCGGCCTCCACCACGGCGCGGTCCACTTGCGCGGTGCGCTCGGCGAGCGCGATCCCGGCATCGCCGGTCGCCAGGAACGCTTGCCGGATCGGGGCGAGCTCGAGCTTAGAGGGCCGATTCTCCACGATCGTCGTTCCGGATGCGGATGGCTTCCGCCACGTCGTAGACGAAGATCTTGCCATCGCCGATTTTGCCGGTGCGCGCCGCCGCGGTGAGGGTCCGGACGACTTCTTCCAGGCGGCTGGCGGGCACCACCATCTCCAGCTTCACCTTGGGCAGCAGGTCGACGTTATACTCCTGGCCGCGATAGACCTCTTTGTGGCCTTTCTGCCGTCCGTGGCCGCGCACGTCGCCGATGGTCATGCCATCGATGCCGATGCTCTTCAGCGCTTCCTTCACTTCGTCCAATTTGAAGGGCTGGATGATTGCCTCGATTTTCTTCATGAGCGGATCCTAGTGGGGTAGGCCTCCTGGCCTGCCCTTGGGGGTAATTACCCCTCGAATATATACCCCTCTTCGCCATGCAGGGCGACATCGAGACCCTCGATCTCCTGCTCACTGCTGGCGCGCAGGCCGACCGTCATATCGCAGACCTTGAGAATCACCAGCGTGCCGGCGATCGCCAGCGCCCACGCCACCGCGCAGCCGATGAGCTGGTTCAGCACCTGCGCCCCGTTGCCGTCCACCAGGCCCAAGGGCATGGTGCGGCCGGCGCTGTCCTTCAGCGCGTCGTTCACGGCGTTGGTGGCGAAGACCCCGGTGAGGAGGGCGCCCAGCGTGCCGCCGGCGCCGTGCACCCCGAAGGCATCGAGCGAATCGTCGTAGCCGAACATGCGCTTGACCCGCGTGACCATCAGGTAACACACTACGCCCGCGCACAAGCCGATCAGCAGCGCCGGGAAGGGCTGGACGAAGCCCGAGGCGGGGGTGATGGCCACCAGGCCGGCGACCGAGCCCGAGATGCCGCCCAGTACGCTGGGCTTGCCGTTTTCGATCCACTCGGCGGCGATCCAGCCGAGCGCCGCGGCGGCGGCTCCGAAGTGCGTGGCGACAAACGCGCTGGTCGCCAGCGGCGAGGCCGCCAGCGCGCTGCCGGCGTTGAATCCGAACCAGCCCACCCACAGCAGGCAGGCGCCGATGAAACTGAGCACCAGGCTGTGCGGCTTCATGGGTACCTCGGGATAGCCCAGCCGCTTGCCCAGATACAACGCGCAAACCAGGGCCGAGACCCCGGAGGTGATGTGCACCACGGTCCCGCCCGCGAAATCGAAACACGGGACTTTCCCCCCCAGGAACGCGTTCAGCAGTCCGCCTTTGCCCCATACCATGTGGGCCATCGGGAAATACACAATCAGGCTCCACAGCACGGTGAACAGCAGCATGGCGCTGAACTTCATGCGCTCCGCGAAAGCGCCGGAGATCAGGGCCGGAGTGATGATGGCGAACATCAACTGGTAGACCATGAAGGTCTGCTGCGGGATGGTGGCGGCGTAATCGGCATTGGGCGCACTGCCCACGTGATGCAGCAGCGCGAAACGAAAATCCCCGATGAAAAGCGACGAGCCCCCGAACGCCAGGCTGTATCCCACCACCGCCCAGACCACCGTCACCACGGCCATCAGGATGAAGCTCTGCATCATGGTGCCCAGGACATTCTTGCGCCGCACCAGGCCGCCATAGAAGAGCGCCAGGCCCGGACCCGTCATCATCAGCACCAGGGCCGAGCTGATCAGCATCCAGGCATTGTCACCGGCGCTCTGCGCGGATTTCGCGGCGGCTTCGAGCGTGGAAATTCGCGACGCGAGATCCGGCGCCGCCTGGGCAAACAGGGCCGCAGGCATCAGAAAAGGCATCAAACAGCACAGTTTCAAGGAGGTTCGCATCGCGGGGCCCATGGTGGCAGAGACGTTCCAAACTATTGTCCAACACGGGTTTGCGGGTTCCAAGACGGAACTTTCTATGGCCGGGATTGGAATCTTTTATGGGAGTGGGGTAGGCCTCCCGGCCTGCCCCGCGTCCGCAAGTGTGCGAGAAATTACCAAGCTTACATTAAATCGGACACATTCATCCGAATGCGCCGTATAATCGGGCTGTCGCTAGATGGAAAACGTGACCGGCAGCGTGTGAGTGTCGTCTCCATCCACCGTCCGGTGCGCTTGAGCGCACGGCGTGATCGAGAGCTGCCGAGGGCCGGCCGGGTGGTCAACTTCGATCCGGCCGGCCTAATGAAGCACACCGGCGCCGTCATCGAACCGAAGCGATATTTTTATTCCCCTGTCATCCTCTCCGCGGTACACTGAATCTACTTGGGAACAGTTCTGAACTGGGGGGCATAATCTATGAAAACCATTTACATGCTTCGACTGATGAGCAGAGCCACGGCTGTGCTCGTGCTGTTGTGCGCTTTTTATGCCGCCGCTTTCGCGCAGGTGGAAGTGGGCGGCGCGACTCTCAACGGAACGGTTACGGACCCGTCGGGCGCGGCCGTGGCCAATGCCAAAGTTCATCTCGGCAGCCGGGAGACCGGGTTTAGCCGCGACGCCGCCACCAGCGACATCGGGCTCTTCACCTTCACGCGGGTGCCGGTGGGTGTCTATACGCTTTCCATCGACCAGGCGGGCTTCCGCGGCGTGCGGCGGGAAGGACTGCAACTGGAGGTCGGCGCGCAGGTGACGATAAACATCGCGCTGGAGGTCGGCGCCACCCAGGAGGCCATCACGGTGGTGGCCGAAACGCCGGTGGTGGAGACCGCGCGCACGCAAACGTCCACCATGGTGAACGCGAAATCGGTGGCGGATCTGCCGGTGAACGGGCGCAACTTCATCGATTTCACGGTGCTCACTCCGGGCGTGGTGAAAGATCCGACGCGCGGCGGCGACCTCTCCTTCGGCGGCCAGCGCGGGCCCGCCAACAGCCTGCTGGTGGATGGCGGCGAGAGCAATAACCTGTTCTTCGGACAGGCGGTGGGCCGCACCGGTTTCCGGCCGTACTCCTTCAGCCAGGATGCGGTGCAGGAGTTCCAGGTGAACGCCAGCGACTATCCCGCGGAGGTAGGCCGCGCCGGCGGCGGCGTGATCAACGTGATCACCAAGAGCGGCACCAACCAGGTGCACGGCTCGGCGTTCGAATACTTCCGCGACCGGGGCCTCAACGCCAACACGTTCACCAATAACCAGGTGGGCCGCGTCAAACCGCCCTACCACTTCAACCAGTTTGGCGGCAGCCTGGGCGCGCCCGTCGTGAAGGACAAGGTGTTCTTCTTCGGCAATTACGATGGCCAGCGCAACACCGCGCCCGAGATCGTGGTGGTGAACATCCCGGTGCCGGCCAACCTGCCGCAGCTCAATAAGTTCCTGGCGCCCTACACGGTGGGAGCCAAGAACGACGTCGGCCTGGCCAAAGTGGACTGGAACATCGGCCCCAACGATCGCCTGAGCGTGCGCTACAACGTCAACCGCTTCGTGGGCATCAATTTCGAAAACGCCAACACCACCTTCTTCACCGGCAGCGGGGCGCAGGAGCACACCGGCAACAGCCAGGTGACCACCGACAACATCGCGGGCAGCTACACCAAGGTGATCGGTGCGAGCATGGTGTTCGATTCGCGCTACATCTTCATTCGCGACAACGAACCGGGCTTCGCCAATTCCAACAACGTGGAGACCGTGATCACCAACGGGCCGACCTTCGGGCGGAACAACTTCAGCCCGCGCTTCACCAACGCCAAGACCAGCCAGTTCATCGAAACGCTGGCCGTGACCAAGAGCCGCCACTCCTTCAAGGTTGGCCTGGATTTCAACATCGTACGTATCGGCAACTTCTTTCCCGGCCTGTTCAGCGGCAGCTATACCTTCCCCAGCTATGCGGCCTTCGCCGCCAATACGCCTTCGCTGTTCCAGCAGGCCTTCCCCGGCGCGGGCACCTCGGGCGCGCTCACCCAGCCGAACGTGAACGAATACGCGGCCTTCGCGCAGGATACCTGGCGCGTGAGCGACCGGCTGACGCTGAACCTGGGCGTGCGCTACGACTACTTCAGCTACGCGCAGCCGCCCATCCTGAATCAGAATGCGCAGCTCCAGGCGGCCGGGCTGCTGAGCAACCGCATTCCCAGTCCCAAGGACGATTTCGCGCCGCGCTTCGGCTTCGCGTTCAAACCGACGCGCAGCGACACGCTGGTGGTGCGCGGCGGATACGGGATTTTCTACGAGCGGACGCCCACCATTCTCACCGGCACGGCGTTCTCGCAGAACGGCATCCAGGTGCTCAATTTCTCGCTCACGCCGGGCGATCCGAGCTTCCCTACGTATCCCAACATCCTGGCGGCCGCGCCGCCGCTGGCGCCGCCGAACCTATACATCTTCGCCCCCGATTACCGCACGCCGCGCACCCACCAGTTCAGTTTGAATATCGAAAAGCAGGTGGGCCGCGAAGCCTCCCTCACCGTGGGCTACCTGGGAGTGCACGGGCAGAACCTTACGCGCACGCGCGACATCAACCTGCTGCCGTCGGTACTCACCCAGGGCACGCTTTGCGCGGACCCGGCGTGCACCAGCTCGTCGCCGGTCAGCTACTACCGCCATCCGGGCACGACCAGTCCCAGCCGGTCGATCCCGGCGTTCGGGCGCATCAGCGTCTTCGACAGCGGCGCCGACTCGCGCTACAACGGGCTGTTCATCCAGTTCGTGAAACGTTACGCGCACGATTTCACGTTCCTGACGTCGTACACCTGGTCGAAGATCATCGACGATGTGCCCGACGCCACTTCCGTGGTGGTGGGCACCGACGATGCGAAGGTCGCCCAGGACACGCTGGCGCCGAACCTCGAGCGCGGTCCCGGCAATGCCGATACGCCGCACCGCTTCGTCTTCTCCGCCGTTTGGGATATCCCGTTCGCCCGCTCATTCTCCAACGGGGCGGCCAAGGCGGTCTTCAACGGCTGGCAGCTTTCCACCATCGCCCAGATCCAGTCCGGCCGCCGGTTCTCGGCGCTGGTGACCGGCGATCCCAATAACGACGGCAATCGCGCCACCGACCGCGTGCCCCTGCTCGGCCGCAACACCATCCTGGGACCGGCCTTCGAGCAATGGGACCTGCGGATCTCGCGCGACTTCCGCGTGGTGGGGGAGCGCGTGAAGTTACGTCTGCTGGGCGAGGCCTTCAACCTGCCCAACCGGGCGAATTTCAATGCCCTGCAGAACAACCAGTACGGCTTCGCCAACGGGAAGTTCACTCCGACGACGAACTTCCTGACCCGCCAGAGCACCTACGATCCGCGGATCCTGCAACTGGCGGCCAAGATCATGTTCTAGCGTGTGACCGTGGGGCAGGCGATTCCGCCGGCGGACCCGCTTTCGAGCGGGTCCAGCCGGCCGGAAGGCCGGCTGCGGGCACGATTGCCCGCCCTACAACAGGGGCAACATGGCGACAACCAGGCGCAAGGCGAAGAAGCCGGAAGGTACCCCCGAGCCCGTCGCGGCCGCGCCGCCCTCCGGGCACGCTACCCCGCGGTTCCCCATTGTCGGCATCGGCGCGTCGGCCGGGGGCCTGGCGGCGTTCGAAGCCTTCTTTTCCGGCATGCCCCCCGACACCGATCCAGGCATGGCCTTTGTCCTGGTGCAGCACCTGGCCCCGGACCACAAGAGCATCCTCACCGACCTGGTCAAGCACTATACGCGCATGGAGGTCTTCGAGGTGGCCGACGGGATGGTGGTTGAGCCCAACTGCGCGTACATCATTCCGCCCAATCGGGACATGGCCTTCCTGCACGGCACGCTGCAATTACTGGAACCGGCCGCACCCCGCGGCCAGCGCCTGCCCATTGACTTTTTCTTTCGCTCCCTGGCCCAGGACCAGCACGAGCGGGCCATCTGCATCGTGCTCTCGGGCACCGGCAGCGACGGCACCCAGGGGGTGCGCGCGGTCAAGGGCGAGGGCGGCATGGCGATGGCGCAGAACCCCAAATCCACCGAATACGACGGCATGCCGCGCAGCGCCATCGCCACCGGCCTGGTGGATTATGTGCTTCCGGCGGCCGAAATGCCGGCCCAGCTCATGGCTTACGTCGCGCACGCATTCGGAAGAACATCGCGTCCGGTATCTCCTGCGCCCTCCAAAACCGAGGCCGCGCTGAAAAAGATCTTCGCGCGGCTGCGCGCCCAAACCGGTCACGACTTTTCCCAGTACAAGCGAAACACCATCAACCGCCGCGTCGACCGCCGCATGGCCCTTCACCAGATCGACGGGCTGGAGGAGTATGTCCGCTATTTGCAGCAAACTCCGGACGAGGTGGAGGCGCTCTTTCGCGACCTCCTGATCGGCGTCACCAGTTTCTTTCGCGACCCGGAAGCATTCGCGGCGCTCCAGGAACAGGCCATTCCGCGGCTATTTGGCGGCAAACCCACGGGCGCATTGATTCGGGTCTGGGTGCCCGCCTGTTCCACCGGCGAAGAAGCCTATTCCATTGCCATCCTGCTCCAGGAGCACATGGAGGCGTTGAAGCAGAGTTTCAAACTTCAGGTGTTCGCCACCGACATCAACCGCCACGCCATCGCCTACGCCCGCGCCGGCGTTTACCAGGCCAGCCTCGCCGCCGACGTCGCGCCGGAAAGGCTGAGGCGTTATTTCGTCCAGGAGCCGGACCACGGCGCTTACCGCATCCACAAAAACATCCGCGACATGGTGATCTTCTCCGAACAGGACGTGATCCAAGACCCGCCGTTTTCCAAGCTCGACCTCATCAGTTGCCGCAACCTGCTGATCTACATGGGCGGGGAACTGCAGAAAATGCTCATCCCCCTGTTCCATTACGCGTTGAACCCGGGCGGCATGCTTTTGCTGGGCCCCTCGGAAAGCGTGGCCGAGTACGCGGACCTCTTTGCCCCGCTGGATCGCAAGTGGAAGCTGTATCAACGAGGACAGGACGTTCCCGGGGCGCATCGCCCGGAGTTTCTCCCGCCCCTGGCGGGACAGGGGTCCCTCCCGCAGCACTTCGGGAGGACCGCCGGCAAGAGCAGGTTGCCCGTGCGCGAGCTGACCGAGCGCGCGCTGCTCGAAGCGCACACCCCGCCCGGCGCGCTGATCAACGACCGCGGCGACATCCTCTACCTCCACGGCCGCACCGGCCAGTACCTGGAACCAGCCCCGGGCGAGGCCGGCATGAACATTCTGAAGATGGCGCGCGAAGGGTTGCGGCGCGAGTTGACCACCGCCCTGCACAAAGCGGTGGCCCTCAAAGAGCCGGTGCGCCACGCAGGCGTTCGGATCAGAACCAATGGCGGTTTCACGATGGTCAATCTGACGGTAAAGGCGGTGTCCCCGGACCCGGACTCGGCGAGTGCACCGCAAATCTTCCTGGTCACCTTCGAGGACGCGCCAGCACCGCCCGAAAAGGCGGCCGCCGCCCCGGCACCCACCGGAGCGGGCGAAAGCACCACCGCCGTCGACGCGCGCATTGCGGCTCTGAAGCAGGATCTGCGGGCCAAGGAGGAGTACCTCGAAACGACCAACGAGGAGCTGGCCACCTCCAACGAGGAGCTCAAATCCTCCAACGAGGAAATGCAGTCCGTGAACGAGGAGCTGCAATCCACCAACGAAGAGCTGGAGACGTCAAAGGAAGAGCTGCAATCGGTCAACGAAGAATTGGCCACGGTCAACGCCGAACTGCAGAACAGAGTGGCCGACCTGTCGCGCTCCAACAACGATATGAACAACCTGCTGGCCGGCACGGGCATCGGCACCATCTTTGTGGACCATCAACTGCGCATCCAGCGCTTCACCCCCGCGGTCACTCAGGTGGTCAACCTGATCCTGACCGACGTGGGGCGGCCGGTGGGTCACATCGCCTCTAACCTGGTGGGCTATGACAGCCTGGTGGCGGATGTGCGGGCGGTGCTGGACAGCCTGACACCCAAGGAAATCGAGGTTCAGACCAGGACGGGCGCGTGGTATCAGTTGCGCATCCGCCCCTACCGCACCCTGGAAAATGTGGTCGAAGGCGCGGTGATCACCTTCGCCGAGGTCACGGAAATGAAAGCGGCGCAGGCTGCGCTTCAGGAATCCGAGACCCTCCGCCGTCTGGCCGCGGTGGTGCGCGATGCGCACGACGCCATCACGGTGCAGGACCTGGAGGGCCGCATCCTGGCCTGGAATCCCGGGGCGGAAAGGATGTACGGCTGGAGCGAAGCCGAAGCGTTGGCCATGAACATTCGCGACCTGATCCCCGAGGGCCGGCGGACGGAAGCGCTGGCCGTGGTACGGCAACAAAGCCGGGCTAAGGTTCTGGAGCCGTACCGCATGCCCCGGATCGCCAAGGATGGCCGGATTGTCGAGGTCTGGCTGACCGCCACCGCGCTGGTGAATGACTCCGGGGAAGTCTATGCCATTGCCACCACGGAGAGGGAGGTAAACTGAAAGAAACCATCTATGGCCGCAAAGGAGACCCGCTCCGGCCGTGCTGCCGGGCGTTCGAAGAAGTCCCCAGGCTCACCCCAAGCCGACTCAGGACAAGCCCTGCGCAAGCGGGCGGAGGCGATTGCCCGCAAGAGAGCCGCCCAGATGCCGGAGGCGCTGCCGCCCAAGGCAGTGCGCCGCGCGCTCCACGAGTTGCAGGTGCATCAGATCGAGCTGGAGATGCAGAACGAGGAACTGCGCCGGACGCAGGAGGAACTGGAGGTTTCCCGGGCGCGGTATTTCGACTTGTACGATCTCGCGCCGGTGGGCTACTTCACGCTCAGTCAGAAAGGCCTGATTCAGGAGGCCAATCTAACCGCCGCTAAGATGCTTGGCGTGACCAGACGCGCCCTGGTCAAGCAGCCCTTGTCGCGCTTTATCCTTCCCGAGGACCAGGACATCCACTACCTGCACTGCAAACAACTCCTGGAAACCGGTGCGCCTCGTCCGTGGGATCTGCGGCTGGTAAGAAAGGACGCCGCTCCTTTGTGGGTGCGGGTGGATGCGGCCACGGCGCAGGATGCCGACGGAGTTTCCGTATACCGTGTCGTGGTGACCGACATTGCCGAGCGCAAGCGCGTTGAAGAGGCGCTCAAGAGGTCCCTGGAAGAGGTCCGGGCAAGGGAGGAGCTTTTCCGCATTGCCCTGTTCCGCTTGCCCGTGGTGGTCTTCCATCAGAATGCGGACCTGCGCTACATCTGGGTGTACAACGCTCTGCAACGCGCGGACCTGTCCCTGCTGAATAAACTCGATTCCGACCTTTTCCCTGCGGACGAAGCCGGGCAACTGACCCGGTTGAAGCGGGCCGTCCTGACGAGCGGGGTTGGCAGCCGGAACAAGGTGGTACTCACCAGCCAGGGCCAGCGCCTGACGTTCGACCTGGCGATCGAACCCTTCCGGGACTCGTCGGGCAAGGTCGCGGGCATCCTGGGGTCCGCCGTGGACATCACCGAGCACACCCTTCGCGAGGAGCAGCTTCGCCATCTTTCGGAGCACCTGCAGTCCCTGCGCGAAACGGAGCTTGCCCTGGCTTCACACGAGATTCACGACAATATCAGCCAGACGCTGGCGGCTTTGGGTATGCAACTGTCGGTGGCCGCGAGCGAGGTATCGAGCGGGGCCGGCCTGGAGGTAACGCTCGAAAGCATGAAGGCGATCTCGCATCTTCTGGCCACCACGGTCGAGTGCTCGGAGCGCTTGTCTTCCGCTCTGCGGCCAAGCCTGCTGGACAATCTGGGGCTGGCCGCCGCGATCGCGTCCGCGGCGCAGGAATTCGGGTCGCGCACCGGCATCGCCGTCGTCGCCCGGCCGCTCGAAGATATCAGGACCACGCCGGAACTTTCCACGGCGATCTTCCGAATCGTTCAGGAGGGCCTCACGGTTGTGGCGCAGCCGGCGCGTGCGACTGCAGTTACCATCAGCCTGCGGCGGCAGGGCCGCGGAATCCTCCTCGAGATCCGCCATAACGGAGTGCGCATCACCGGCGAGGAATCGACGGACTCGAGTCCTGTTGGCCTCCTCGCCATGCGCGAGCGGGCGCGTTCGTTCGGCGGGAAGACCCGCATGGTGGAGGTTCCCGGTCAAGGTGCGACGATCTCGATCGCGATCCCGATGGCGGAGCAGATTCCGCCCAGCGGCGCGGCCCGCTAGGTCGCCTGGTCCGCGTGCGCAATCCGCACAATTTCTTTAGCGATGTCCTCCGGGGAAAGAACAAAGTCTATACACCCGCTGGCGATGGCGCTCTCCGGCATATCGGGCTGCCCGGCGGTGTCGCGCTTCTGCGCG
>JADGNR010000407.1 GCA_017883415.1 Bryobacteraceae bacterium | reverse complement strand
GATCAGGCGAACGAGAACATTGGTGTCAATCGCGCGCATAACGCCTTCGCACGTAGCGCCCGATGCCGTCTTTCAGTTCCGCGAGACTTCGCGTGCGCGGCGGCCGGGCCCCAAACAGCGCCCGATGGATGTCCTCGGAACTGAAGCGGCCCGCACGACGGACCACGATTTTATCGCCCTCTTCCTCCCATTCCAGAATCGAGCCCGGGCCGACGCCGAGCTTGCGCCGTACGTCGGCCGGAACGGAAATCTGGCCCTGTGACGTGACCTTCGAGTGCGCGAGCGCCATGTCCTTATATTACCAGGGTAATGGAACGACGGGTCCGCCGAGGGCGGCGGTGAGTCTGCGCCTATCGCTCGATGCCCAGGGCGTTGGCGACTCGCTCGAGCGTCGTCACCAGACGGTCGACGTGCTTGTCGGTATGGGCGGCGGTGCAGGAAATGCGCAGCAGGTTCTGGGCGGCGGCGGGACGAAGCACGGGGTTAATGTAGATGCCCTCCTGGAGGAGGGCTTTGCACAGGCGGCAGAGGTCCACTTCGTCCTGGATGACCACCGGGACGATGGCGGTCTCGCCGGGCAGCACGGAGAAGCCGCGGGCAGCCAACTCGTCGCGCAGCAGTTGAGCGATGCGCAGCACGTGCAGGCGGCGCTCGGGCTCCTTCTTCATGATCTGCAAGGCCGCGCCCACGGCGGCCACCGAAGCCGGCGGCAGGCTGGCGGAGAAAACGAACGGCCGCGCGGTGTGCTTGAGGTAATCGACCACGGCGCGCTCGGCGGCGATAAAGCCGCCGACCGAGGCCAGCGACTTGCTGAACGTGCCCATCAGAATATCGACCTCGTCGAGCACGCCCAGGTGCTCGGCGGCGCCGGCGCCGGTGGCTCCCAGCACGCCGATGCCGTGGGCCTCGTCCACGTAGACGCGCGCGCCGTAGGGCTTGGCCAGTTTCATGATGCCGCGCAGGTCGGCGATATCGCCTTCCATGCTGAAGACGCCTTCGGAAACGATGAAGATCTTCTCTTCCGGCGGGCAGTTTTCCAGGCAGCGCTCGAAGTGGTCCAGGTCGTTATGGCGGAAGCGCATGGTGCGGGCGGGCGAGCGCAGCGCGCCTTCCACCAGGCTGGCGTGCAGGTTGTGGTCGCAGATCATGACGTCGCCCTTCTCGGTGAGCGCCGAGAGGGTGGCGTAATTGGCCTGAAATCCGGTGCCGAAAATAATCGCGGCTTCCTTGTGCGCGAAAGCGGCCAGCTCCTCCTCGAGCTTGACGTGGATATCGAGCGTGCCATTGAGCAGCCGCGACCCGCTGCATCCGCTGCCGTACTTCTTGATGGCCTGGATGGCGGCTTCCTTCACCTTGGGATGGGTAATCAGGTCGAGATAATCGTTCGACCCGAACATCAGCACCTTACGCTTTCCGATGCGGACTTCGCCCGGACCGCACCCGTCGCGCTCCCCGAAGACTTCGAAGTACATGTAGAGACCAGCGGATTGCAGATCACTCGGACGAGTGAAGTTGCGGCATTTCTCGAAGATGTCGTTCGATGCGCTGCCCTTATTCTTGCTGGTGATGTCGCTACTCGATAAGCGCATGGTCCTCAGTTCCATTCGTAGATTCGATATGTCTTGTACCGCTTGGCCCCCATCACCCCGAGGGAGCGATTCATCAGTACGTTGTCTTCCAGTATCCAGGACATTTCGCAGTCGCCGAAGCCCAGCTTCCTGGCATTGCGGACGAGCGTGGCATAAAAACCGGCCGCCAGGCCGGAGGCACGATACTCCTCCACCACCCCGAGTGCCAGAACTCTCACATTTGTGATCAAACGTTGATAATACAGGATTTTGAGCAGCCCCGTTGGAAACAAGCGGCCCCCCGCCGGTTTCAGAGCCTGGTTGATATCGGGCAAAGCCAGGGCGAAACCGACCATCCGTCCGCCCACTTCGCCCACCAGCACGAGCTCGGGCTTGAGAATCTGCTTCATCTCCTTGCCCATGTGCACAAACTCTTCCTTCGACATGGGGATGAAGCCCCAGTTGCGCGCCCAGGCCGCCGAGTAAATTTCCCAGATGCCGGCGACTTCCGCATCGAAGTTCTTCATGTCGATGGGACGCACGTTCACGCCCGCGGTGGCCATCACGCGGTCGGCGATGCGCCCGATCTTTTTCAGGTCGATGATGTGGGAGTTGCTCAGGTAGGCGTACAGGTCCCTGGCTTTACGCAAGCCGGCGCGGTCCATCAGGGTGGGATAGTAGGGCGGATTGTAGGTCATCATCACCATGGGGCTGGAATCGAAGCCTTCAATCAACATGCCGCACTCATAGTTCGTCGACGGACTCACGGGGCCGCGCATCACGTTCGCCCCGCGGTCGAACACCCATTGGCGCGCCCGCCGCAGCAACGCTTCGGCCACGGCGGAATCGTTCACGCTTTCGAAGAACCCGAAAAAGCCGGCATTCTCCTGGTGGAACCGGTTATGGGCCCGGTCGAGGATGGCGGCCACACGGCCCACCACGCGGCCCCCCGACAACGCGAGGTAAAATTCCGCGTCGGCATTCGCATAAAACGGATGCTTCCCGCGATCAAGCAGTTCCTTGACCGCGATCCTCAAAGGAGGCACCCAATACGGGTCGTCGCGATACAGCGTGTAGGGCAGTTCCACGAACTGTTTCAGCGCCTTCTTATTGTCCACCGCGACGACTTCAATTCCTCCCAATGGTCCAACCCCTTGCTGCCAGTTGCCGGTAAATTGCCGGGGTAGCCAGGATCAGTACGGATGCCAGCACGGCGCCCCCAAGCAAGTCGACCGTGTAGTGGTATCGAAGATAAACTGTAGCAAAAATGAGGGGCGGCGTGTAGGCAAAATAAGCCCGGAACAGCCGCTTCGATACCAGTCTGCTGCCCCACCACGCCAGGATGGTGAGTTCCGTGTGGCCGCTCGGAAAACAGTCGTAGTGCGCCGATTCCAGGCGGTCGAGCGTCGCTTGCATCCCATGAAACAGCCACAATCCGCGCAATGGGATGGTTTGCAAGTGGCTCAACAGGAAGCGCGGACCGCGCGCGGGAACCAGCAGGTATCCCACGTACGAGGTCAGAAAGCCGAGGGCGATTAAAAAACTATAATATTGGAAATTTGCGTAATCGCGCCTTTTCCACAGCAGCACGGCAACCAATAGTACTGCCGGTACGAAAAGGGTGTAGACCCACTGCAGGAATTCGGTGAAGAGGGGCGTGTGGATGCGTTCCAGCCAGACGGTGGGATTGGCGCCCCAGACGCGAAAATCCATTTGCGCCAGCCAGCGGTCGGCATCGGTACGGCGCACCGCGGGAATGAGCACCGCCATTTCCTTGTAACAGGAGGCTACGTAGACGATGGCGTACCAGTTCCGGAACCACCAACTGGTGCGATTGGGCCGCTTGACCTCGAAGACCAGCAGGCCGCAGGCGAGGGCGTGCCAGGCGAGGAGCGCCGCCGCGCCGGGCACCGTGCTCCACCAGCCCAGAATCAGCGCGGTGGTGAAGGCGAAGTAGGCCAGGATCACCTTGTCGACGGGCCAGAAGCGGGTAGTGGTGCGATCTAGTATTTCAGCCAACCGGCCTCCTTATACCATGCCAGGGTGAGGGCGAGGCCGGCAGAGAGCGGAGTCGGGGCCTCAAAGGCGAGCTCGCGGCGGGCGCGGGCGGTATCGCAGGTCCAGCAGGGGCACCGCGCCTCGGCCACTTTTTCGCGGGAGACAATGCCCGCGACGCCGGCGATGCGGGCCCACCATTCGGCACACCAGCCCACGGCCAGCGCCACCGGGACCGGCACGGCGATCACGCGCACCGGGCGGCCCATGACGGCGCCGGCAGTGGCGGCCAGCTCGCTCCACGAGACCGGCTTGGGGTGCGCCAGAAAGTAGGTGCGGCCGCGGGCCTGCTTGGGGCGTGCGGCGGCGATGAGGCCGTCCACCAGGTCGGCCACATAGATGGCGCTGAACCAGCGCTCGCCGCCGGCGAGGGCCAGCGCCCACCCCCTGGAGATGGATCGGAGCATCTGGAAAACGTCGGTGTCGCGGGGCCCGTAGACCACCGGCGGGCGCACGATTACGGCCTCCGGCGCCTCCCGGCGCACGATTCGTTCGGCTTCCAGTTTCGATTTCCCGTAATGGGTCAACGGGCGGGGCTCGGCATCCTCGTCGAGCGGCGTGCCGTCGCGGCTGGGGCCCATCGCGGCCAGGCTGCTGACGTGCACCAAATGGATGGCGCGGCCGCGGAGCGCGTCGACCAACGTCTGGGTGGTGCGGGCGTTGCCGGCATAATAATCGCCGGGGCGGAGCGCTTTGGTGACGCCCGCGAGGTGGATCACCGTATCCACGCCGTCGAGCGCCTGGTCAACGCCCGCGCCGGTCGCCAGATCGCCCGGGAACGCCTCCACGGCGGCCGGCAGGAGGCGCGGGGCGGCCTTGGGACGCGCCAGGCAGCGTACCGGCTCACCGAGCGAGCAAAGCCTCTCCAGCAGGTGCCCGCCGATGAAGCCGGTGCCACCCGTTACCAGTATCACTGCGGGGTACTGCGAAAGGCGACTTCGCCGAAGTAACTCTCCGCCACAGTGCCGGTGTGCTGGGAGTTGATCTGGATGCGCAATCCCCGGACGTGCGGCGCGGTCTTGCCGTAGATCCGTTCATAATCGGCGGCCACGTTGCGGCTTTCCAGGATCCACCGGTTGGCCTCCGCGGCCCCCGACCGGCACACTACCGCGAAGATATGCACGAGGGGAATCGCACTCGCGTTTTGCACGGTGCCTTGCGGAGCCGTGGTATCCCAGACATAGGCGATGATGCGCCGGTCGGCGAAGGCCACCAGGAGCTGCGCCGCCTGATCGTCGGTGGCGGCATGGCGGAAATCGCCGTTGGCCGGCAGTTGCGTGACTTTCCAGCGCCACGTCAGGAAGGGCATCTGGAAGGAGTCCACATCCACGCCCCGCTCGAGGGAAAAAGACGCCTTGACGCTTTTGAGGTGAAGGCACGGCTGATCGTTTTCCGCGCACACGGAGATCTGCGGCTTGCCGTGATTCACCTTGATTTGCCAATTCGATGGCAGCCGCCCCGCCGCGCCCCAACCCTCCGTGTTCAAAACAATGAAGGCCAACTGGGAGGTGCGAGCCTGAAAAACAAACAGAAGGACGGCCGAAACAAGCAGAAACTTCTTCAAATAACCTCTCCGAGACCCAGGCGCCGTACTCTTTAATGATATCGCATTATGGCGGCGCATTTGGCCCTGATGGCCGCGTGCCCGCGTGCCCGCGTGCCGCCCCGGGCACCCGCGCCTCCCGCGCACCCGCCGCCCCGCGCCCGCGCATCCGC
>JADGNR010000114.1 GCA_017883415.1 Bryobacteraceae bacterium | reverse complement strand
CGGGGCCGGGGCCGGGGTCGGGGGACCGGGGGCCAGGGGCCGGGGGTCAGGGCGGGGATCGTGGCCTGGGGTCAGGGCCGGGATCGGGGGCCGGGATCGTGGCCGGGGATCGGGGGCGCGCTGTTACAAGGACGAGGCCGCGCGGCGGACGTCGTCCAGCACGATTTCCATATCGCGGAGGGTGGTGCGGTAGTTGAGCACGCAGCCGCGCAGGGCGAAATGGCCGTGGACGCGCGCGTTCGACAGATAGGTGCTGCCGCCGCGCTGTAACGCCACCAGGATGCGCTCGTTGAGGGCGTCGAGGTCTCCCTGGAACCCGGGCGGGGCGTAGCGGAAACAGAAGATGGAAAGCTCCACCGCGGCGAGCATTTCGAAATCGGCGCTCGATCGGACCAGCTGCTCGAAGTATTTTGCGCAGGCGATGTTCTGTTCGATGGCCTCGCCCAGTTGGCGCGCGCCGGCGTACTTGACCAGCAGCCAGAGATCGAGCGCGCGAAACGGGCGCGAAAGCTCGGGGCCGTAATCCCAGAACGCGAACGCCTCGTCGCGTTCCAGGCCGATGGTGCGCGTGTACTCGGCGCCATGGCTGAAGGCGGCGCGCGCGGCCGCGGGGTCCCGGTACAACACGCAGCCGCATCCGATGGGGAGGTAGAGCCACTTGTGGGGGTCGAGCGTGACGGAATCGGCCTCCCCGATGCGGGCGAACAGGTGGCGGGCGGAGGGGGCGAGGGCGGCAAAGCCTCCGTAGGCGGCGTCGACGTGCAGCCAGAGGTTGTGGCGGCGCGAGAAATCGGCCAGATCGCCGATGGGGTCGAAGGCGCCGGTGGCGGTGGTGCCGGCGTTGGCGACCACGCAGAAGGGGAGGTGGCCTGCCGCGAGGTCCTGCTGGACGAGGCGGTCGAGATCGGCGAGCGAGATTTGCAGCCGATCGCCGGTCTTGACCGAGCGCACGTTGGCTTCACCCAAGCCCAGCATTCCGGCGGCCTTGGCCACGGAGAAGTGGCCCTCCTCGGAGACATAGACGCACATGCGCGTACCGGCCGCGGCCACGCCGTCGCGCACCACGTTGGCGGGGGCCTTGGCGCTGCGGGCGGCGGCGAGGGCGGCGAAGTTGGCCATGGACCCGCCGCTGGTCAGCAGCCCGGCGGCTGCGGCGGGGTAGCCCAACATCTCCTTCAGCCAGTTGATGGTGAGGTGCTCGAGTTCGGTGCCGGAGGGCGCCGAGCGCCAGCAGGTGACGTTGATGTTGAGGGCCGACGCCAGCATGGTGCCCACGGCCGTGATCGGCGTTCCGGGGGAAGACACGTAGCCGAAGAAGCGGGGATGGCTGTTGTGGCGGCTGTAGCGCGAGATGACGTCGCGCAGGGTATCGAGCAGCGCCTGGAAATCGGCGCCGTCCTGCGGCAGAGGCTCGTCCAGGGCCTGCCGGATGGATTGGGAGGTGGCCGGCACCACCACCGGGCGCTCGGCCAGGGTTTCAAAGTAGGACGCCAGAAATTCGACGGCGGCGGAGGCGATGGCGCGGATTTCGGCGGGGGGAATGGAGAGCTTGCCGGACATGGGTGAAGGATCAGGGTAGCAGGCTCGCTTCGCTGGCGGGGCCGGGGGCCGGGGGCCAGGGGCCGGGCCAGGCCGGAAGAATCGCATACACGTTTTCGAGGGATCGTGAGTTTTACCTGGTAGGAAAGGATGAAAGCCCTGGCGTTCCTTGCTACGGTTGGACCGATGGACGGTGACCGGTCGAGCGCAATCGCGGCGGCCCAGGCGGGCGACCTGGCGGCGTTCGAGCTGCTCATGCGGCAACACGAGCGCATGGTGCTCGTCACGGCGCTGCGCCTGCTGGGGAACCTGGAAGACGCGCAGGACGCTTCGCAGGAAGTGTTCCTGCGGCTGTACCGGAATCTGCGGAAGGTGGAATCGGCCAGCAACGTCGCGGGGTGGCTGTACCGGGTGACGGTCAACATCTGCCACGATCTGCGGCGGAGGCGGCCTCGGCCGGTGGCCCTGGACGAGATTGCCGAACCGGCGGCCGCCGGGCCCGATCCGCAGCGGAGCGCCACGGAGGCGGAGCGGCGGAGCGTGCTGGAGCTGAGCTTGCGGATGCTCTCGGAGAAAGAGCGGGCGGCGCTGGTATTGCGGGACCTGGAAGGGCTATCGACGGAGGAAGTGGCGCGGGCGTTGGGATCGAGCGAAGCCACGGTGCGCTCGCAGGTGTCCAAGGCGCGCGTCAAGGTGCGGGAGTTCGTGGAGCGCTACTTCCGGAGGCACGTATGAATTGCAGGGACTGGGAAGAACGGATTGCATTGTATGTGGGGGGCGACCTGGCGGCGTCCGAAGCGGCGGAGGTGGAGCGGCACGTGGCGGATTGCGCCGGGTGCCAGGTATTCGCCTCCGGTTTGAAGCAGAGCCTCGAGCTGTTGCGGGAAGCGCACCAGGAGCCGCTGGCCGCGGCGCACTTCGCGGCGGTGCGGGCGCGGGTGCTGGCGGAACTGGCGGGCGAGCGGCGGGCGTGGTGGCGTCGGGCCTGGGTGTATGGCCTGGCGGCCGCCGCGGCGGTGGCGCTGCTGGTGGCGTTCGCGGTCCGGCCGGGGCACGCGCCGCAGCCCAGGAGGCCGGAGATCATGGGGCAGGCCGGGAGGCCTACCCCACCGGAGCCGAAAGTACAGGTTGCGGAGGCGGCTGCTCAGCCGAAGCCGGTTCACCGGCGACCGCAAGGCCGGACGGGTTCCCGGCAGGCAGCGCCGCCGGTGCTGGGGGCGCGGGTGGAACCGGTGATGGTGAAGCTGGAGACGGACGATCCGGACGTCGTCATTTATTGGATTGCAGAAATAAGAGGAGATGCGAAATGAGACGATTATTGCTGGCCTTGGTGCTTGCAGCAGCGCCCGTAGTGGCGCAGACGGCGCAGGATCCAAGCGAGACGATTCACAAGCTGGTCACGTTGAAATACGCGGACCCGCAGGCGATTGAGAACCTGCTGCGCAACTTCGGCGTGGCCACGCAAGTCGACCGGGGCATGAAAGTGATTGCCGTCACCGGCAAGCGCAGCAACGTGACCACCGCGGAAGAGGCCATCAAACAACTGGATGTGCCGTCGGCCGGGCACAAGGATATCGAGTTGACGGTGTACTACTTGGTCGGCAGCGATCAGGCCGACATGACCGGCAGTCCCATCCCCGCGGACCTGCAAAGCACCGTGGCAACGCTCAAGGGCACGTTTCCGTTCAAAAACTACGTGATGCTGGACGTGCTTTCGCTCCGCACGCGGGCGGGCGTGGGGGCGGATGCCTCGGGGCAGTTAAGCCGCGGCAGGTTGACCTCGTGCCGCGTGCGGTCGGCCAGCCTGGACGCGGATGGGAGCATGGTGCGGCTGGATGGGCTTCATGCCGGGTTGAGAATCCCGATCGGACCCAACGACAAGGTCCAATACGTGGACACGGGAATCTCAACCGAAGTGGTGGATGTCAAGGAAGGGCAGAAGCTGGTGGTGGGGAGGAGCAGCCTGAACGGACCGGACACAGCCCTGTTCCTGGTTCTGATCGCCAAGGTGGTGCAGTAAGTGGGGTAGGCCTCCCGGCCTGCCCTGTGGGCGAGCGGAACAACTCTGGAGGGCAGGCCAGGAGGCCTACCCTACTTACTTGATCCGTTCGTCCTTTTCGATTTTGCCGTCGCGGATGTGGATCACGCGGTGGGCATGGAGCGCGATATCGTGCTCGTGGGTGACCAGGATGATGGTGTTGCCCTGCTGGTAGAGCCGTTCGAAGAGGGCCATGATTTCGTTGCCGGTGGCGGTGTCCAGGTTGCCGGTGGGCTCGTCGGCCAGCAGGATGGAGGGGTTGTTCACCAGGGCCCGCGCTACGGCCACACGCTGGCGCTGGCCGCCCGAGAGCTCGTTGGGCTTGTGGTACATGCGGGCTTCCAGGTCCACCTGCTTCATGGCCAGCTTGGCCATTTCGAGCCGCTTCTCGGAAGCCATGCCGGAGTAAATCAGGGGGAGCTCGACATTATGCAGTGAAGTGGCGCGCGGCAGCAGGTTGAAGGTCTGGAACACGAAGCCGATTTCCTTGTTGCGGATGCGCGCCAGCTCGTCGTCGCTCATCTCGCTGACCAGGTTCCCGTTGATGTAATACTGCCCGCTGGTGGGCGTATCGAGACAGCCGATCAGGTTCATCAGGGTCGACTTGCCCGAACCCGAGGGGCCCATGATGGCGCAGTACTCCCCGCGCTTGATCTCGATATCCACCCCGGAGACGGCATGGATCTCCTGGTCGCCCATGACATAGGTTTTCCAGAGATTGTAGGTGCGGATGACGATGCCGTCCCGCTTGAGTTGCTCGCCGCGCTGGATGAGTTCTTTTTGTGCTACTGCTGCTGCCATCGGATAGATTCTCGTTTCCCAAGATCGGCCGCTTGCCGAGGCTCGCGGTTCCGCGCTATGGTGCTACGTCTTCTGCTGCTGTGCCGGGCTCTTATTGTCCACTTTCACCTGGGCGTCGTTGGCGATGGTGCGGATGATCTGGTAAGTCCCGGTGATGATCTGATCGCCTTCCTTGAGGCCGCTCAGCACCTCGATATCGGTCGCGCCGGTGATGCCGGTCTCCACCTTACGAAACTGGGCCTTGCCGCCGCTTACCACGAACACGCCTTGTACCTCTTCCTTACGCGCTTTCTCCGCCACCGGATCGGGCTTGGTGGCGGCTTGCGTCCCGGTCCCGAGCGGCTTTTTGGGCTCGAGGTCGCCCTTTTGGCGAACGGTCAGCGCTTGTATCGGAATAGTAATGACGTTCTTTCGGGTGGCTGTGGTTATCTTGGCGGTGCAGGAAAGTCCGGGGCGGACCTCGTCGGGCGGGTTGTCCATGGCGACCACCACCTTGAAGTCCTTGGCTTCCTGGCTGGAGATGGCGCTCTGCGAGGCGGCCACGCCGGTGGAGCGCAGAATGGCGGTATTGCCGATTTCGCTGACGTGGCCCTTGAATGTTTTGTTGGGGATGGCGTCGATGGTGATCTCGGCGACCTGGTTCAGCTTGACGTTGACGATATCCGTTTCGTCCACCTTGACTTCGGCGGTGATGAGCGACATATCGGCGATGGTCATGATGATGGTGCCGGTCTGGTTTTGCAGGCCGGGCACGACCGTCTCGCCGGCGCGCACGGGAAGATTGGTCACCACCCCATCGAGCGGGGCATAGGAATCGTATTTGTGCAGAATATCGTTGATCCGGGCCAGGTCGGCGCGAGCCACGCCGATGCGCCTCTGGGTGGCGATGAGTTGGGCGGCGGTCTGTTCGCGCTGCGCACGGGCCTGGACCAGGCGGGCCTCGGACTGCTGCACGGCGGCCACCTGGGCATCGTAATAGGATTTCTTGACGTCGAAGTCCTGTTTGGCGCCCAGCCCTTCTTTGTACATGGATTCGGCGCGCTGGTAATCGACCTTCATGCGCTCCAGGTCGGCTTTACTTTGCGAGATGGCGGCGCGCAGGGTGGACAGATTCTCATCGGCCGCCTTCACCCCGGCTTCGGCGGCGCCGGAGTCGGCTTCAGCCGAACTGAGATTGGCCTTCTGCGATTCCACGGTGGCGGCGGGCTGGGTGTTCTCGATTTTGGCCAGCAACTGGCCTTTGCGGACGCGGTCGCCTTCCTTAACCGCCAAGCCCGTGATCTCGCCCATGGCATTAGCGCCGATGTTGATGTAATTCTTGGGCTTAATCTCGCCGGATGCGGTCACCTGGCTGAGCAGATCCATGCGCACAGCGCTGCCCGTCTGCACCGAGACCACCCCGCGCTTGCTATATACGGTGCTGGCATAAACCCCGATCACCAGAACGAGGACCACCACCACGGCGATGACAATCTTCCACTTAGTCTTCACGACGCAAATCTCCCTATTTTCACGGTCACCGGGATTAGACGCAAATCTGTAGCCGGGAGTTCACTCATTATTCTACACCCTGAGGTGTTGAAACTGCCGGAAGCCGCTACCGAGAGACGGATGGGGGTGAAGGAAATTAGCGGGGGGAGGTGGGGAACAGGCCGGGCTTAGGCGACACGCCGGGAAGGCGCGTTCTGGAGTTCCTGCATCATCCAGTCCCACCAGCCCTCGCCACGGGCAAAATGGCAGAACATTTCCATGTCGTCACCGGGACCGCAGATGGCGAGGGCCCGATGAAAGAGCGCTTTGAAGTTGTCGAAGTTCAGCTCCCCGGAGAGATGGAGTTCGTCCAGTTCGCGACCGATGGCGTTAAGCTGCTCATTCCGTTGCTGTTCCTGGGCGGTCATTTCTTCCCTACCATCCGGAGGATGGCCTCAACCATATCGTAGCCCTCCGGGTCCGTGTCCGCAAGTCCGTCTTCGAAGCGATACGCGGCAAAGGTCTCGCAGAAGTATTCAGCCGCGTCCCTTCTCGCTCGAATGGATATCGGCATAGCCCGCCCGCTCCACAAAAGCCTCGTCACCTGATGCTGAGCTTCTGGACCGGCTGCATCGAAAAGCGAATGGCCCAACTCGTGGTAGAGACTGCGCTGCATGGCCTCGACCAGATTTCTCCCGGCACTCGACACTGACTGCAATTCCGGCGGATAAAACTCCTTTCCATAGGTCTCAGGAGAGCGAAAGGAATTGACACGCAGATCGCGGGACGTCGGGTGATAGAGCCCAAACCAGTCTGGCCGCGGCAGCCGGCCGGAGAATTCCAGTCGTCCCAGGGTGCGCCTGGCAAGGAAGGCCAGCAGCTTCGGATCGCCGCGGAGGGGCTGAAGCACCTCTCGGGTCGGCTGTTCCGGCAGCGCGGAGTAAAAGCTGCGGACATGCACGCCCACTTCGATGGGGGACGCCCATTCCGGGCGCGGTACGGGTTCCATATCACCGCGCCTCGCTTCAGTTGCCCCGGAGCCACTCGACCGAGTCGGGCGCGGTGTTCTCGCACTGATTGGATTCGGTGACCCCGCCGGCAAGCTGCGCGCAGACGGTGGTGACGGCGGTGCGCTCGGCCTGCTGGCGGGTTTCGCCGGAGGCGGTGCGGCAGTCGCGGTTGCCCTTGAAGGTGATGCACACGCGGCAGCGGAAGGGCTGCGTACGGAACGAGGAAAACACCACGTAGGCTAATACCAGGGCGGCGAAGGCGGCGGCGAGCCAGGCGGTTTTCTTCACGCGAAGAAGTTACCCATCCGGCGGAACTTCGCATAGCGATGGTCCACCAACTGGCGGGGGGTGCGGCCGGACATCTCCTCGAGACGGCACAGGAGGTGTTGGCGCAGGTTCTCGGCGGCGGCCGCGGGGTCCTCCTGCGCGCCGCCCGCGGGCTCGGGCACGATGCCATCGATGAGCTCCAGCCCGTACAGGTCCTGCGCGGTGAGACGCAGGGCGGCGGCGGCCTGTTCGGCCTTACCGGAATCGCGGTAGATGATGGCGGCGCAGCTTTCCGGCGAGATCACGCTGTACACCGCGTTTTCGAGCATGAGGACGATATTGCCGACGCCCAGGGCGAGCGCGCCGCCGCTGCCGCCCTCGCCGATGCAGGCCACCACCACGGGGACCGGCAGGCGCGCCATTTCGCGGAGGTTGCGCGCGATGGCCTCGGCCTGCCCGCGCTCCTCGGCATCGATGCCCGGGTACGCGCCGGGGGTGTCCAGAAAGGTGATCACCGGACGGTTGAACTTGGCGGCGATTTGCATGGCGCGCAGGGCCTTGCGGTAGCCCTCCGGCTTGGGCATGCCGAAATTGCGGTACACCTTCTGCTTGGTGTCGCGCCCCTTCTGCTCGGCCACCACCATGACCGGGCGTCCCTCGAAGCGCCCCATGCCGGCCACGATGGCGGGATCGTCCCCAAAGGCGCGGTCGCCGTGGATCTCCTGAAAATCGGCGAACAGACGCTCGATGTAGTCGAGCGAATGGGGGCGCTTGGGATGGCGCGCGAGCTGGACCCGGAGCCAGGCAGGATGGAGCTCAGCTTCCGGCGCGGGCTCGGGGTTCGGCTCTGGAGTCACTCATCACATCTTAACGTAATACCCCTACTCGCAAGCGCGGCGGCCCGATTGTGCCATAGCGCACATGGAAACGGTCTTCAATACCACCTCGCCTGCCATTTGTGTCTTGTCAATTCCGGGGAGAAGAGGAAACTTAGAAATGAGGGAGGGGCGTACCCGGAATCTGCAAGGGCCAAGGTCTCTCGATCAACCGAAGGAGGATTAAAGAAAATGTGTGACTACTCGCTTATGGCGGTACCGAACCGGCTGGCACAGGAAGGCGAGGAACTGGTGGCACACCGGTTTCCCACGGGATCCCTGGGGCTGGCCTCACCCGCGGATGTGAAGCGGACCATGGCGCCGCCGCCGGCCCGCACCGGCATCTGGTGCGCGATCAGAGAGTTCTTTAGCCCGCCCAAGATGGAACCGGTGCCCGCCGTGTGCATTCCGCCGGGAGCGCGCCTTCGTCTGCAGGATATTCCCGTCAGGCTGCAGCAGGACCTGGGAGTGGGCCCGGCGGAAGAAGTAACTTTCACGCAGATTTCGGCGGTGGTAAACAGCTATCGCGATGCCGTACGGTTCCCGAACGGGCGCGAAGTGCGCCTGCAGGACCTGCGGGAAGGGCAGCGCGTGCGCGTGCTGGACCTCTCCGCGGCCGAGGAACTCGACCTGGAGTCGCTGCGCGAGGAGAGGCCGGAATTCACCTTCCGCGTGCGCTAATCGGGTGCCGGAAGCAACCGCTCCCTTACGATCGCGGCTCCGACGCGCTATCAGAGCCGGGCCCAGAGGGCACCCCCGTGAGGGAGCGGTTGCCGGTTAATCGGCGTGGTCAATCGGCGTGCGTGGGGGAAATCCGATTTAAGCTACACTGAAACGCTTGGGTCTGGTTTCCTTTGATCGATCTCCACTCGCACACCAACGAATCCGACGGGACTTGTTCGCCCACCGAGTTGATCCAGGAGGCGGTCCGCGCGGGCGTGGACGTCCTGGGCATCACCGATCACGATAACTTTGCCGGTTACGACCAGGCATTGCCGGCAGCCGCCGAAGCCGGGGTGGAACTGGTCTGCGGCATCGAGTTGTCCACGCAACTGCACGGCCATTCGGCCCACCTGCTGGGATATTTTCTGGCGCAAGACGGGCTGGCGGAATTTCGCACCTGGATTCTGGACCTGCAGGAGTCGCGCCGCGAGCGCAATGTGCGGCTGGCGGCGCGTCTGCGCGAGTTGGGCTTCGACATCACCCTGGAGGAGGCCGAAGCGCGCGGGCGCGGGATGACGGGCCGCCCGCATTTTGCGCAGATCATGGTGGAAAAGGGGTACGTCGCCAACCTCCGGGAGGCGTTCGACGAATACCTGGACGAATCGGCGAAGGGGTATGTGTACCGCCGCGAGCCGCTATTGGCGGAGGGCGTGGCGAAGATTCGCAACGCCGGCGGGATTGCCTCGCTGGCCCACCCGGTCCGCGTGCATGGCGACGTGCCCTCGCTCATGCCGGAACTATGCGAGGCTGGGCTGGACGCTCTCGAGGCGTACCACAGCGATCACGGCCCCAGGGAGACGGAGATGTATCTGGGGTTGGCGCGGCGCTACGGATTGAAGGTGACGGGCGGCTCGGATTTTCACGGCGCGGTGAAACCGGGGGTGCTGCTGGGCACGGGCTGCGCGGGCAATTTGCGGATTCCGCGGAACCTGATGGAGCAACTCAGAGCGCGGGAATGAGGCCGGCCGCAGCGGACACGGCGGCCGGGGGTGGGGCGAGCGCGCGCGCCATATCGGGCGCGGGCGCGGTTTCTCCCGAGCGGCGAATGGCGCGCAGCAGATCGAGCGCCTCGGGGAGGGCGAACTGCTCGCCGAGGAAGGCGGCAACAAACCGCCCGCCGCGAATTTCGCCGCGCGATTCCAGGCGGCGCAAGGCCACCAGCAGATCGCGCCACGCGGGGGCGAGGGTCTCGCGCACCGCCAGGTCCCGGAAAACCACTCCCCAGCGGAGCAGCAACTGGCGCGCGAACGCCTCGGCATGGCCCTCGGCGGGCGCGCCGGTGTGGGGCAGCAGGGCCCATCGTCCGGGCGCGTGACGCGGCCGCGCGGAGCGGGCGCGTCCCTGGCCGCGGCGGCGGCGGGGATCGAGCAGCGCGCGCAGGTTTTCGAAACCGTCCGCGGTGACCAGGCCGGCGGCCACCAGTTCCCACAGCGCGTCCTCCACTTCGCTGGCCAGGCGGCCGGTAGCACGCGCCAGGTCGGCGAAGAACGAAGCCCCGTGCGATTCGATGGCGGCCAGCACCTCGCGCGCGGGATGGGATAGCGAATCCCGCGGCGATGGCTGGGGGGTGTCCAGCAGCCAGGACGAATCCTCGCGCAGGAACAATGCCAGTGGGGCTACGCGCGTGGGGCGGACGCGGCGGCCTTTGTGCCCTTCCTCGGTGCGCTCGAACGCGGGATGGGGCGAAAGCCGGCCCCAGCTCACTTCGCCCGAAAGTGTGAGTTGGTCCAGGTACTCGGGCTTATAGCGCGCCACGCGGCGCGGCAGGATTTCCGCTTCCCAAGCGGCGGCGGCGAATTCCGAGCCCTGCAATTGCTTTACGATTTGGAGCGTGCCATCCACGCCATGCAACTGGGTGCCGGGGGAAAGATGCTGCCAGCGGTTGAGGAAAGCGAAGAACTGCGCGGTGGTCACGGGCTCGATTTCGCGGCGGAGCCGCCCGATGGTCAAGCGGTGAATGCGCGCCAGCAGGCGGCGGTGGCACCATTCCAGACCGGCCTCCTCGCCGGGTGCGCGGGGCTGCCCGCGCAACGTGAACTGCCCGCGCAGAATCTGTCCCTCGGCCTCCAGTTGGGCGAGCGCCTGATCCACCAGATCGAGCGGCATGGCGAGGCGCTCCGCGAGATCGGCGGCGCGCAACGGCCCGGAGCATTCGAACCAGCCGCGCAGGATTTCGGCGGCGCAGGCTTCGGGGGTAGCGGGAATGCCGCGCGCGGCGGCGGGCGCGGCAATGGTGGGGTGCAGCACCGCGTCCGGGTAGACGCGGCGCACCAGGTCGAGGCGTTCGGCGGCCACCCAGAAATCGCGCGCGGCCATGGTGCAGGTGGTGGCGCGGCGTTCGGCGGCAAGCAGGGCGAACAGGGTGGCGGCATCGCCTGTGGCGGCCGGCAGCAGGGCCAGGCCGCACAGCGCCTCGTGCAGCTCGTCGGGGTCGCGCATGGGCGGCCAGGCTTCTTCGGCCACTTGCGCGATGGCCGCGGGATCGAGCGAACCGGCTCCTTCGCCATAATCGGCAGGCAGGGTGCGGCGCATCTGCACGGCGCGCGCGCGGCGCTCTTCGAGCGGGGCGTCATCCAGGAAAGCGTAGGGATTGGCGTTCAGGATCTCATGGGAGAAGGGCGAGGGCTCGGGCGTGTCGAGGGCCACGGTGCGTATGCGGCCGTCGCCGATGGCGGCCAGCAGGGCGCGGAGCCCATTCAGATCCATGGCTTCGTAGAGGCAGTTGTCGATGGTCTCGCGCACCAGCGGGTGATCGGGAATGCGGACCTCGCACTCCAGGTTCTCGGGGCAGGCGGCCTGGTCGGGGAAGACGGCGGCCATGAGGTCGTCGGCGCGCATGCGCTGGATGGGCGGGGGCACCTTGCGGCCGCCGCGATAGCGCGGGATGGCGAGCGACCGGGAAGCGTTCCAACGCCAGCGCGCGGTGAACATGGGGGCGGCCAGGAGCGCCTGGGTGAGCACCTCCTCCACCGTTTCCGGGCGCACGAATTCGAAGACGATCTCGAGCGGAAACGAGTGCTGCTCGCCGAGCGAGATGACAATGCCGTTATCGGTGGCGGCGGCTTGCAGCTCGAAATTGAACGAGCGGCAGAAGCGTTTGCGCAGCGCCAGGCCCCAGGCGCGATTGATGCGCGCGCCGAAGGGAGCGTGGAGCACAAGCTGCATGCCGCCGGCCTCGTCGAAGAAGCGCTCGGCCACGATGGTTTCGGTAGTGGGGGTAGCGCCGAGGGCGGCGCAGCCGGCCAGCACGTATTCCGCGGCCTGCGCGGCGCCGCGCGGGTCGAGCCCGCAATCGCGCTCGAGCAGCGCGATGGCGGCGGGAATGCCCGTGCCGGCGGCCACATCTTCGCGCAGCCGCGCCACTTCGCGCGACAGCTCGAGCGTGCGCCCGGGCGCTTCCCCGCGCCAGAAGGGGATGGAGGGCGCCGCGCCGTGGGCATCTTCGACGCGCACGCGGCCGGCCTCGATGCGCCGGATGCGCCAGGAAGTGGTGCCCAGCAGGAAGACGTCGCCGGCCATGCTCTCCACGGCGAAATCCTCATCGAGCGTCCCCACGGTGACGCCTTCGGGCTCGGCCACCACGAGGTATTGCGCGGTATCGGGAATGGCGCCGCCCGAAGTGATGGCGGTCAGGCGGGCGCCGCGCCGGCCGCGCACGCGCCGGTTCACGGCATCGCGGTGCAGCCAGGCGCCGCTGCGGCCGCGCGCCGTCGAGATACCCTCGGAAAGCACCGCCAGCACGGCGTCGAAATCCTGGCGCGGGAGCGTGCGGTAGGGCCAGGCGCGGCGCACCAGGGCGAACAGCTCGTCTTCGGCGAAATCCTCGGCGGCGCAGGCGGCCACCATCTGCTGCGCCAGAATATCGAGCGGGTTGCGCGGAATTTCGAGGCGGTCCAGCTCGCCGCGGTGAATGGCGCGCACCAGGGCGGCGCATTCGATCAGCTCGTCGCGCGTGGTGGCGAACAGACGGCCCTTGGGCAGCGCGCCAACCCAATGGCCGGCCCGGCCGATGCGCTGCAGGCCGACCGAGATGGAGCGCGGTGAGCCGATCTGGCACACCAGGTCGACCGAGCCGATGTCGATTCCCAGCTCGAGCGACGCGGTCGCCACCACGGCGCGCAGCTCGCCCGATTTCAACCGCCGCTCGGCCTCCAGGCGTAGCGCGCGCGCGAGGCTGCCGTGGTGCGGCAGGACGGCGTTGGCGCCCAAACGCTCGGCCAGATGGTGGGCCACACGCTCGGAGAGGCGCCGCGTATTCACGAAGACGAGCGTGGTGCGGTTTTGGCGGATCAGCTCCGCGGTGCGGTCGTAGATCTCGCCCCACATTTCGTTGCTGGCCACGGGGCCCAACTCGTCGCGCGGCACCTCCACGGCGAGATCCATCTCGCGGCGATGGCCGATGTTCACGATGTGCGCGCGGTCGCTGAGGAAAGCCGCGACTTCCTCCAGCGGCTTGACCGTGGCGGAGAGGCCGATGCGCTGCGGCTTGCCGCCGCCCGACTGCTCCACCAGGCGGTCGAGCCGCGCCAGGGTGAGCGCCAGATGCGATCCGCGCTTATTGCCGGCGACGGCATGAATCTCGTCGACGATGACGGTGCGAACGCCCGCCAGCATCGCGCGCGGCTGCGCGGCCGTGAGCAGAATGTAGAGCGATTCGGGCGTGGTGACCAGGATATGGGGGCCGGTGCGGGTCATCTGCCGGCGCTCCGCCTGCGGCGTGTCGCCGGTGCGCAGGGCGGCGCGGATGGGGGCGAGCGCGATGCCCTGGGCGGCTGCCAGCGCGGCGATCTCCGCGAGCGGCACTTCCAGATTCTTATGCACGTCGTTGCTGAGCGCCTTGAGGGGCGAGACGTAGACCACCTCGGTCCCATCGGCGAGCGGTCCCAGGCGCGCGCGGCGCACCAGGGTATCGATGCAGTGCAGAAAGGCGGCCAGCGTCTTCCCGGAACCGGTCGGAGCGGAGATGAGGACGTCGCGGCCCTGCCGGATTTCCGGCCAGCCTCGCAGTTGCGGCTCGGTGGCGTAGGAGAAACGCGTGGCGAACCATTCCGCTACGAGGGGATCGAAACCGGAGAGCATTAATCTATTGTAGGGCGGGCGGGGAGCGTTTCATTTACCGCCGAGGCGCCGAGCCGCCGAGAAACCGACTGACCCCATGCCTGACACGGGCCGGCCAACCGATCCTGCCCCCGTGGGTGGGGCCGGGTCCATGAATCCGACGGGTACGACCTCATCGGGTCGCAGGCAAACGGCATCAGGGCTCGGCATAGACGACCAAAGCATCCCGGACGACTTCTTCCCGGAAGTGCCGGCTCAGATCCATCGGTGTCCTCAAGTCAACTTTCCGGCCACCGAGAAGCAGGCTGAGCTCGCTCTCGATGTCCGCCAGGCGGAAGAAGCCGACGCGAGTGCTCGGCTGGAACTCAACCAGCACGTCGATATCACTGGATGGGGAGAAGCGATCGGTGAGAACGGAACCGAACAGAGCGAGTTTCCGGATGCCGTTATGGCGGCATAGCGTGGCGACCTCCGCCTCGGGAATCTCGATG